>QHBP01000094.1:6387-6771 GCA_003244175.1 Chloroflexota bacterium | reverse complement strand
CGCGGCGGTCGCCGTGGCGGCCATTCCGCCGGTGCCTCCCCCAGTACTAGCGCCCGTATTTGGGTCGACGGCAGCGCCGGCGCTGGACTCATGACGCTCGTACCGCCAGTCCGGCGCTTCCGGATGGGCGAGGTCCCATAGTGGCCGCCGGCTACGCACCTCTGGGATTGTGGCGAAGTTGTAGGGAGGAGGTGGCGAGGGCGCCAGCCACTCGAGCGTCCAGGCATCCCAAGGATTGGCACCCGCCACCTCGCCATGTCTCAGGCTGCGCAGGATGTTGTACACGAACATGAGCATGGAGAACGCCAGGATCGCGGACCCGGCGGTAGAAAGCTGGTTCCAAATGGCCCAGTCGGGATTGGCGTAGGTGTAGACGCGGCGCGG
>QHBP01000094.1:0-6376 GCA_003244175.1 Chloroflexota bacterium | reverse complement strand
CGCCCCGTCATCTTCGGGAACCAGTAGTAGGCGGCGCCGAGGACAATGAACGCGGTCCCGCCGAAGAGAACGTAGTGAAAATGCGCCACGACGAAGTAGCTGTCGGTACTTGCGTAGTCCCACGGCACCACTGCGAACATGACCCCGGTAATCCCGCCAATCGTGAACTGGATGATAAAGGCGGCCATGTATTTCATGGCCGTTGTCCAGCGAACGGCGCCCCCATACATGGTTGCCAGCCAGTTCAAGATCTTCACTCCCGTAGGGATAGCGATTACCATGGTCGTGGCCGCGAAAAAAGCCTGCTCGCTTTCCGTCAATCCCGTTGTGAACATGTGGTGGGCCCACACCAAAAAGCTGATGAAGCCGATGGCAACACCCGAAAAGGCAACGAAGGTGTACCCGAAAATCGGCTTCCGCGAGAAGACGGGGACGATCTCGGAAACCATGCCGAACGCGGGCATGATCATGATGTATACCTCGGGGTGCCCAAAGCCCCAGAAGATGTGTTCCCACATCACGACGTTGCCGCCCTGCTGCCATTGGAAAAAGTGCGTGCCGATCAAACGATCGAACAACATGAGAATGGAGTCCGCCGTCAGGAACGGTAAGGCCCAGATGATCATGAAGGACTGGACAAGCACCATCCAGACAAACAACGGCATTTTGTTGAGCGACATGCCGGGGCAGCGCAGCGTGATAATGGTGACGATGAGATTGAGGGCCGTGGCGATTGATCCAAAGCCAAGAAGCGCCATGGAGGCGGCCCAGAATATCGGCCCGTTGTCCATGGTATATGGATGCTCCCAATAATTGGCATAGGAAAACCAGCCAACAGCTGGCATGTTGCCCTGGAGCACGCTGAGATACAGCAAGATACCGCCGAACAGGAAGAGCCAGTAGCTCATCGCGTTCATGCGAGGGAACGCGATGTCGCGTGCCCCGATCATGAGTGGCAGGAAGTAGTTGGCGAACCCGATCAAGACCGGCATGACAACGAGAAAGACCATCGTCGTGCCGTGCATGGTAAAGAGTTGATTGTACACCTCGGGCGTCAAGATTGTATTGCGTGGTACAACCAGCTGCGCCCGCATGAAGAGCGCTTCCACCCCGCCAACGAGAAAGAAAAGGAGGGACGTCGTGATGTACAGAATGCCGATCAGCTTGTGATCGGTGGTCTTGATCCAGGTGAGCAATCCCTCCGAGCCGGAGACCCTTGGAAGTGAGGGCGCCCGAATCTCGTCGACGGTAGTGGTGGCCATTCCTTCCTCGCTTCTTACTTCAGACTGTACAGGTAGGCGGCAAGTCCTTTGATGTCTTTTTCCGGCAAGACGCTAAAGGAGGGCATAGAGACGCCATCCTTGTAGTCGTTCGGGTTGTAGATCCACGTCTCGAGACCGAGAATCGTGTCCGGAGCGGCGCCGGCTCCAATCGCCCAACGGCTCCCGACGTGCGTCAAATTGGGGGCAACGGCTCCCCCCGCCGGCGTGCCGGTGATGGCGTGACAGGATACGCACGTGTTACGCAGGAAAACTGTCCGTCCGTACGCGGCCAGGCCCGTTTGCGTTTTCACCGCCGGCCGCGTTTGCTGCTTCACCCAGGCGGCGAAGCCAGCGGCAGTGTCGACCACCAGTCTGAACTTCATCCACGCGTGGTCGGCGCCGCAGTATTCGTAACACGCTCCACTGTACACGCCAATCCGCGTCATCTTGGCGTAGACCGCATTGTCCTGCCCGGGATTGGCGTCGATCTGCCGCTGCAGCTGAGGCACCCAGAAGCTGTGGATGACGTCCGCCGACTTCACATGAAAGTGTACAACCGTGTTGACCGGCAGGTGAACCTCGTTCGCCGTCTCGACGCCTTTGCCCGGGTATTGAAACTCCCACCACCACTGGTGACCGATGGCGTCGACATCGAGAAGCGCCGCGCCGTGTGGCGGCGTGTTGATGTCGTGAATAGCGTAGACGGTGACCCCGAATGCGAGAGTCAGAATGGCAGTCGGGATCAACGTCCAGGCCAATTCGACCCTTCTGTTTCCGAAAACTTGAGGCGGGTCGGGAGCACCTGGTTTGGCTGAAAAGCGAAAGATATTGATGGCCATGAACGTGACCACAAACGCCATGACGACCGCGGAAATTATGAAGACGGCCCAGAACGTATTTGAGATCAAGCTCATTTCCGGGGACTTGGGGTCGACCGGCGCCCAGGCGGGACCAGGATTCCAGATCGGCGCCGTCTGCAGAGGAGGAGGCCAGCTCGAGGCGGCATGAACGGCCTGAGGGAAGGCAAAAAGTATGATGGTCGCCAGTCCACCCACCACACACAGGATGCCCGCGAGGTGCAAGCAAGGACCGTGTGGACCAGCAGGCGGGCCGCCCTTAACCCGGGGAGACGTCAACCAAAACCGCATCAGCCTGTAGACCTCCGTGCTGCATCTGCGTTGTTTGGAACGCTTGCCCCGTCTTCGGTCGAGGCACGTCACTGATTGTAAGAGATTCTCTCATTGCTCAAAGCCGAACCAGGTTGTTGCGTCGGTTCTTGATCATCGAACCAGCGGTAGAACGCGACACACAGGAGATAGGCGTAGGGTAGGTTGCCCGGGTACCACATGGTCAAGCCGCCGATTTGCTGATCGTTCACTGCCGACATGTCCCACAGGCGGGGGGCATGGACGTAGGGGGAGTAAAAGGCGATGGGCGAGAACGTAAAGACGATGCCCAGGATCATCATAATGGTTCCCTCGGCGAACAGATACAGGACCTGCAGCGGGTACGAAAGCCGCTGCTCGCGGAGAGGGCTGAGCACGGGCCACCAATTCAGTATCCCGAAAACCATAAAGCTCAGGTGCTCCGCGATGTGAATCCATTCGTTGCTCAACGTCGCGTCGTACAGGACCGGAAGGTGCCAGACATAGATGTCTGCGTTGAAGAACAACAGAGCGGCGAAAGGCGCAGTGAAAAAGGAGGCGATCCCCGCGGTGGATGGGCGGCGAAAAAGCGGTAGTACCAGCCACGGGGGCAGAGAAAGCAGAAGGAGAGGCGGAAAGAGGGCGGCCAGCAGCAGGTGCTGGACCATGTGCACGGTAAACAGATACTGATCGCCGATCGCGTCAATTGGCGAAAGCAATGCCAACGCAACCGTCACCATCGCCATCGCAAAGTAGGTGATCTGCTTGCGGTTGACCGCTGGGCCGAGATTGCGCCTTTCACGCAGTGGCCCGCACACGTAACCGTATCCAGCAGTCACGGCCGAAAGGCCGATGATGATGCTGGGCTCCCAGTTCCACTGGGTCAAGAGAGTCGAGGTGGAAGGGACCACAACCTTCGCTTCCGCAAGACGCGATCAGTCCGAATGCAATTTGACACTACCACAACTCCGGTAAAGTCGAGCCCGAACCATGGGCGCGATTTTGACGGATGGGGAGGGTGCCGGTAGAGTTAAGTCTGGGCTTGCGGCGGTGGAGAAGGAACGACCGAGCGGTCGTGTCGATCGCCACGATTCGGCGTAGAGTTGTGCCGCGACCACACCGTGGAGGTTTTTCCATGATGGAGGACTTTGAGTAGGCGAGGGTGTTTGTTGCTTCTGGCAGCGGCAAGCACTCCAGCAGCATTGGCGCACGTTGCGAAACAGCACGCGAGCGATGCCCCTCTGGCATATGCCCAAGGTCAGGGTGATTCACTCGGCACGCCTGTCACCATTCCCACCGTCGCCATCCCACAACAAACTGTAGTGTCCGTGCCGACGGTTTCCGTGCCGCAGTCGACACCCGCAACCATCCCGACCATCACGATTCCAAAGAATCGGGGACGCGGAGCGCACCATCGCCGCTCTAAACGCCGGCATGCGAGCGGCCGCCGCACAAACGCCATGAAGACCGTTTCAGGCCAATGGATCCTGGCGTACCTGACGTCGTATTGTCCGGCATCCGCGGGGCCGGTCTCGTCCAGCGGCTCCCCAGTGTTCTGGGGAATGCTCGCCAACAACTTCTACGCCTTCGGGACTCGCGTGTATATCCCGGTCATTGGCATGACCGGGATAGTGGAAGATCGGTCGGGCAGTTTCACGACCTGGAACCATTTCGATGTCTGGAGCCCTGTTTGCTACGGCACACCAACCGGGTATTTCAAGGTCGCCGTTCAGGCCAGGTAGTTACGCCGCCTTGTCTTCCTGTCGCTCCTCGATGATGAGTGCATCTTCGGCATAGCCGAGAGCTTTATAGACCTGTAAGAGCTCGTCGAGCTCCGAGCGGGACTCGCAACGATGGTAAGCGAGAGTGGCGCGCCTGGCGCCTTTCACGATCAGTACAAACATTTTCAATTGCCTCTCCAGGGATATCTCCTTCCAGTCACACTACAGTAGCAGGATTAGAACCAGGTGGGAATGACCAGATAGGCCTACTCTGTTTCGAGAAGACGGAGGGGTCGGCTCCAGGTGGCGGGCGCCTGGTCCCATAATGGGACCGTAGAGACAGTAAGCAGGCGGAGGTGCAAGATGTTCCGGTCGTTGGATCGCTTTATCGAGGAGCAAAGCTGGCTCGACACCATCGGTGACCCCCTGCAGGGGTGGTTCAAAGCTCTTTTCCAGATGGGAGGGGGTACGGGTAAGAGGGTTCAGAATCTTCTCAACGGCACCTGGCTTGGTCATCCCCTGCACCCGATGGTGACAGATGTCCCCGTGGGCTCCTGGACGGCCACGATGGTTTTGGACGCGGTAGGAGCCACGCGCGATGACGACGCGATGAGCTCCGCGGCGGACATCACTCTGGGAATCGGTTGGGCCGCCGCGGTCGCCTCGATCGCAACCGGCTGGGCACAATGGAGCTACACGTCCGGCAAGGACCGGCGCGTTGGACTCTTGCACGCCCTCACCATGGCTACGTCGTTCGTCGTATACACCGCGTCTCTGACGGCGCGGTTACGTGGTGCGCGCGGGACGGGTGTCGCCCTCGCGAACACCGGATACCTCGTGATGGCTGCGGGCGCGTATCTCGGCGGCGAGGAGGCGTTTGACATTGGCTTCGGCGTGAACCATACGGCATTTGAGCAAGGGCCCGGAGACTACGTCGCCGTCATGTCCGAAGCGGACTTGCAGGCGAACGCGCTCACCAAAGTGGATGCCGGAGGGGTTTCAGTGCTGTTGGTCAAGCTGAACAACGGCATTTTCGCCCTGGACGACACCTGCACGCATGCCGGGTGCTCACTGGCGGGAGGAAAGCTCGATGGCCTCAGCGTCATCTGCCCCTGTCACGGATCTCAATTTGACCTCCGTGACGGCGAAGTGATCAACGGCCCGGCGACGTATCGCGAGCCGTCGTACTTCGTCCGCGTCCGGGACGGAATGGTCGAGGTCAAGCGCGGGTTATAGTGCCTGTCTCCATCACATCCCCTCTCGCACCGGAACGTTCGGTGTGCGGGAACCGTTGCCCGGCACGTTGGCGAACAGTAGTGCGTCCTTACTGACAACTTCATACATCCGGGCCAGATCCCCATACCACTCGTCGGGCAGGTCGCGCAACGGCACCGGTCCAAGCCGTTTCAAAATGGCTTGAGGCACCGGCGGCGGAGTGACGCGAATGCTCACATCGTCCAGCTCTTCGCCCACCTGCCAAAAGTCGGCCAAGTGCTCCTCGAGGGGCTCGGACGTCACCTTCGGCGGTCTCGCCGCCGGTGGCCGCTCCGCGCGGTGCCCCCGCAGCGCCGCCATGACGTGCTCTTTGTTCTTGCCTCGGAGCTCAAAGAGCAAGAAGGGGTCCCTGTCGAACTCGGCGCCCAGAACGTAGTAGGCGGCGGCCACATGCTTGCATGGACTGGCCCAATCCGGGCAGGTGCAGGACATGATCAGATCCTCGCCAGACTTGGGGAAAAGCGGGACTTCAGCGGCCTTGAAGATTTCTTCGATGTCGCGCGGCATCTCACCGGACAGGAGCCGCGCGGCGTAGATTGCCTTCCGACGGAGCAAGCCAAAGACCTTGTTCCAATCGGCGTTGCTCAAAGGTTTGAGCCCGATCTCTACCTTATATGGTTGCTTGCGCGAGCCCTGGACTTTGGCGCGGACGAGCCCGGGCTGCACGTCGATGTCGAGGACGTTGCCGTGACGGGCGTAGGACCTTCCGCGATTGAGGCGAGCGCTCCAGCCAAATTTCTCCAGCAGCCTGATCCACCGCTGCGCCCACCACGTGTTTGCGAATTCGGTTTTGCGTGACATCTTTACTCCGCCATGACGGCTTCGCGCCTGAGCGCGAAAAGGTCTCGCAGCTCGGTCGTCGACAGCTCCGTCAACCACGACTCGCCGCTGCCCACGATCTGGTCCGCCAGTTGTCGCTTGCTTTCGATCAGATCGTCGATGCGCTCCTCCAGCGTCCCGGAGGATATGAGCT
>QHBP01000200.1 GCA_003244175.1 Chloroflexota bacterium | reverse complement strand
AAGCAGGCAAGGCGTTGAACAGGATCGTCGATGCTTCATTTGCGGGCACACTAGAACGGGGAATCATCGTGATCAACGGGCAGCGCGAGCTCCGGTACGCATCGGCGTTTCCCGCCCCGTTGCTGAAGTTGCTGCTGGCGCAGCTGCGCCGCGACTTCGCCGCCGCCGCTGGGCCTCGGGGGGCGTCCACGGTCCACTCCTTCACCGCGAGCGGCGACATTGTCGCCGATATCATCAGTTCCTGCGCCGCCGTTGGCAAGATAGGAGCTACTCAGTCCGCCGGAATTTTGATCGCCGAGAGCGAGAGTGTCGCGGAGGCTCGATTTCACGATGCGATCGGTCGCGTCTTGATCTCCGGAATCGCCGCCGTCATTCTCATTGTGCTGGCCGGAATCGCTCTGGCCCGGGTGATCACCAACCCGGTGAAAGCCGTGGCAAGGGCGGTACAAGCGAGCGCCTCGGGTGAGCAGGATGAATGTGTTGTGCCGGAGGGGCCGGCCGAAGCTCGGGATGTGGCCATGGCCTTCAACTCGATGGTCGGGGAAGCGGCGCGGCGACAGCGGGTGGACCACGATCTCCTGGCGAACATTTCGCACGAGCTGGCGGCGTCGCTGGGACTGATCCAGGGATACGCGGAGGGCCTGGCGGACGGAGTGATCGAGGGCGAGCAAAAGCGCATTGACTCACTGCGTGCGATCACCGGTGAATCGGAGCGGCTGAAGCGCCTGACCGGCAATCTCCTGGACTTGGCCCTGCTCGAAACCGGAGAAGTGAACGTGCATGTCGAGGATGTGCCGGTGAATGAGCTGCTCATCAACCTCGCAACGCGCTTTCATGCGGTTGCGGACAAGCACGGTGTGACGCTGACGGTGGATGTGCCGCCGGCTCTCCCGACCGTACGGGTCGACGGGTTCCGCCTCGAGCAGGTGTTGGTGAATCTGCTGAGTAATGCGCTGCGACACACGCCCGGGGGAGGAACCGTGACAATGAGCGCGCGTCCCGCGGCCAATGGCGTGAATCTGGCCGTGGCGGATACGGGCGTGGGTATCCCGGCAGAGGAGCTGTCCCGTATCTGGGAACGCTTCTACCAAGTCGACAAAGCGCGAGATCGCAGACGCGGCGGCACGGGTCTGGGACTGGGACTGGCGATCTGTCAGAGCACGATAACCCTCTTGGGTGGGCGGATCGATGTCGAGAGCGTGGTGGGCGCCGGAACCACCTTCAGGATCTGGCTTCCGCTGGAAGCTGGAACCAACAGGTAAGAAGCTGTTCACTCTCCTGCCACACTTCTGTCACAGAATCCCTCCTCGTGAGCCGTACGCTGACTGAGAAGAAGCAAGAGCTTCTATCACGAAAGAGGAGAATACTCGCCCATGCATGTCATACATCGTCTCGTCCCAGGTTTGCTCGCCGGCGCGCTGCTGGTTGGAGGCGGCTCGAGTGTCCTCGCCGCGAAGGGGAAGGCTACCACGCCACACGCCTTTGCCTACGGCAAGGTCTCGAACCTGTCGGCCGGCGGCTTCACGCTGACCAGAATCCCGAAGAAAGCGGCATCGACCACCGCCGCGAAGGTGGTCCAGGTGACCTTGAGCGGTACCACCAAGGAGAAAGCACGAAAAGGCACGACCGGCGCTCTCAGCAATGGCGAGTGGGCGTTTGTCGTTGGCGCCAAGGCCACGACCGGCATCTCCGCCAATCGTGTCGTGTACTCGGTCAAGGCGTTCAACGCGCATCGCATGAGCTTGCGCATCCGGGCTCAGCGAATCCATCGTCTCCTGCTCCGCCATGCGGCGGTGGGAAAGGTGAGTGCGACCTCGTCCACCAGCCTCTCGATCACGACCGCGAAGGGCAAGACGCTGACGTTTGCGATCACGTCGCAGACGAAGTACCGCGTCAACAAGCAGCTCGCCACGACCGTGCCGAGCTTCACCAAGGGCGAGAAGGTTCGTGTGCGCTTCGTTAGCAATGCCACGACCAAGAGCCTCACCGCGCGCGTGATCATCGTGGTCCCGGTGGCCGCGGCCTAACTTACCGCACCTCACGTCTTCGGGTCACATGAGCGGGCTGTCTCCGGTGTGGAGGCGGCCCGCTTTTTGGCGGCGTGTCCGTCAGAGCCTGTCGGTTTCCCCACGCTCCTTTAGCTGATCCAGTAGTTTCTTGACGTCCTGGGCACGGTCTCGGGCCATGATCAGGAGCGCGTCGGGCGTGTCCACGACGATGACGTTATCGACGCCGACGGCGGCGACGAGCTTGTCACGCGCAACGAAAAGGGAGTCTTTGGTGTCAACAGAGACGTGCGGACCGCGGAAGGCGTTGCCCTGCTCGTCGTGGTCCATCAGGTCGTACAGGGCGGCCCAATCCCCAACGTCCCGCCAGCCAAAATCCACGGGTACGGCGACGACATCGGACACCTTTTCCATGATGCCGTAATCGACGGAGATGTCCCGCAGCGCGCCGTAGGCCTCTTCGAGGCGCTGCCAACCACCCGATGCGCATGCCGGTTCGAGGCGCGCGTAGGTGTCGGGAAGGTGCTCGCGGAGCGCTTCCAGAAATTGCCCTGCACGCCAGACGAACATGCCGGAGTTCCACATGTAGTTCCCGTCCCGCACGTACTCCTCAGCGTGCTGCCGGTCGGGCTTCTCGACGAATCGCCGAACATGGTAGGAGGTGATATCTTCCCGTTTCTCGACCTCGTCACCCAGCTCGATATACCCATAACCCGTCTCCGGGTGACTCGGTGGCACGCCAATGTCCACCACCCGATGTCGGAGTGCCAGAGAGTGTGCGAAATCCAGAGCGCTGAACAGTGCCCGCGGTTTCAGGATCACGTGGTCGGCGGGGAAGACGGCGAAGACGTTGTCCGGGTCCTCGCGTGCGATCCGAAAGGCCGCCAGCGCGATGGCGGCCGCCGTGTTGCGCCCCACCGGCTCGCTGATGATGCTGCCGGTGGGCAGGTCGGGGACGACCTCGAGGATCGCGTCCGCGTATTGCTTGGCGGTGACGACGATAATGCGATCGAGATCATACATTGTCCGAAGCCGCTGGACCGTCTCCGCGATCAGGGGCTGCTCGAAGATCAAGTTCTGCAGTTGCTTGGGCCGGTCGCGTCTGGCAGCGGGCCAGAGGCGCGTTCCGGCCCCGCCCGCCATGACAACGGCGTACTGCATCCGTTTTCCCTTTCCCAGGGGAGTGCGTTTCAGCTATCTTCGCCGTCGACCAGCCGAATTGTGCAGAGCTCAGTCGACCAACATTTGGGGGAGACCGCGGCAAATACGAACCGCCGCACCCCAATCCACAAGCTCTTCTCTACACATCATATAGGCAGCATTCATTTCACTCTCCGGAGAGTACGGCGCCATTCGATGCTCGAATCGTGGAGAAGATCTTCAGGATCTCGCACCGAACAGGGGTGGGGGCGTTACACGCGTAGCCGCGACGAAGCGCCTAACCCGAGGCCGCGTGCTCGCTTACGCGAGTTACAATGTAAACGAGAAAAGGAGGTTTTGCTTGTGTCGCGCGTCATGAGCTTGCGCTTTAAGGACAGCCAGGTGGAGCGGCTTACGCGGCTCGCCCGGCGCCTAGGACGCACCCCGACGGAGACTGCGTCGCTGTTGGTGGAGGAGGCCTTGAGAGTTTCCGAATATGCCTCTATCACCTTCCGCGACTCCGCGGTCGGACGGCAGGCAAGCCTTCTCGGGACCCGGCTCGCGGTCTGGCACGTGGTAATGATCGTCCGGTCGTATGAGGGCGATGTGACGCGGACGGCCGAACATCTGGAGATTCCTGTGGTGCAGGTGGAAGCGGCGTTGCAGTACGCCGTGGACTTCCCCCACGAAATCGAGGCGGCGCTTGCCGACAACGCCGCCTACGACGAGGCTGCGCTTCGACGCGCGCTGCCCACGATGCAGGTATTTTCGGCGGTTCCATGAGGCGACGAAGGGTAGGTGCTCCTTTTTCTTGGCACCCACATCTCCCGCGACTTGCCGAATCGAGTCTAGGGAACCGCCCCAGGCTGGCCGGCGGTGGGCGGAGGGGTACCACCTGAGAGCCGGCTCCCGGGCGGGGGCGTTGTTTGTGTGCCGGCATCCGGTTGGGCTATGACGGTGGGAACTTGTACGCCCGAATTGGGCAGTGGCCCGTATGCATACCGCTGCCCGGTGTATGTGACGGCATAGCTGGGGCCGGGTCCGCAGTCGAGGGGCAGCGGAAAGCCGCTCGGATTCGCTGGGTATCGGGAGCAGGGCACCGGCATGTATCCCCGCTCGGGCAACGAGCACTGGGGCATCGCGGGACCCCCGAGCTGCGGAACGAACAGATCCGGCGTCACGACCTGATAGGAAGTCACCTGGCGCCCGGCGCAGCGATCGACGCGTTCCACTCCGGTGGGTGCGACAAACTGCCGCACCGGCAGTTTCAGGACTTTAAACGCGCCCTCCATGAAGTCATGCCAGATGGGAGCCGCGCCGGTGACGCCAATCACGTTTTGCATGGGCGATCGGTCGGCGTTTCCGACCCACACGCCGGTCACGAGCTGCGGCGTGTACCCCAGCGTCCAGTTGTCCGTGAAGGAGTTGGTGGTGCCCGTCTTTGCCGCGGCCGGCCGATCGAGCGCCAGCGCGCTGTTCCAGCCGAATTCGCACACTTGAGGGGTACAGCGAGCGTTATTGTCTGCAAGCACGTCGGTCATCTCATACGCGTGTGCGCTGTCGAGCACTCGGGTGCTTTTCGGGGCAAGGGCGGGATCCGGCCCTACGCCGCGTGGGCAGTTGGACGAGCAGTACAGAACGTGACCCGTTCCCCGGGAAACGACCTTCCAGATGGCGACCGGTGGTACCGTCAACCCACCTCTGGCGAAGACACCGTACGCGGACGTCTCCTCCAGGAGACGCGTGCCCTTGGAAAGGCCCCCCAGTGTGACCGCGTAACAGACCTGGCAGTCGAGACCGGGGTTGTCCCGGTACAAGCTGGTCATGCCGAAAGTCGCCGCGGTCCTCGCCACGTTTTTGGGTTTGGTGACGTAGTATTCGAGCTTGACCGCGGGGACATTGAGCGAGTTCGCCAGCGCCTGGCGGAGCGTGACGGTGCCATGCCACTGGTGATCGTAGTCTATCGGCTCATACCAGCCGCGCTGAGGGACGCTGTTGGGATCTGGGAGCTTGACCGGGGAGTCGGAAACGGTCGTGGCCGGACTGACGTTCCCGTGCGTGAAAGCCCAGATGTAATTGAAGGGCTTCATGGACGAGCCCGGCTGGCGCGGAGCAACGGCCATATTGATCTGCTGCGATCCGGCATCGGAACGCGCGTTGCCGACCATGGACAGAATCCAGCCCGCACGTGGAGTCCGCAGGTCGAGAGACACCAGAGCACCATTTGTCACGTGTTGCGCCGTCAGACCCTGGATTTGTCGCGTTACCGTCTGTTGGGCCAGGTCCTGGAGACGCGGATCGAGGGTCGTATAGATGTCTATGCCTTGATAGAGGCGCGCGCGAAGCAGGGGCATGTGTTGGATTTGATCGATGACGAAGCGCGTGAACTGTGGGTACCGCATGCGTGCGGTGGGGGCACGAAAGTGCCACCCATTCGCCTCTCTCATCGCCCCCGCGATCTCTACCTTCGAGCGCAGATAGCCGTGCCGGACCATCAAGTGGAGAACCTCACTCATGCGCCGCCCGGCACGCCCGGGGTGTAGGACGGGGTCGAATAGCGTGGGAGCCTGCGGCAGGCCGGCGAGCATCGCTGCCTGGGCCGGGTCCAGTCCGCACACCGGGATGCCGAAGTAAACCCTTGACGCGGCTTGTGCCCCGATAGCGAGATTTCCGTACGGAACGCTGTTCAGGTAATACCACAGGATTTCTCGCTTCGATACACGCTTGCTGATCTCGTAGGCGAGTGCGACCTCCTGCGCCTTCCGTGTGAGCGAGCGTTCATTGCTGACGAGATGATTGGCGCGCACCAGCTGCTGCGTGATCGTGCTGGCCCCCGACAGGATGTGTCCGTACACGATGTCCTGGTACGCGGCGCGCACGATGCTACCGGGATCGAAACCCGGATTCTTATAAAAGGTAGCGTCCTCGGTCGCGATCGTCGCGTTCTGCAAATCGCGAGGAATGCGATTCACGCCGCCGCGGCAGGCGCTTGTCGTGTCCCACCTGCCCTGCAGCGGCTCGACCATGCGTTGGCCGTGTTTCTTCGTGAGGTCCGCCAGGTCGTATAGCAGATCACCGCGCGCGTCGTAGATGCGGGCGTCCTGGTAGTCGTAGTGAACGTGGAAGCGGCCGGCGGACGGCAGGTGAGCCGCGAAATAGAAGCCGGCCCCGGCCCCGGCGCTCGAAGTGGCTAGGAGCAGCAGCACGACCAGAGCCAGGATCCACCACAGGCGGTGCGTCCGGCGCTGATTCAGGTGTCGCCGTGCGATTTTCCAGCGAACAGCCTGGGCGCGGGTCGTCATCCTATACCTGCAGTGTCTTGTCGGCCGGGGAGGTGTTCCTCATAGTACCCTGACGCGGACCCTCACCCGCTACTCCCTATAACGCGCGGCCGGAGAGCGGAACTTGATCTGGATGGAGTGATGGCTTCATGAGCTCGATCTTCGCACCCTCGACTGTCCACGAGCGCTGCTCTACCTGGTCGAAGGCTTGAATAACCCTGCGAGTGAGGTGGAGCAGCTCACGGTAGGAGTAATTGTTTGCCTCGTCCATCGCCAATGCCCTCCAGACCATGGTCGAAGTAGCAGGACCTGGCAGGGATCATCATAACCGAACCAATGGCCGAGAGGAATTGAACGCGTCGGTGTTGATGGTGACGCGACAGGAGTCACCGGCGGTGAGCATGTTCGTGTGAGATCAAGCCCCCGGGTCATTGTCGCTGCTCTCCCCCTTGAGGCGATTCAACTCACGGCGCAGTCGGTCAACTTCCTCCTCAGCGCGCCGGCGGCGCTCCGCCTCCTGCTGGGGTGTCAAGAGCACTTGTCCGTCGCGCGTCTCAGCTTGAACAAGCGTCCCACGCACGACGAGGTAGAGCTCCAGCACATTGCTCCATAGCCGGCCTCGATCATCCGCCGGCCATGGCTCGAACGCGCCGGCCCTGCCGCGCCGGAATCCATCGAGCGTGGACGCGTCTTCCGCTCGGGGCGTAAATAATGCGTACTCTCGCGCGCCCAACAAGTCGTACGCCTGTCTCTTCTCTTCGTGGTCGCGGTTCGTGCTCGCTGGTGAGACCACCTCCAAGACAAATGGTGGGAAGGCGCCCTCCACGGCCAAGTCGTATGAGCCGCGTGCCCGGTCCGGCACGAAGGAGACGAGCGTATCGGGAGCGAGCGTTTTCTTGCCCGACACGCCCGGCCACTCAAAGGTGATCGGCAGCATCGCCGCCACGTACCAGGCGAGTCCCTCCTCGCGGGCATGGGCGCACAGGCTCTGCGCGAAGTCGCTGGCCGACCAAAACTGCAAGTCTCCCATCACCATCCAGGGCGCATCCTCCCTGTCGTCTTCCAGCAGAAGCATAAAGAGCGTGTTCTCTTGTTCTTTGGTCAAGGGTGGATGTCGCCATGGCGTCTGTACCATGTCTGTCTCTCTATGCCTGCTCAAACTTGAGTCGTGGCCGCTCTGCCGGCAGACGAGATGAGGGACGCCGCACATCGTCCGACTGCTACGCGCGGCGCCGGATCAAGACCATCGAGTCTTGCTCTGTATCCATTATGGCTGCGGCTAGCCTTCAAAGATAGAGCCGACTAAATCGCGGCAGCCTCCCTCTTCCGCGTAGCGGTCCGGCGCGGAAGAGGGCGCAGAGCGGTTACATGTACATGCCGCCGTTGACGGCGATCACCTGGCCCGTGATGTAATCGGCATCGGTGCAGAGGAAGGTGACCACTTTGGCGACGTCTTCGGGTGTGCCGAACCGGCGCAAGGGGATCTGATTTCTGATCTGTTCACGGTAGGTGTCGGGAACCTTGGCGAGCATGTCGGTCTCGATGAATCCCGGCGCGACGCAGTTGACGGTGATGTGGTATCGAGCCCACTCGAGGGCCAGGGTCTTGCTGAACGAGAAGAGGCCGCCCTTCGCCGCCGCGTAGTTGGCCTGCCCGACGTTGCCCATCTGGGCCACGATGGAGCTGATGTTGATGATTTTTCCGGCGCCCTGCTCGATCAGGTGCGGCATGGCGGCGTGGATGCAGTAGAACACGCCGTTGAGGTTCGTCTCGATGACCTCGTGCCAGTCCTGTGCGGACAGCTTGCGGAAGGTCTTGTCCCGCGTGATGCCCGCATTGTTCACATCGCTGACGTCCCCCTGGATCGTCATGGCCTCTCCGGAGCCGTCGTTCTCGTGCAGGTCTTTGGCCAGCGCTTCCGCCTTCTCGGTGCTCGTGGCGTAGTTGAGAGCAAGGGTTGCGCCCTTTCCGGCAAGATGCCGGGAGATCGCGGCGCCAATGCCGCGGGACGCGCCGGTGACCAGCGCGACCTGTCCTGCGAGTGTTTCCATGACCGCCCTCCTCGAGCCTTTCTACTCTTCGGCGCCCTTCTTGGTGTACTGCTGCTGCAGGTCCTGGACCACCGCCGGATCCGTCAGCGTGGTGGTGTCGCCAAGAACGCGGCCCTCCGCGATGTCGCGCAGCAGCCGGCGCATGATCTTGCC
>QHBP01000155.1 GCA_003244175.1 Chloroflexota bacterium | reverse complement strand
AGCAGATCATCATCAATCTCAATGGTTGTTCGTCTCTTCATATGTACACATTATCAGGGCTACTGTACATACACGGCGTGCGCGCTGAGGCTAGCGCGTCCTGTGCCTCAGTCGCCGTTGGCTCATCCACCTTGCCCGGATACCGGATTTTCCAGGCGTACTCCGTGAGCGGCACAGCTCAGTCAAAGATCTGCCTCAGTTTCGGCTCGATCTGCAAGCATTGCTCGCCGATCCCCCCGAGGCTGTGAACGCGCCGAAAGGGAACATTGTGCTACGCGAGAAAGCCCTTCATGGCCTTTTCGGCCGCCTGCTGACAGTGGAAGGTGCTGGCGACCAGCAAAGGAGGTCGCGCCGTCAATGCGTGCTCCGCAGCTCGGAGGTCGCTCGCGGCCTTGGCGAGCCACGCCTTCGTTTCTGCGGCGACCGACGGATCAAAGCGGCATAGAGCAGCCTGCCCTCGCGGACGACGGATGCTCGGAGAGAGGCAGGCGTCAAAACCTCGAAACTGGGTGTCGGGGGTACCCGACGATCCCGTCGCCGGTCCCCGTTTCACAGGAATGCCTTCGCAGGGCACCGAACGGACGTTATAAGGAATCCGCTCATCGGTCACGCAGTCCCGCGAAGAGATCGCCCTCAGGATTGGGGACGGGCACGGCCGACCGGACGCGGATGAACGACTCGCTCCGCAGTAGCCCTTCCATCAAATCCTGCGGCATGCTGTTCAGCCAATCATCCTGGCTGATCTGCGTTTCGTGCTCCATCAGCGCGGCATGCTTGCGCCGGACGTAGTGTGTCACGTCGACACGCGTGGTGATGACCTCATCGGGACTGAGATAGGACTCGTAGTCGTAGTCCGACTCCTGGGGTTCCGGAGTGATGCCGCGCTCACGCATCTGCTCCCCGATCCAGTGCCAGATCGATCGCGGGTTGGCCGAGTTGTAGAACTTGGGAACCGACCAGCTTGGTAACCCAATCTCCGGATAGCGGTCTGGGTCGCCTGCCGCCTCGACCGCCGCCGTCGTGACCTCATGGGCCGTAACGTGATCCGGATGCCCGTAGCCGCCGCGCTCGTCATAGGTGACCAGCACGTCCGGGCGCACTTCGCGGATCAACCGCACGACGCGCCGGACTGCTTCGCCCCGATCGGTCTGGAGGAAGTTGTCCGGGTTGTCGTTGGCCGGCGTGCCCAGCATGCCCGAGTCACGGTAGCCGAGGAAGTGCACCTCCTCGATGCCGAGGATTTCTGTGCTGCGGCGCAGCTCCTCCGCCCGGATCGCGGCGAGGCGAGCCCGCTCGTCCGGCGTGTCCCGTGCGGGATCGCGGATCTCCCCCTCTTCGCCGCCCGTCGCGACGACGAGGACGGTGCGCATCCCTTCGTCGGCGGCGCGGGCAAACACGCCGCCCGTTCCGAAGATCTCGTCGTCCGGATGCGCGTGGATTGCCATCAGGGTCAGCCTCTCAGGGACCATGGCCACTCCTTCTTGGGCCCATTGATGATGAATGGACGGGAACTACTAAAGCAGCTTCGAGATTTTCCTTCTGGCCTCAGCGAACGTTAGGGGCCCCGGCAGAATGCCGGGTGAGTGACAATTCGGAGGTACCCCGTGACCGCCGGCCAGAAGAGATAGACGAGTTCGGGACCGGCAGCCAGCCGCTCCACGAGTGTCCTGGCCGGGCGGAATGTGGGATCAGCCGCGTTCGATGCGAAGACGAGAACGTTCGCGTCGACGGTAACGCTCACGAGCTCTTGTTCAGCAGCGAGCTCAGAGCTTCCTTGTCCTGAAGATCGACCCGAGGGATGCCAAGGTCACGACTGGTCCATTGCAGTACCTCGAGTCCCGAGGCAGTACGCTCGCCGGCCAGCTGCTGGGCCAGAAGCTCGGAGGCCAGCCGCCCCAAGCTCTTGCGTTCACGTGCCGCGCGGCGGTGGAGCTCCGCGAGGACCGACGGGTCGAGATCAACCGTGGTTCTTGTCATTGCAGCTGATGCTACCTCAAAGAACATCAGATGACGCCGTTGATCCGCGATCTCTTTCGCAGAGGGCAGTGGTCCCGTGGGTTTACCATGGGTCACGCAATAGCGGTAGATGCCGCCCACAAAGCCCGTCGAACGACTTGATGTGAACTTTGGAACTGGGCGCGCCGTCTCCCGTCGATTCCGTCGGATCGCCTCCACGTTCACTTCACGATGCATCCATCGACGCGGCATCCAGATTGATGGCGACGGCTCCGGCAATGCGATTCATGTCGGCGTCTCTGGCGAGTAGCGAAGCGCCGGTCCGTCTGGCAACGGCCGCGATCATGCAATCCACCATTCCCCGTGGGGTGATGCCAACCGCACGACATGTGCGGTAGAGGCGGGCTGCACCGTCGAAGTCCGCCACGACATCGAAGCGCAGCAGTTCAAAGCGCAGCAATAACCGGCGGAGCGTCGCCTCCCGGTGATCGTCGCGGGCCCCGGCGAGCACCTCCATGATGACCGGCTCGGTGACGGCGAGCGGGCCGCCTTCCGCTATCAGCTCTCGCACGCGTCGATGGACGGCACTTCCCGTGGCCCGGTCGTACTCTACCCAGGCGGATGTGTCGGCGAGGATCACTCCAGATCGTCAGGCCCGGCGTCCGCGGGCGGCTGCAGAAGTGCATGCGCCCCTTCCATCGCGAGCGCCTCCTCACGAGTCATGGGCTGGCCGGCTAGATGCCGCAGAGCAAGATCGACCGCCTCGGTCTTGGTCGGCACTCGGTAGCGGTCCATGATGACCCGAACGTAGATCTCCTCAATTTCGATGTTCGTGCGGACCTTGCTCATACACCAACTATACACGTAGCCTCACAACGATCTCACAATAGACTGCCTCGTTCGCGCTCGTTTGAGGAAGGCCGCGGATGGTCGTCAACGGCAATTCTCGGCTTGGGCGAGCCAAAGACGAACGGATACGACCACCCGCAAACAGGGGCGAAACGCCAGAGAGCTAGCCTTCGGAACTGGGTGTCCGGGGTTCGAATCCCTCCAGGTGTGCCAATTCTTTTTTGGCTTGGGGAAGCCAAAGGTGGAGTCCCGGCCAGCAAACAAATGGGTTAGTTAGGGCGATGCCGGCGCGTCGTTACCGTCCGCCCGGCAAGCTTCGCTGCCGCGGTCGAAAACGCCGCGACGAGAGCAGGAACGATCTGCTCGAGACGGGCATCTTGAGCGGCCAGATGGCCGTCTTGAACCGAAAGGTGCTCCTGGATTTGTCGCACTGTATGAAAGGTTGCATCGGCGTCCTTCCACGTGTCTTCCGCTCGCTTGTCCGACGCCGTGCTGAGGAGGTTCTGGCCCACCATGATGACGGAGAGCATGACGAGCTGGATATGTGCCGGAGCGAGAAGTTAAGCAGAAGCACCAATCGTCGTCGCGGTGGGCCGCCGCACCGATCTAGTCGGATGCTCTACTCCGCGCCTCGCCCTATCGCCGGCGTGATGTCGGTGTGAGCAAAATCGTTACCTTTGAAGAGGATTGGTTCGCCCATGACCTTGGCGAGCGCGTAGGCGAAGCAGTCGCCAAAGTTCAGTTGCGCGGGATGGCCGCTCCCTTTGCCGAAGTCCTTGTAGGCTTCACGCCCGATCTGGGCCTGGTCCTTCGTCA
>QHBP01000173.1 GCA_003244175.1 Chloroflexota bacterium | reverse complement strand
TCGTACTGCACGTAGCCGCTGGCCTTGTGGATCTGCTGATCGAAGCCAATGTAATCACCGTTGACATCACTGAAGATATTCGGGTGGAAGAGCGTATGGTACAGGGCTGTGTAGAAGATCTGTTTGTTTTTGAGCGAGCCGTTGTAGACCTGGATGGTGTTCAAGCGTGCGTTCCAGGCCGCCCTGGCCTGCTGCCGGACGGCGTTGAAGTTCCAACCGGGGTTTTCGTGGGCCAGGTTCATCTCAGCGTTCTGGATGCTCACGAATGAGATGCCCACCTTTACCTGGACAACTTGCTGGCTGGTCGTATCGAAGCGCACATAGGCTCCGGAGTGGCTGCCGCTGCTCTGGCGTACCTGCGCGCTAACTTTCGAGTTGTGCCAGGTGCCGAAAGCCGTAAATGGCTGGCTAAACATAGCCGCGAAGTAGACCGTATAAGTGTTGCCCCCGCCGCAAAAATTCCCGCTCGCCGCCGAGTCGACGACCTGGTTCGTGCCGATGATCTGCACCCCGGTTCCGTTGTCAGCGTTATGCATCGCGCTGCCGCCGGTATTGATAAGCATGGTAGCGCGCTTGTTGGGTGGATAGGTAAACATCCCAAAGCCGGTGCGCGGGGTAGTGGTCAGGGCCACCTGGATGTTCGACTGGTCCAGGCGCACGCTGTAGTAGCCGGGCGAGGCGCTTTCGTTGCTGTGCGAGAAGGTGGTGCTGGCGCTGGCAGTGCCGGCGGGGGAGGTATGTGAATATCCCAGTGTGGGCATAAAAGGCACATCTTGATAGGCTGAACAGCCGCGCCCGCTGAAGTGCGTGAGGCTGAATCCGTGGATGATGTTCTGGTTGTAACGGTAGCCGCCAGGCGCAGTTGTCGTGTCCGGACTCCATTGCACCATCCCAAACGGGGTGTCGGCTCCCGGGAAGACATTCCCATCGCCGAATGTGCCGATGAACGGATTGACATAGTGCACCGGCCGGATAGCGTGGAAGGTTTGGACGCGAGCACCGGTTCCGGGCGAGAAGGCCGAACGTGTGTGTGTGGCGGCGACGGAGGCCAGCGCGGCGGTGGACAGGAACAGGGACACGAGCAGGCGCCACATGGCAACAATCACCTGCTCAATTCACGAGATTTTGCCGTCGAAAACGACGGCCGTCTCGCTTCTTGCCGTCAGCAGGCTCATGCCCCACGCAAGGACACCTCTCCAGATCTGAAGACACTCGTTCTCATGCTTCGGCCAATCGACGAGCGTGCAGAATCTGCGAACCCGTGAATGGCTCTAACTGATCGTCTCGCAACGTCTCGACGGCGATGGTTCGGCCATCAGCGGCCACGAATTCGACTTCGTAGGCCTTCCCTTGGTCGTAGACAAAGACAACCGTACCGACGTCACCTCTCTCAAGACCGGCGGCAGGCAGGTCCTCCTTCAGAGCCGCAAGGTCAAGATCTTTCAGCGGATATCCATCCATTTTTGCTCCCATCTCAAGCAGGATAGGCGGTAACGAGAATTGGCGGTGGTTCACCGCCTTTGAGAATCCAAGCGGTCCTGCCTGGATCATCTCGTGCTGGAACGACGTGAGACAATCCTCGAGCGCCTTCGAGCAAGCTTCGCGGCCGCGAATCCGTCCGGCGAGAGCATGGCCGATGAGCTGATCGCGGAACGTCGCGAGGAAGTGCGCCGTCAGGATCACAAACGATAGAGGACGCTTGCGTCCTGTACACATTGCCGTTGGAGTGCACGTCGACGTTATTCGCTAGCACCTCCGGACATTGTGCCGGCTTCCACCAGATGGAGCCGGCTTTCGCCGGCGGCTTCTACGTGCCCTTACACCCCATGGGCCGGTAGTGCTTGCGGTATGCAGCCCAGGTGCCCGTCAGGCTCCTGTGCGTCTGATTGAAGTAGTGGTTGTAATTATCATTCGGTTTCCGGGTGTGAAATTGCGTGGCGTACTCGAGGAAAGCGAGAGTCGAGCCGAATGAGCGGTTGAAGTCCATCGGCAGGAGGTGCGACCGCCGATTGAGGTGTCCCTCGCTGATGAGAAGGCCTATGGCTCGGTTGTGGGCGTCCTTGTGCGTCAGCTTGGGCAGCTGTTTGACCAGCTGCTTGAGGGAGAGCATGAGGGAGTAAACGCCTCTGACATAGGCGCACGAGACCGGAGCGGCGGAAGCAGCCGGCACCCGAGCCGGGAGGAAGGTCAAGAGCGTGAGCAGCAGGAGCGCGATGAGAGTCTTTGTCTTCAACTGATCACCTTTCGGAATGCGTTGCGTTCGAGTGTACAAGGTGGTGACAGGAGCGACAAGACCAAAACGACCATCTGGGCCACGAGCACCGGCACGATCAGGCCAATCGGGATCCGCAGTAAAACAGGAGCCGAAGGAGCAGCTCTTATTTCTCGAGGGGCTCGGTTCGAGAACATAGGTGTCTCGCGGTGCTATCTTGTGTACGCAGGTGATCACAAGGAGGGTGTATATGAGGCAGGTGGGTGTCCGCGAGTTCCGCGACCACGCCGCCCAGTTTCTCGCCGGTGACGAGGTACTGGCGATCGAGCGGCATGGTCAGCCGCTCGGCTTCTATATCCCGACCGGCAAAAGCCGGCGCGAGAATTTCGAAGAGGCGCTGGCCCGCTTAGAGCAGACCGTGGAGCAGGTGTTAGACGAGACGGGGATGAGCGAGGGGGAGCTGTCCAGCCTCTTCGACCTCAATAAGCCTCTGCCCGACGACGTCCCCGTCGGTACACATGCGCCTCGTCGTTGACGCGAGCACGCTGTTGGCGGAGGTACGGCGAGCTCGGGGCGCGTGGAGGGCGGCCACCGGCAGATGAGGTCACGAGAGGATGTTGCGCGCCGAAGGGACGGTCCGATGTCGCGGGGGGCGTGTCTCGTGGATCGGACGGAC
>QHBP01000217.1 GCA_003244175.1 Chloroflexota bacterium | reverse complement strand
GACCTAAGCGCTGCGGCGGTGCGCAAGATCGGGTCATCATCTCTTCCACAATATTTCAGACCTTCACTCGAGGCGTAAGAGCTCTTGGGACGCCGGTCCTCTCGGAGAACCGGCGTCCCCGTAGATCAGGGCTTTCAGCCCGTCCTGTCTCCGACCAACACGGCGTGCTTCCTAAGAACGCCGCCTGTCTCCTTCGGCCTAACAAGGTCGCCGGCTTCTACGGTCTTCGTCACGTGTCGGTGCTGAGCGTGACGGGCTGAAAGCCCTACCCAGAAAAGGCCATCACGACGACCATGGGGACTCACTCGCCCCATTTTCATTCTTCGTGGTGTGCCGGGGCACACGTGGGACTACCCAGAAAACGGCCGCAGACCCGGCTCACACGCCAAGCCCGTAGGTCAGCCCGTAGGTCAGGGCCTTCAGGCCGTCAAGTCTCCCATTAAAACCCGCGCGACGTCCAAGAAGCACCCCGCCCATAGGGCAGGTCATCGTCAGCCCGTCGATTCACCAACCACACCTGACGAAATATATCGTCACAACGGGGGACGCCCTGGTTGGCACCAGGTAGGGCGGACGCGTTCTTACGGATGCTCACGTGTTGGTCGGAGACTTGACGGCCTGAAGGCCTGAACTACGGTCCTGAACTACGGTCCTGAACTACGGTCCTGAACTACGGCCCTGAACTACGGCCCTGAACTACGGTCCTGAACTACGGTCCTGAACTACGGCCCTGAACTACGGCCCTGAAGCACTTCCCTGAACCACTGCCCTACTCAGAAACCGCCATCGTCTCTGACTGGGCGCTCGCTGCGTTTTCATTCTTCGCAGTGCGCTGGAGCGCATGTGGGACTGATCTACGGTGCGTGTGAACCTCGGGGTCTAACGTACGGCTCGTAGCCGCGCGTTAGGGTAAGGGCCTGTCATCCCGTTTGGCGCAGCCTCTTGATGGAGGCGAGGCCAGGCGCATGAGGTAGCGACCCGAAGACCGGCTCCCAGGAGAGCGCGGGCGCGGCTTCGGCCCGCGGGGCTTCGCCGCAAGGATGAACAACATCGATTCCCATGCGCTGGTACGAGGCAGAAGTCGAGACTCCTTGGGGCGCTACTATCTGTTAAAAGCAACTTCATAGCGGTGTCGACAATGATTGGGGAGAAGCTATCATCATGAATCAGCAAGGATCGGGGACCGGCGCGCCTAGGCCAAAATTAAAACTGGGATACAAGGCCTCGGCCGAGCAATTCGGTCCTCAGCAATTGCTCGATTTCGGCATCGAAGCGGAGCGCAACGGCTTCGATAGCGTTTTCACCAGCGATCATTTCCAGCCCTGGAAGCATACCGACGGTCACGCTCCGAACTCCCTTGTCTGGCTTGGCGCGCTTGGCCAGCGCACCGAGCGTGTGCTGTTGGGGACGAGCGTCCTGACCCCCACCTTCCGCTACCATCCGGCCGTCGTGGCCCAAGCCATGGCCACACTTGCGTGCCTGAATCCCGGCCGCGTCATCCTTGGCGCCGGCACGGGCGAATCGATGAACGAGGCGCCAATTCTCAGCGGCGAATGGCCGGAATTCAAGGACCGGTACGCTCGCCTGCGTGAGGCTCTCGCACTGATCAAACGGCTCTGGTCCGAAGACTTCGTTACCTTTGAGGGCAGCTATTACCGCACGCACAACGCGACGATTTACGATCGCCCGAGCGAACGGGTCAAGCTATACGTCGCGGCGGGTGGCCCTCAGATGGCCAAGTACGCGGGACGGGTGGGGGATGGCCTGATCGCGACGTCCGGCAAGGGCATGGACCTCTACGCGGATAAACTGTTACCGGCGCTAAAAGAGGGCGCGGAAGCCGCGGGACGGGACCCGAGCACGGTCGAGAAGATGATCGAGATGAAGGTATCCTTCGATCACGATCGCGACCGAGCCATGGCGGACACGCGCAAGTGGGCCGCACTCGCGCTCACCGGCGAGGAGAAGGTGGGCGTGGAGGACCCGCGAGAGATGGAGCGGCTGGCGGCTGGCGTGGCCGATCAGGCGCACCGCCGATGGCTCGTCTCGGCCGATCCTGAGGAGCACATTGAGCAGCTCCGGCCGTACATTGAGCTCGGCTTCAATCACCTGGTTTTCCACGCGCCCGGCGACGATCAGACGCGATTTCTCGAGCTGTACGGCCGAGAGATACTTCCTCGTATTCGTGCGCTGTGGGGATGAGGCACGACGTGGAAACCGTACGCGACAGTAACGAGCCGTCTTGAATACTACACAAACGATCCCGACTTTTTGGGATGCGGGATTGCTACGTGGACGATCGAGACGGAGCTGGCCGAGCTGACGAATATCGAGGCCGAAGTTCACGGCACGTCTGCTCAAGCCGACATGTAGGTTTTGGCTCGGCGGTCTCGGTGTCCTACACCGGGCCCGAGCTGATCGCCGAATTCACGACCTTGATCATGCCGGAGCGGACGATCGCCTTGAGGCCGAGCGTGTAGCGGTACGAACGATAGTCCCATGTAGTTGACGAGTCGCGGCAGCTAGCCCCGCGGGTGAAAGACCGGTAGTAGCCGGCCAGGCCGCGAGCGAGCCGGACCGGTCGTCCCGATGGCTCGTGCGCTCCCGCTCCGCGCCGTTTTCCCTCGGGAAAACCCAATGTCACACGCGGTCGCCCCATTGCAGCCGGGAATGAAGCCAAGGTACATCAAGTAGTGCCCCGGGCGCGCGATGACCAGATCGGCGGAGCCGGTGTGCATGGCCGCGGCAGTGGGCAGAAACAGGGGGACGTGAGTGCGCCGCAGCGCCGGCAGGAGGCGCGCGAAGAGGCGATTGACCTGGGGATTTCCTCGGAATCCAGCCCGTGGCGGCGAGGCGCGCTCTTGCCAACGATGTTACAGTGGCGTAAAATGACATCACGGAGGCTACCATGGACATGATTCGAAAACAGACATACATCACCGTGGAACAAGACCGGCGGTTGAAGGAGGCGGCGGGACGCTACCAAACAACCGAGGCGGAGGTCCTACGGCGTGCCCTGGACGGCTGGCTGTCCGGCGACTCCGCGCATGCCGGTCTCGACCCGTTCGCCGGACTCATCGGCTTCGTTGATGGGCCAGCGGAGGTGGACCACGACGACATCTACCGCTGAGCTTCGCCGTGTCTTTGTCGACACCTCGGCCTGGCTGGCGTTGGTCAACCGGAAAGATCGCTTCCACGAGGCCGCCGCGATGTTCCATCGCAACGAAGCAGGCGCACGGCGGGTCGCGACCTGGGGGATCCTGTCCGAGACCTACACCTGGCTGCGCTACCATATCGGCTACCCTGCGGCGGAGCGCTGGCTGTATGAAACAGCAGCATTGGAGGCCCGCGGCTTGATCGAGGTGATCTACCCAGACCCGTCAACGGAGCCGAGCGTGCGCCGTATCCTCGCACGGTTCGCCGATCAAGATTTGTCCTACGTGGATGCGTTCTCCCTGGTGGTCGCGGAGTCGCACCGTGGCATCGACGCCATCTTCGCATTCGATCACCATCTCAGCCTCTCCGGTCTTCCAGTGCTACCGGGACCCGTGAGATGATCATTGTCCACACGTGGCATCCATGACGGGGCGGATCGCTCCCAGGTTCGAGGCTATCGACGTCGCGGAACGGCATTGGGCGTCCTTTGCAGATCGCGTCAGCCGGGTATCCTTGTTCAAGCTCCTGAGCTTGCTGTTCGCTGTCTCCAGTTTATGGTTCTCAGCCGTGCAATCGGGATGCATGTATACGGGGTAGGATGAACGTTTGGAACCGCATGAAGCCCTGGAAGATCATGGACAGGTCCACGACACTACCGTTGAGTTGAGGCTTCCCCGCCCATGATCCGAGCTGCTACTCGCATAGCCACCATATGGCTGGCGTCCATGATCGCGCGGAAATCCGCGGTTCCTGCCTTGCGGCTTGTCTTGATCAGCTTTCTGGGCCTGTATTTTGAGCTGACACTCATCCGCTGGATTCCCACTCAAGTACGACTTCTGGCGTACTTCACCAACTTCGTGTTGATCGCCGCGCTTCTTGGCTTGGGAGTCGGCATGCTGCTCTCTGCTCGCCGCCCGCGTCTTGTTCTCTACTTTCCCACAGCACTTCTCATCCTCACAGTGGTTGTCCTGATCCTGGAACACTACGACCTGGTACTACCGCTCGTCACACAGGGGGAGTTCGTATGGGGGTACGTTCAGTACCTTCCGACGACCGGCATCATCGCTTATCTCGTCCTTGTCGCGTTTTTCCTCCTCATGGTCGGCGTCTTCATCTTCATCGGCCAGGAAGTGGGGCGCATGCTACGCCCATTCCGCCCACTCGCTGCCTACTCGCTGAACATCCTGGGGAGCTTGCTGGGCGTTCTTGGCTTCGCTCTCCTGAATTGGCTCGAGACCCCACCGACTGTCTGGTTTGCCTGGGGTATGGTCGGATTCGCACTGTATCTCCTGTTGATCGTTGCCGGTCGCGGCCGGCTCCTTCTCACTCTGTCGCCCTTGCTCCTTCTCGTCGGTATGCTCATCGTCGACTCGCTGAACCATCCCGTAGGCACGTCGACCTTTTGGTCGCCCTATTACCAGATCCAGGTCGCTCCTATGTTACTGGATGGCCAGAAGGTGGGATCCTCGATCGCGGTCAACAAGGATGCACTCCAGTTTCCACTCGACCTCTCGGGGCGTTTTCAGCGTATCCCGAGGATTGCAGCCGAGGAGCAGCAGTACAACCTGCCGTATAGATTCATCCGTCCCAGAAGGGTCCTCGTGCTGGGCGCCGGAACGGGGAATGACGTCGCAGCCGCACTGCGGAATGCGCCCGGCGCGACGATCGACGCCGTTGAGATCGACCCGGTTGTGGCTGAGCTCGGCCGGAGGTTCCACCCGGAGCATCCGTATAGTAATCCCCGCGTGCGATTACACGTGACGGACGCCCGATCCTTCCTGCAACGGACATCGCAGAAGTATGACCTCATCGTCTTCGGCAAGCTCGATTCGCACCGCGTCTTCTCGCACATGTCGAGTGTGCGGATGGACAACTACGTGTATACGCGGGAGGATCTAGAGACCGTACACAGCCATTTAGTGCCCGGCGGCGTGGTGGCGATGGGCTTTGTCGTCCATGATAAGTGGATTGCCGATCGACTCTTCACCCTGCTGGATCATGTATTTGGCCACCAGCCGCTGGTGTACCAGACCAACCAGCTGGCTTTCGATACCGTTTTCTTTGTCGGAAACAGACATCTGAGCACGCCGTCGGGAGCGCCTTTCATTAGCCATGATCAGTTTGTGCGAGACGTGCTGCAGGGCAACCCTCACGGATCGTGGCACTACTCGGCGCTCCACGGGTTTCTGGACCCGTCGGCGCTATCGGTCCATGGCACGCTCCTCTCGGACGACTGGCCCTACCTCTATATGCAGGATCATGCGGTGCCCGCCAATTACCTCCTCGTGCTCGTGCTGACGGTGTTGGTGTCGGTGGTTCTGGTCTGGCTCACGGTTCCCAGGATCGACTTTGGAAGTCTGGGAAACTGGAACTTCCTGCTTCTGGGTGCAGGCTTCGCCCTGCAGGAGACCAAGGGGATCACCGACATCGCCCTCCTCTTTGGCTCGACCTGGATTACGAACATCATCGTCATCTCGTCGATCCTTCTCGTCGCCTTGCTGGCAAACCTGGTCGTGAGCCGCTGGCATGGTTTTCCGCTGCGGTGGGTGTATGTAGCGCTGTTTGTGGCACTGCTCTTCAACTATGTCGTTCCGCTGCGTGGGCTCCTCGGGTATGGATTCTGGCTGCAGGTTCTTGCATCGGGAATGCGGGTGGCAGGCCCGGTTTTCTTCTCGGGGATCATCTTTTCCCGGTGGTTCGAGCGCACAGACAACACGAGCTCGGCGCTCGGCTCCAATCTCATGGGTGCCGTCGTCGGGGGTCTTTCGGAGTACAGCTCCCTCGCGCTGGGACTGCGAGACCTTTATCTCCTTGCCCTTCTCTTCTATGGGCTCTCCTTCGCCATCAGCTCTAGACCATCTCTCGGGGACACCGGGTTGCGAAGAACCACCATACCGTCTGCAACGAGTCGAAGCTAACGGCTGCCGGAGCCACCTACCCTTACACGCTCACGGGAGACGGAGCGGGCTGCGGGCGGGGGAACAGCCGCAGCAATCGTTCCACCGCCTCTCGGTCGCCCTCGGGTGGCGCGCCTCGCTCAAGAGCGCGACATTCCGCATGGAATGGCGGGACCGGTTTCTTGACGTGGAACCAATTCGAAAGTCAGGCCGGCAGGGGAAGAGCAAATAATGTTGCCCGCAAATTCTCCGCGGACTGTGGCTGCATGTCGGCTAGACGCTTCATGTTTGCACGGATGTCCGGCGATAGAGTCTCGGCATGAAGGGAGTCGATCTCCACCAAGTTGCCGGCGGGATCACGCAAATAGAGCTGAGCGATGCCATTCGGCAACTCGAACAGGTGGTGGCCGAAGGTGACGGCGTCGAAGAGGTCTGCCTCCCCGGCTCGTGTATAGAGTGCCTCAAAGTCGTCCACCGCGAACGCCAGATGATGATATGTGGGTGGCCCATCAGGGCGCTCGAAGAGATGCAGCTGCAACTCGCCTACTCGGAGCCATTGCACCGGGAAACCGAAGTTGGGAGTAGCCACAGGCTCCAGGCCGAATACATCCATGTAGAAGGCGACGGACTCGTGTAGTTGTCTGGCCACGATACTGACATGGTTAAGGCCGATTGCTTTCATGTTCGATCCTCCGTTCTTACTGCGATCCAGGGAGTCCTGGACCGGTATCCAGATCGAGCGTGAGCATGCCGTCAGAGGCTTTGGCGCCAAGGTTGTTTCCGGGATACACACATAGCTGTCGACCCATCTGGGTGCCGGCGAATCACCCGGGGGCACCGCATGGCCAGCAGCCATGTGTTACACAGGCCAGCGTAGCATGCCACAGCAAGGCTGCGAGTCGGTCACCAGCGATGAGTCCGATGGACGAGGTCAGGGCCGATCAGGTGGCTACCAACCAACTTCGTCAGCTACCCTGGCTGAGATCAGGGACGCTCTTCCGCTCAGCCGCGCGTTCGATAACGCCGGCGTCGATTTCGATCTGCACCCGGAGGCTGGCCTACGATGATCCCGTCCCCCCGTACGCAGCAACAACGCAAGCGGGATGTACTAAACCGGCTCGAGCGTGACACCGACCCCTGGGTGGCTAAGGCCGATGGAGGAAGCGGGACCCCCCTATCTGGTGCCGTTGTCCTTCCTTTGGGACGGCATCACCTTGCTGGTAGCCACACCGTCCTCCAGCCCGACCAGCCGCAATCTGCAGGCTCGACTCGCCATCGACCCGTCCTGCGATCTGGTCCTGGTCGAGGGAACTGCGCACGCACTGACGGCTACCGAGATCTCAGACGAGGCCGGCGACGCCTTCGCAGCTAAAAACCGGCTTCGACCCCGCGCCGGCTCAGTAGCCCCTACCTCTACTTCCGCATTCACGCGCGGCGGCTCCAGGCCTGGCGCGAAGCCAACGAACTCGAGGGCCGCGAGCTCATGATGGGCGGACACCGGCTCATGCCTGATTGAGAAGAACCCCGATGCTCTCGCCTGAACGCGCACCGGGTGTGAAATATCTGGCGTCCCTAGCCGGACTCGAACCGACGCACCCGGCTCCGGAGGCCGGTGCTCTATCCAACTGAGCTATAGGGACACGGTAGGTCTATGTTTGGCTTGCTGGGGCGCTTCCTGGTTCCCAGTGGGCCGATTGACGACGCGATTGACGACGATTATCAGCCCAGACAAGTATCCCACTAGTCCGTATCTGTCGTCAACGGCTCCTCCTTCTCTCCGAACAGTGACTCCAGGGTATCCGCCGCGCGTTCCAGCGCATCCCTAGTCGTATGGCTGTAGACGTCGAGTGTCATGCTCGGACGGCTGTGCCCGAGGAGTGACTGCGCCACCGTCACCGGGTTGCCGGTGTTCTGAAGCAGCGTGCTCACTGTGTGACGAAAGGTGTGGGGTGTCACGTCCTCGATGCCCACGCTGGTGGCGATGCGCTTGAACACCACATCGACAGCGCTGCGGTAGTAGATGACGCCAAATCTGGAGCAGAAAACGAGGTTTTGCCCTCGCCACTGCTCTGGCGGACACTTGAGTTTTTCCTTGCCCTGCGTGGCCTTGTGTTGTCGCAGGACACGGCGGGTAACGGGAGGCAGGATGATAGGGCGCCTACTGCTCGCGGTCTTCACGTCCACCAGATGGACGCCCTTTTCGCCGTGGATGCGCTGCGCCTGGGTCTGCACCCTGAGCTCACCAGAGTCGAGGTCTACATCAGACCAGCGTAATCCCAGGCACTCACCTATGCGAAGGCCGCTGGTCGCCATGAGCAGGAACAGCGTGTGCCAGCGTGTGTCCTCCGACGCCTGTATGACTGCACGGCACTCCTCGAGCGTCATCGCGCGTCGGCGTCCGATGCCTCTATTTGGTGCCTTCATGCGCCGCATAGGGTTGCGTGAGAGGATCTCGTCATCGACCGCATCCTCCAGCGCGCTTTTGAGGATGCGGTGAGTGAGATTCACGGTCTCCGCGCTCCTCGACTGCGCTAGCTCGGCAAAGCTGCGCTTTATCTGTGGCGGTTTGAGATCGCACAGCCGCGTGTTGCCGACGTGCGGTAGCACATAGCTGATGCACAGGCGGTAGTTGTACAGGCTGTTTGACTTGATGCCCATTCTGCCGTTTAGCCAATCTGCAAGGTAGTCGTCCGTCTTCCTCCTGTCGTCAATCACCAGAGTACCGCGCTGAGCGTCGGCTAGAGTGCGGCTGACCCAGTCCCAACCCTGCTTTTTTGTTCTGACGTATTTCGTGGGCCTTCGGCCGTCGGGCAAGGTTACGCGGGCTTCGTACCCGTCTCGATCCTTCCGCTCGACGACCGTCCCCGGTTTACGGCTTGTCATAGAGGTTCTCCTTGGTTGCTTCTTGCTCTTTCTGCTCGAGCCACCGCTCGAGCCGGTCGACAGGTATGCGGATAGAGCGCCCAAACTTAGTACCAGGCAGCTCACCGCTATCGATCATCCGGTACACGGTGCGCGGGGTGGTGGATAACATCTCCGCCACATCACGGACGGTGACCCATCGCTGTTTCCTCGCTGGATCGACGGCGCGTAGCTCGCGACGCACAGTGGTCTGAGCATTAGTGGATCCTCCTGGACTACGGTGAACCATCTTGTCCTTCCTTGTACAGTAGATGCGCCGGGGCTCGCTGCGTCACTCAGTTAGCGTGTGCTCTGCATTGCTCGCATGCCTGCAGAATATGAAGGCGAGCCAGAAACCGACAGACAGAATCGACGATCGTCGAAGTCGGAATCTGGCTTCCGCCAAATGCAGCCGAGTAACGAATCCGAGTTTGTGGCGTCGTCGATGCGCCATTGGCAGGTCAGCAGCAAGGACAGCTTCCCAGCTTGTCCAACCGCCGCCGCGCGCGCCACTCGGGCGATGCGCTCCTCAGATGCATTGTCCGAGGTCACGACGAGGATCGCGGGGTAGCTGTTGTAGTCGCGCTCGAAACAGCGGGTGACGCCGTAGCGGTAGTAGGCGCCGAACTTCTTGAAGTAATCGCGCGCGTTCATCGTGCCCCGGTCGTACTCGAGGAAGAAGCCATCGTACCGGGTGCCACGCCGATAAACACCGTATCCGTCCGGCCTCAGGTGGCGACGGCTGCAGGCGGCCGCATTCTGCCACTCCACCATCTCTTCGTCGTGCCCCGCTGCGACACGCGCTCTTGCTTGCCGATAGAGACGGACGAAGACCTCATCGGCACCCCGCGTGTGGGTGAACGTGCGCAGGAGCTTGCGGCGAGAGCCGACGGGCTCAGGGGCATCCAGCCAGACATTGACGGGCCACGCGGAGTAGAGGATCTGAAACTGGAGTTGGCTCGATTTCGTGGACGGTTGGACGGTCGCTGAGGGGGTAAGAGGATGGACCGCAAGGTGGCTCTTGGGAGCGAGGGCACCTTTTTCTCGAGGTCAATCGAGCAGGCCTTCTTGCCCTTGCCATCGGCAATAGCGAGCGTTCTCGCTGTGTGGTCAAGATGAGCAAGCGCGAGGGCGCGCAACTCAGATGCCCGATGCCAGTTTAAAAAAAGCTGCGAGATGGTGTGTTCGCGTAAGTAAAAGTTGACCGGGTCAGGCGTCTAAACTTGACAACCCGATCGGGGCGATTATGGGTCTGCGTCCACCTGAAGCGATCAAACTCGCAGCCGGCAGGCGCAGAATCGGCTCCCCTCGAGATCACGTGGTACCGATGCGGCCCCCTCCTCGACGCCATTCGGCCGCCTCCGCGTCCGCGGATTCGGGCTTGAGGGGGAGTGAGACGGTCTCATCGCGGGCGAGGGAAAGCTGGGTTGCCGTGAGCAGCTCGAAGGCGCGGTACCCATCCCAGCCGGTTACGATGGGTGCCTCGGCACCTCGGATCGCCTGCGCGAGGTTCTCGACCAACCCCATGAAGCCGCCGAGCTCCTCATCGAACAGGAGGGTGTTCGGAGGTGCCGGCTTCCAGGACTGAGTGGGACTCTCCTCACTGGCGTAGAGCAGCAGCTCCCAGTTGTCCTCCACGGCCAGCCAGGCGTGATTCGCGTAGACTTCGACCCGGGTCCAAGGCTTGAGACTCAGCGCAGAGCTGCTGGTATACACGGCGCCGACCGCTCCCGAGGCAAACGCAAAGGAGGCAACGGCGTTGTCCAGAGGATATCCGCGGCGATTGGCGCCGTAGCGATTCACACCCATCGCATGGACAGCGTTCACGTCGCCCATGAGATAGCGGGTCACATCGAAGAGGTGGATCGTCCCGGACTCCAGCAGATCAATGTAGTCGTATCCCAACGTGAACTTGCCGCTGAATAGGGCCGGATCGGTCACCGGGCCCTCCTCGATGAAACGGCGGGCTCGTCGGTACGGCGGCATGCAACGCATCGTGGCGACCGTCATGAGAATTAGACCCCGCTCCTCCGCCATTCTGCACATGTGCTCCGCGGCGACCAGCGAGCGGGCGATCGGCTTCTCCACCAGCACGT
>QHBP01000112.1:1257-3626 GCA_003244175.1 Chloroflexota bacterium | reverse complement strand
CCCTCGCGGCCAATGATGCGGCCCTTCATGTCTTCGCTGGGCAATGGCACCACGGAGACGGACGACTCCGACACCTGATCCGATGCCCAGCGCTGAATCGCCGTAACGATGATACGGCGCGCCCGATCGTCGGCCTCTTCCTTGGCCTGAGACTCAATCTGGCGGACCATGCGGTTCGCCTGCTCCCGTACCTCCACCTCGATGGAGGCCATGAGCATGGCTGTCGCCTCGTCACGAGTGAGGCCGGAAACGCGGGCCAGCTCAACCTGTTGTTGGGCGATCAGCTCATCAATCTTGCCACGATGCGTCTCGATCTCCTCCTCGCGCGTGGTGATCTGGCGCTCCCGCTTGTCCAGTCCCTCGCCGCGACGGTCCAGGTTCTCTTCTTTCTGCGTGATGCGGCGCTCCATGCGCTGCACTTCGGTGCGGCGCTCGCGCGCGTCCTGTTCGGCCGCCGTGCGGATGCCGTGTGCTTCCTCTTTCGCCTCGAGGATGATTTCTTTCTGCTGGGCCTGTGCTTCAGCGACCATGCGATCGACATCAACAGTAGGCACAGCAGGGCTCTCCGGCGCGCCGCCGCGTACATAGAAATACGCGGCGATGCCACCGATGAGCAGCCCAATGATCACCGCCACAACGACGGCAAGTGCTGTTCCCATCAATGACTCCCTTGTAGTTCGGACGCCCTGCCGAACGCCCAAAAACGCCTCTATGACTGTCTAAATGGTACACCAAAAAGAGATCAGTGACAGACGAGTATGGATAAGGGAGTCGTTATTTATTCGCGCAACGGCACACGGTCACAGTGCGACGATATGGCCTCGGCGGTTTCTACTGCCCCGGATCCGACTGCTCTCGCTTCGCCCGCTGCCAGAGCTCCTGCAACTCAACCGCGGAGAGGTCACGAATGGACCGCCGGCTGGCGGCCAACTGGCCCTCAATCCAGCCGAAACGACCGGCGAATTTGCGATTTGCCAGCCGCAGTGCCTCTTCCGGATCCACCCGCAACTGCCGGGCCACACCGACCAGAGCGAAGAGCAGGTCGCCCAGTTCCTCGCGCTGTTGCGCGCGCGCCGCTTCATCCTCGCCCTCTCCAGTCAGCTCCCTCAATTCCTCCTCCACTTTGTCCAAAGCTTCCTGGAGGCCCGGCCAGGCGAAACCCACGCTCGCCGCTCGTTTCTGCATGAGATTGGACTGGGGCAGGGCGGGAAGTCCACGCGGAATCTCCTGTAGGATTGACGTTCGTTTCGGTTTCTGGCGCTGCTTGAACGTTTCCCAGGCGTCGCGCACATCCTGTGCGCTCTCCAGCTCCAGGTTGCCAAAGACATGCGGATGGCGCCCGATGAGCTTGGTCATTACATGTTGAATGATGTCCTCAATAGTGAAAGTTTCCTGCTCGGCGCCCACCTGTGCATGTAGCGTGATCTGGTACAGCAGGTCGCCAAACTCTTCAGCGATGAGCGCGGGATCCCCCGAATCCAGCGCGTCCTCCACCTCATACGCTTCCTCCAGTAGATATGGTTTGAGCGTGGCGTGCGTTTGTTGCCGATCCCAGGGACACCCGCCCGGTCCACGGAGGCGACGGGTTAATTGCATCAATCCGGCAAAGGTGCGAACGTTTTCCAGTTCGGGTAATGCGGGAATGTAAAGCGCGGTAAATTCATGGATGGGCGCGGAACTCAGTGAGGCCACGGGGATGTGCCGCAGGCAATCGGCACTTTCCTCGGCTTCCGGAACAAGCAGGATTCGGTGCTCCGCAGGATAGAACCTTCCGAGCCAGCGACCTATATGTTTGACTTGCTCTATATCCCCGAAGCCAGAAATGACCAGCGGCTCGGTGGGAATCGGCGCCCGCCAGGGCAGAGCCTGGTCATTGCCGGTAGTCTCGCCTACGGCGTTCTCCGCGCCATACAGAGCCGCCTCACCGGCGTCGATGACCTCAACCCAGCGCGCCTCCACGCCGGCTCTCGCCAGTACTGAATCGACAGCACTGATGCCCGGGATTACGTGTATGGTGGCGCTCCCGTCGCCAAAGCGCTGTCGAAGCAGGCCCACGAGCGGCTCGCCGATTGCTGCCGAACCCGGCACGGCGAGCGTTATTTCGCCGTGCTCATCAAGGAGCCGAGCAATTTCGTCGACGATAGCCCCGTGCGTTGTCTCCGCCGGTTCACCGTGGCAATACAGCGAATCAAACGAGTGGACCCGCGTCTCCGCTAGGTGGGAGCGGAGCATGGTGGTAGCGGGATGCGCTTCGTGGCACACCCAAACGTCACGATTGCCGCGCAAGGTGTCCGCCGCCTCGATAGTGAGAGTTCGCCACTCGCCTGGTCCCAGGCCGACGATTGTTATGGCGGGGAGCCGTTCGTGTG
>QHBP01000112.1:0-1236 GCA_003244175.1 Chloroflexota bacterium | reverse complement strand
CGTAGAGCGCGCGGCTGGATCTCGATTGTCGTCGGAGTGGTACCGATCAGTTCGCCGTCCGCCTGAACCGCCAGCGGACTGTCGGCAGTCACCTCTAGCTGGCGGACGCGCAGCACCTCAACATCTCCCTGCGCCAGACGGCCGGCGAGGATCAAGGGAAGCGCGTGACGGCCAAAGGCGAGCGGCCCACGCCCTTTCACCATGCAGACATCGAGCCGGCCATCAGTGGCCACGGCGCTTGGAGTCAGATAGAAGCGGCCACCGTAAAGACGTGTGTTGCCGATAATGACCATCACCGCGTGTACCCGGCGAATGAGGCCATCGTAGCGCAGTTCCAGATCAGCGCCGCGGTAGCGGGGCACGGTCAAGAGCACGGCGGCCACATAGGGCAGAATGCCGAATCTCCGCTTGTGGTGCTTCAGCGCCTGTGCCCGCCGCACAATCTCGCCATCTAACCCGATGCCCGTCATCAGCATGAAGTAGCGTCCGTTGGTCAGACCGAGATCGATCCTTTCGATCCGCCCATCAACAATGGCGTGAGCCGCCTCCACTGGATTCAACGGCATGGCCAACTCACGTGCCCACACGTTGACCGTTCCGTACGGCAGAGTTCCCAAAGCAGTGTCTGATCCGGCGATACCCTGGACCGCTTCGTTGAGCGTGCCGTCACCACCCGCGACGAGTACCGCGTCCAGCTTGCCGGTTACCGCGAACCGCGCGAGTCTCGTAGCGTCTCCCGGTCCGTTGCTTTGTTCCACGGTAACCGACCATCCGGCTGACTCCAGGACGCGGATCGCTTGACGTACGCGCTCGGTGCCCTCCTGGCGTCCGGCGCGTGGGTTACAGATGATGAGGGCATTCATCGGCGCTCCTCAATGGCGCACCGAGCGACCTCGGCATCGCTCCACGGCTCTTGGCGTCCATTGACCACAATGCTCTGTTCATGCCCCTTGCCCAGAATCACCACCACGTCGCCTGGCCGCGCCAGACCAACCGCGCAACGAATTGCCGTTTCGCGGTCGGGAACTCGCACAAATCGCTCGCCTTCCTCACCGGCATCCACTCCGGCGGCAATCTCGTCGATGATCGTCGCGGCCTTTTCCCCAAAGGGATCCTCATTGGTGATATAGAAGAAATCCGTGTAGCGTCGGGCGATCTGGGCAAGCTGCGGCCGCTTGGCACGGTCACGATTCCCGGCGGCGCCAAAGACGGCGATGACCCGACCGTGGCGCGAAT
>QHBP01000156.1 GCA_003244175.1 Chloroflexota bacterium | reverse complement strand
GCGTACGTGGAGGGCACGCGTGTGTTTGGTGAGCGCGGCGGCGTCCGCGAGCGTGTAGTCCTGCGTAATGTCCGTTTTGTGCTTCACCGCCGCCGTGATCATGTCGAACTTCGACTCAAAGTACGTGAAAACGAGCGTATCGAGGCGAGCACCGCACGTCAGGGTGCTGTAGTACCTCATGGGACGCAGCACAATGTTGCTGTGATCTTTGAACCCGCCGGGAGCAACCTGATAGGGGCCGTTGGTGGGATAGTCCGGCCCTTCAAAGTTGAAGGAGGTGTCGTTCCAGAGCACATTGGCCGCCTTGTGCGGATTGCCATTCCACACATTGCGCCAGCGATACGGCCAGAGCACGGGCAATCCATAGGCGAGGATAGGAGCGTACGGCCGTCGCAGCCGGAGAACGGCGACGTAGCGGCTGGGGGCGTCGATGTGAGCAATGACGTCGCACGTATGTTTGCAGTACGGCCCGCTCGCCGGGTCCTTTCCGACGGCCAGTGAAAACTGCAGGTCGCGCGACGTAATTTCGGAGCCATCCGACCAGCGAGCGCCGTGTCGCAAATGGATCGTCACCGTCCTGCCGCCATCGGTAACACCACCATTGGCGCCCGTCGGAACAAAGGCGGCGATAACGGGCGTCAGAGCCCCCCGGTCGCTATAAATGAAGAGTCCGTCCAGAATGCCGGCGTCGATTTCGCTGGTGACGAGCAGCTTGCTTTGTACGGGGTTGAGAGTGTCCGGGAACTGCCAGTCGGAGAAACGGACGGTACCGAAAGGCTTTACGTGTGTCTTACAGCGAATCTTTGCCGGCACATCGTGCGACCGGTGGATCGGATGAGCCGAGCCCGCCGCTCGAGCTGCCGTGTCGAACCGGGTGAACAGAAATGGCGCCACGAGAGCGATGGACCAAGAGCGTCGAATCATTTGACCTTCCCCGCATGCCCATCTCCATGGTCCCGGGCACGCAACGTGCAACGAAAGAGCGCGAAAGCTGATCGCGAACGCGCCATCCCGAGTCTAGCGCCTCGGGCCGCGGAATCGTTGTTCCGCTGAACTCAACGAACCGGCGCAGCGACACGTAACGCCCAGATGGTCACAGGAGAATGAGTATGTCGCCCCTCCAGATCGAACGCACACAGTCGAGCGAAACGGTCTTCGACGGCCGTCTCATCGACGTTCGGCGGGACACGGTCCGGTTGCCGAACGGCATGACGGCCGAGAGAGAGATCGTCGTGCACCCGAATGTCATCGGCGTCGTGCCGGAGCTTCCCGATGGCCGAATTGTGCTCGTACGGCAGTTCAGAAAGTCCGCGGAGCGGATTCTGTTGGAAATCCCGGCCGGCGGTATAGACGAGGGAGAGACGCCGGAGCAGGCGGTCGCACGTGAAATGGCGGAGGAGACGGGCTACCGCGTGGGCTCGGTGGAATCGCTCGGCAGCTTTTACACCTCGCCCGGATACAGCACGGAGTTCATGTACCTGTTCACGGCTACCGATCTCGAGTCAGGACCGCCGACCGAAGACACGGATGAGATCGAGGTGGTCGAGCTGCCCTTGGCCGACGCTCTCAGCCGGTTGCCCGATCGCGAGATGGCCGATGCCAAGACGCAGATCGCCTTGCTGCTGTACGCGAGGAGACAGGAAAGCCGATAGCCATGCGACGCGATCACTCTTCAGTCTGACTGTGATTCAACTGGGAATTTCGGTAGGGCGAAGGAGCCGAGGCCTCAGAAGACTGCGCATCGTCGCTTGGTCCCGCGCTGGGTGTGCGGCGCTCGGCTATAATTCGACGCATTCGCACAGACTCTCTGTGACGTGAGGCATGCGTGGATCTGAATATTTTGTCGGGCGACTACCTGTTTTCGTCACCCAGCGGTGAGCCGTCGGGGTACTTCGGCATTTTGACCGCAGGGTTTGTGGTCCTCTTTCTTGTCTCACTTGGCGCGTGGTTTCGTCGGTCCAAACTCGCTGTCAACAACCCTATTCACCGTCGCTATATTCGCCGGCTTGCCGAGTCGGGACTCTGGACCTCCGGGTTCGGTCTGTTTCTGGCACTCATGCGGTACATCCAACTGGACTATCTCGACGCACCTATCCTGATGCTTTTGCTCTTGCTCGTCATGATCGCCTTAGTCGGCTACTACGTGTATGACTACAGCGAGCGGTACCCGGCCGCTGTCTGGAAGGTGCAGGCTACACAAGCTCGACACGAGTACCGGCCCGCGCCGCGCCGAAAAGTGGCGGCCAAGCCGGTGCGGCCGAACAATCCGCGAGGCAAGCGCCGCCGCTAGCGGACCCCATGCGCATCCTCGTTACCGGCGGCGCCGGCTACATCGGCAGCTTCACCGCGCGGGCGCTGCATGAGGCCGGACATCATGTCGTCGTCTACGACAATCTGAGCTTCGGTCACCCGCAGCCGGTCGAGGACATGGAGCTGGTGATAGCGGATCTGGCCGACCGCGAGACCCTCGATACCTGCATAGCTAATGGGCACTTCGATGCCGTCGTCCACTTCGCCGCGTTCATTGAGGCTGGTGAGTCAATGAAGGACGGCGCACGATTCTTCGCCAACAACACCGGCAACAGCATCCAATTGCTCAATGCCGCCGCCCACCATGGCATCCAGCAGCTCGTCTTCTCGTCCACGGCGGGGGTGTACGGCGACCTGGTCCGCATTCCCATCAGAGAGTCGGATCCGACGGCGCCAATCAACGTCTACGCGGAGTCCAAGTTGTTGGTCGAACGCATGCTGCCCTGGTACGATTCGATTCACGGACTGCGGAGCGTGTCACTCCGGTACTTCAACGCGGCCGGCGGCGCGCTGGATGGCTCGATGGGCCAGGATCATGAGCCGGCGACCCATCTGCTCACCGTGGCCATCAAAGCCGCGATCGGCGTGATCGCTCATCTTCCACTCAACGGGGATGACTATCCAACGCCGGACGGAACCTGCATCCGCGACTATATTCACGTTCTGGATCTGGCATCGGCGCACATACTCGCGCTCGCTTATCTGGCAGGCGGCGGAACAACCGATGTTTTCAACGTTGGCGCCGGTGTCGGGTACAGCAACCGGGATGTCATCAAGACATTGAAGGACGTGGGCGGCGTGGACTTTGCGGTGGAAGTTGGTCCTCGCCGTCCCGGCGATCCCGCGGAGCTGGTGGCGGACGCCACAAAGTTGCGGCGGGCGACCGGATGGGTGCCGGAGAATAGTGATTTGGGGACAATTGTAGCGTCAGCCTGGCGGTGGCACAGCGCTCACCCCGACGGCTACGCCTCTCACGACGCAGCGCGGGCGCATGCGCGGTAGCGAAACAAACGCGGTCTCGTCGCCGATTTGACTGGATCTTGGCCGGCGTAGTGCCCCAGCCGGTGCTCGCCGCCGTCACAATGTCGCAGATTCGCTGGGTACGGAGGGGCAGTCATGGCAGCGGGCGCGTTACCGGAGCTCATCGTTGTGAGCCAAGATCCGTTCAACGCCGAGGCGCCGCTGGCGTGCCTGAAAAACATCGTCACGCCGTCGCCCTTGTTCTACGTGCGCAACCATTTCTCCGTCCCGCATATCGATGCGCGGTCCTGGCGCCTGGCGATTCGGGGGAAAGTCCGGCGTGGGCTCGACGTTCCGTACGAGCGGCTCCGTTCGCTGCCGCAGCGGGAGCTATTGGCCACGCTCGAATGCGCCGGGAACGGGCGTTCGGCATTCCGTCCGGCTATCGAGGGTGAGCCGTGGGAGTACGGAGCCGTGAGCACCGCGCACTGGCGCGGCGTGTCTCTTGCCGAGGTGCTCGAGTTTGCAGGCCTCGAAGAGGCGGTGCGTGAGCTGGTGGTCGTGGGTGCGGACAGCGGGCACGTTCCGGCGGCGGGACGGGAACTGTCATATGTGCGCGGACTCCCGATCGACAAGGCCCTCCACCCAGACACGCTCTTGGCCCTGGAAATGAACGGCGAGCCTCTGACTCCGCGGCACGGTTTTCCAGCTCGGCTTATCGTGCCCGGGTGGTATGGGATGGCATCGGTTAAGTGGGTGACGCGTATCGACGCCATCGAGGAGAAATTTCGCGGCTTCTATCAGGTAGACCGCTACGTTCTGGCGTATCCCGACCGACCTGATGTGGAACCGCTCCAGCGAATGGCGGTGCGGTCCCTCGTAACTCATCCTATCGAGGGTGCCGAGGTGTCTGCGGCGGAAACTCTCGTCGCCGGATTTGCCTGGTCGGGCGAGGCTCCGGTCGAGCGGGTGGAGGTGAGCGTCGATGGAGGAGGGTCGTGGGCGGAGGCGGAGATGACCAGCGGTACGGAGCCGTACGCCTGGCGCACGTGGCAATATCGCTGGCGACCAGAGAAACGTGGGGCCACTACCCTTCAGAGCCGGGCGCGTGACTCGCTGGGCAACGAGCAGCCGGCCACATGTGCCTGGAACGAGCACGGCTATGGCAACAACGCCATCCGCGGGGTAACCGTGCACGTGACGAACCGAGGTTGATCAGCGCCGTCCTCTCGACGTCGAGATGAGATACCAGGTTCGGTTTGGTCCTGGAGGTCGGGGCGATACCGTCAAGCGCACGGGCGAAGGTGATGTCGGTAAAGAGCGAGCTGGAACGAACTTTCACGATCGCCGTGGTGGGCAGAGCTCCGTGGTGGCGATGAATGACCATCCAGGCGAGGACCGCGGCGAAAAGCACGAGGAGGAAGATCAACACGGCGATGACGGCTGTAGACCGAAAAATGTCGCGCGCGCGGCCGAACTGCCTAACCTTAGGTGAGCCGTGCCCGCGATGAGGAACCTCGATGGTGACCGTAATCGGCGTCGATGTTGCAAGAACACCTCCGCTGCCATCCATCACTCGTGCCGTCAGCACGTGCGCGCCATTCTCCAGGTGTTCCAGATCCGCCTTCCAGCGTCCATCCTTATCCGCCGTCGTGACACAAACCGGGTGCAGCCAGTCATACAGCTCGATTCGGCAGTGGCGGGGAGCGGTACCGCGGACCGTGAGGGACGAAAACGTCCGATGACTGTCGTTCAGGGGACTACGGATGACGACTGGAACCGAAGGAGGCAAAGAAAGATCGGTCCTCTCGTCGCTATCTTTCTCAGGTGAACCATCGCCCACGCCCAATCCTCTCGGGCTGGCCGTTCACCCTGACATAGGGCGAGCGTGTGTGTCAATGGGGCTCATCACAGACGGTGGCAGAGACCTTGGAGCAACGTCCTATAATGCCCCCGTATGTCCGCGCAACCTGCTCTCTCTCAGCGCCCTCTTCCCCAGACCCCTCCTCCAACTCCCAACGCCCCGGCCCCCGGGCGGCGCGTAGGGCGCCTTATCCTCCTTCTGCTGCTGGCCTTTCTGCCGGCGATCCTTACGGTTGCGATCCTTGCGCTTTGCCCTCCCGTGCTCGAGGCGATGAGCGCCATGGTTCTGAAGCCTCAGCCCGGCGCCATTCCCTGGAACGGCCATGACCGCATCACGGTCGTCGCGATGGGATTAACACAGCGGACCACCGAGCCCGCGCGCACGGACACTCTGCTGGTGATGGATATCGATCCATCGCGGCACCACGTCAACATGCTGTCCGTACCACGCGACCTCTGGGTCAACATCCCGACCTACGGCCCGGGTAAACTCGCCATTGCATACGAGCTCGGGGGACCAAAGCTGGCGGCCTATACCCTCGAGCATGAGCTCGGCATCCCGGTCGACTACACGGTGGCGCTGACCTTCCACCGCTTCGCGGACATCGTGAACGCCATGGGCGGTGTGACCGTCGACGTACCCCAGGAGCTGCAGGACCCGACCTACCCATGCCTGGTGGGCTATGCCTACTGCCCGATTGACATTAAGGCGGGCAGGCAGCACATGAACGGGTGGACGGCGCTGGAGTTCGTGCGCGAGCGGCACGCGTTCGCGCAGCAGGATCTGGCACGCGTGAAGGACCAGCAGGCCTTTTCGGACGCGGCAAAGCGTCAGTTGCTGTCGCCGCTCACCTGGCCTCGGTATCCCGCTGTTCTGAGTGCATTGCAGCACAGCTTCCTCACCAATCTGCCATTGAACGACGCGCCGGCGATCGGCGCTCAATTTATGCTGGCACGCAAAGGGAACGTCGATCACGAGTACATCGACATCGACAACGGAATGGTCAGGCCCGATGTCAGCCAGGATGGCCAGTCGATTCTCGTACCGACCAGTCCTTCGGTCCTTCCGGCGATGATCCATCGTCTATTCTCGGATCCAGTCGTCACTGGGGAGAACGCGTCGATCGCCGTTCTCAACGGCACGTCCACCAACGGCGCCGCTATAGACGTCGAGAATACGTTGCTGGGTCTTGAGTTCCACGTCGTGACGGCGGGAAATGCTGATAGCGCCGGTTACACGCAGTCCCAGGTCATTGAGAACACGGCGGTGGGCGGTACGATGGACTATACAGCGAGACGGTTGCAGCGTATCCTGGGTGCTCAGCTCGTGCGGAAGTCGCTGCCCGGACAAAGCGCACAGATCGTCGTCGTGGTCGGGAGCGACATACCTGTGCAATCAAGCGGCTGAGAACCGTCTGGCGGCATTCAAGCCTCCAGCTTACGGGCCCCTTCGAAGCGGCTCTCATGCGCCTCGCGAGTGGATGACCTGTCCGGTGATCCACTCTCCCGCGTCACTTGCGAGAAAGGCAATGATTCGCGCCGCGTCTTCGGGCTGTCCCACCCGGTCCATGCCCATCTGCTTCGCGATATCGGCACGTAGGGAATCCGTCATCCAGTTTGTGTCGGTTCCTCCGGGATCGACCGCGTTCACAGTGATACCTCTAGCCGCTACCTCGGCCGCCAGCGAGATGGTGAACGCCTCCACCGCGCCCTTCGTCGTCGCGTACGCCAGTTCCTGCGGCATTGGCGCGACTGCCTGCCCCGAAGACAAGTTGATGATGCGGCCGCCCGTGCCACCCCCGTACCTGCATACAAACTCCTTGCAGAGCAGAGCCATGCCTCGAACATTCACCGCGTGGTGAGCGTCCAGCATGGCGGCATCGATGTCGTTGATGCCACCTCCCGACCAATGCGTCGCATTGTTGACGAGGATTGAGGGGGTGCCCAAGCTTTCGACCGCAGCTTCCAGCACTCGCGCGGGGGACTCCGGCAGTGCGAGGTCGGATTCGAGACCTGTGGCTCGCGCACCGCGCTCGCGCAGCTCATGCTCAATCAGCTCGGGGCCTTGCTCTTCCGCTCCGCCCGCGACCTGACGATCGTAGGCGCGCCAGTGAGTGAAAAGGATGTCGACGCCGCAATCGGCAAAGACCCGACATACGGCGGCGCCGATTCCCCGCCGGTAGCTTACACCGGTTACGATCGCTATCTTCCCGCGTAGTCCGGAAGGAGGCATTCCAAGGGATGTCTGGTCGATCATGTGCCCTTCGTGGTCTGTCTCGCCTTCTATGACGTGGCGGGGAGCTCGATCGAGAACTTGGTGCCCCCGGTGGGCCCGCTGTCCACCTTGATGGTCCCGTTGTGCGCCTGGACGATCCATTCCGCGATCGCGAGCCCCAGGCC
>QHBP01000042.1:1419-4827 GCA_003244175.1 Chloroflexota bacterium | reverse complement strand
TGGCTGAAGACCAACCTGGCGCGCTTCACCGGCATGCTCCAGGGACAGCGCGACCTGATGACGGTCTCCCGCATGATCCTCTCGGAGCTGGCGCCGCTGGTCAACGCCGAGCACGGCGTCTTCTACACCATGGCCGGCAACAACGGCGATGAGCCGGTGCTGGAGATGCAGGCCGGCTACGCTTTCAAGGAACGCAAGAACCTGGCCACCCGCTTCAGGATGGGTGAGGGCCTGGTGGGCCAGTGCGCAATTGAACAACAGCGGATCCTTCTGACCAACGTCCCCGAGGACTACGTGAGGATCTCGTCCGGCCTGGGCGAAGCCAAACCGCTGAACATCATCGTGCTCCCAGTGGTGTTCGAGAACGACACCCGCGCGGTGGTCGAGCTGGCGTCGTTCGAGCGCTTAGTCCCCATCCACCAGGACTTCCTCGACCAGCTCACGGAGAGCATCGGCATCGTGCTCAACACCATCGAAGCCAACATGCGCACCGAGGAGGCGCTGAAGAACTCACAGTCGCTGGCGCACGAACTGCAGAGCCAGCAGGAGCAACTCCAGCACACCAACGAGGAGCTGGAGGACAAGGCCAAGCTGCTCGCCGACCAGAACGCGGAGGTCGAGCGCAAGAACCTCGAGGTTGAGAAGGCCAAAGAGGCGGTCGAGGAGAAGGCCGAGCAGCTGGCGGTGACGTCACGCTACAAGTCGGAGTTCCTCGCCAACATGTCGCACGAACTGCGGACCCCGCTCAACAGCCTGCTGATCCTCGCCGAGCAGCTTCGCGAGAATCCGGATCAGAACCTGAGCAGCCGGCAGGTGGAATACGCCAGCATCATCCACTCCTCGGGGAGCGATCTGCTCACCCTGATCAACGACATCCTGGATATCTCGAAGATCGAGTCCGGCACCGTTGCGTTGGAGGTCATCGAGGAGCCCATCTCACAGATCCTCGACGTGGTCGAGCGCACCTTCAAACACGTCGCCGAGACCAAGGGCGTGCGGTTCGCCATCGAAGCCGACCCCGACCTTCCCCTGACCATCCCCACCGACGCCACCCGGCTGCAGCAGGTGCTCAACAACCTGCTCTCGAACGCCTTCAAGTTCACCGATAAAGGCCGCGTGGAGCTCCAGGCAAGGCTCTCGACCTCCGGGTGGAGCACCGACCACGAAACGCTGAACAAGGCCGGGGCGGTGGTGGCCTTCGCCGTCAGTGACACCGGGATCGGCATCGCCAAGGACAAGCAGCGCACGGTCTTCGAGTCCTTCGCGCAGGCCGACGGCTCGACCAGCCGAAAGTACGGAGGCACCGGCCTGGGACTGTCGATAAGCCGTGAGCTGGTCAGGCTGCTGGGGGGCGAGATCAAGCTGCAGAGCACCCCGGGCAAGGGCAGCACCTTCACCGTCTACCTCCCGCTGGTACAGACCACCGTGATGACCCGGCCGCGCGACAACGCCGCCCAGGTGGTGCGGGACATTCCCGAGCTGGAGGAGATCCGCGCCGCAGATGTGCTCAACAGTGCGGACGCGTCGCGGCTGACATTTGTTGACGATCGCATCGCGATCAATGCCGGAGACCGGGTTGTGATGGTCGTCGAGGACGACGCCAACTTCGCCCAGATCCTGATGGAGATGGCGCATGAGCGCCGTTTCAAGGTGATCGTCGCGCTCGACGGTGACGATGCCGTCCAGCTGGCCAAGGAATACAGCCCGGATGCCATCACCCTGGACCTCACGTTGCAGACCGTCAGCGGCTGGACCGTGCTCGACCAGCTGCAGCACGACGTGGGAACGCGCCACATCCCGGTGCACATCATCTCGGTCGCCGAGGAGGAGCTGCGCGGCGAACGCGAGGGCGCCACGACATACCTGACCAAGCCTGTCGCCCGCGACGTCCTCGGGGAACTCTTCAGCAAGATCGAGAACTTCACCGAGAACCGGGTGAAGCGGCTGCTGATCGTGGAGGATGACGCCACCCAGCAACGGCGGATGATCGAGATGATCGGTGAGAGCAACGTGGAGACCCTTGCGGTCTCAACAGGAGAGGAGGCGCTGGCCGCGCTGCAGGAGCAGAAGTTCGACTGCCTGGTGTTGGACCTAGGCCTGCCCGGTATGACCGGTTGGCAGGTGCTCGACCAGGTGCAGAAGGACCCCATCCTCCGCAGTGTTCCAATCGTGGTCTACACCGCCAAGGACCTGACCCGAAAAGAGGAAACCAGACTGCGCAAGGCCACCAAGAGCATCGTGGTCAAGGAGGTCCGCTCCCCCGAGCGGCTGCTCGACGAGGTGACCCATTTCCTCCACCGCGTGGAGTCCGACCTCCCAGAGGCGAGCCGCGCGATGCTCCAGCGGGTCCGCCAGACCGACATGGCCCTGGCCGGCAAGAAGGTGCTGGTGGTCGACGACGACATCCGCAACATTTTTGCGCTGACCGCGCTGCTGGAGCGCCAGAACATGGTGGTGCGGTCCGTCGAGGGCGGAAAGGAAGCCCTGGAGTTGCTGGTGACCGAACCGGACATCGACGTCGCCCTGGTCGATGTGATGATGCCCGAGATGGACGGCTATGAAGTCTGTACCCGTCTAAAAGCTGACGCCGAGACGCGGGATATCCCCGTGATCTTCCTCACCGGCCAGACCGAAATTGAAAATGAAACCAGAGGATTTGAGGTCGGAGCCGTAGATTACATTCATAAGCCATTCTCGCCCGCAGTCGTCAAGGCCAGAGTCAACACCCACCTCGTGCTTCGTGGCGTACGCGAACAACTGGCGCTCCAGTTGTTAGCCCTCACCAGTGAGCTTGATACCGCCCGGCAGATCCAGCTGTCGATTCTCCCGCGCGAGATCCCTAAACTTCAAGGACTGGATATAGCTGCCCGCTACATCCCGATGACTTCGGTGGCGGGTGACTTCTATGATTTCATCGTTGTCGACGAAAAACGCATCGGCATTCTGGTGGCAGACGTATCAGGGCACGGCATGCCCGCGGCGCTCATCTCTTCCATGCTGAAGATCGCCCTGGCCGCGCAAACCTCTAACGCATGTGATCCGGCGCTTGTCTTGACCGGGCTGAACCAGGCGCTATGTGGAAAGTTCGCGGGCCATTACGTCACCGCGGCCTATGTTCTGGTGGATATGGGGAAGCAGACCATCTCTTACGCGGGAGCCGGACACCCGCCTCTCATCTTGCGGGATCAGTCGGCCGCCTGCACTCACGAAATCGTGGAGAACGGTTTCTTCCTCGGCTTTTTCCCCGATGCCACGTACTCCACCGTGGAAACGCCTTTCAAGAATGGTGACTGGGGTGTCCTCTACACCGACGGAATTCCGGAAATGACCAATGCCTCGGAAGAGCAGTTTGGCTCAGACCGCTTCAAGCTTTTCCTGGAAAACAATCACGACCTCTCGGCGGGGCAA
>QHBP01000042.1:0-1326 GCA_003244175.1 Chloroflexota bacterium | reverse complement strand
ACGACCTCACCCTCTTGGCAGTACACTCTAACGGCACGCAACCCGCGGCAACGTGAAACTTCCATGGAGACCCTGCTCCTAGTCGACGACGACCCTGAACTGCAAGGCAGTCTGCGGCGCATTCTTAAGTCTTCGGAATGGGAGATTGAGTCTGTACCGAGCAATGCTGGCGCTCTTTCGCGCGTACAGTCAAAAAGCTATGCACTTGTCATCACGGGCGCAACAACCTCCGGACAGGACGACGTTGAGTTGCTTCGCGAGATACGCCTCGCCCGTCCTCATACAAAAGTGATCATCCTGACGGGAAAGAGCACGCCCGAAGACGTAGTGGCAGCGATACGTGAACACGCGTTCAGCTATTTCAGCAAACCGTTTTCTTTCGACTCACTTGCCGCGATCGTCAACATTGCCGTCGAGGGACCATCCTGGGACGATGGGATCGAGCTGCTTTCGGGGAAACCGTCATGGATCAGCTTGCAAGTGAGATGCAATCTCTCGACCGCGGAAAGACTTCTTCAGTTCATTCGAGAGATCAAAGCCGATATGCCGGCGGACGAGCGCGAAGCCGTAGGTTCTGCTTTCCGTGAGTTGCTGATGAACGCCATCGAACATGGAGGTCATCTCGATCCAGAGCAGTACGTTGAGATCTCTTACATTCGAGCAAAACACGCGGTTCTTTGCCGCGTCAAAGATCCAGGCCCAGGTTTCTCGCAGCAAGAGTTGCCGCAGTCGGCGTTGTCCAATCCTCCCGAGGACCCGCTTTTCCACACCAGGCACCGCGAAGCTCTTGGCCTGCGACCTGGAGGTTTCGGTTTGCTGCTCGCTCAGAAGCTTGTTGATGAAGTGACCTATAACCAGCAGGGCAATGAGGCTCTCCTAATCAAATATTTGAGGCACTGAGCTACCAACCGCCTTCCCGAAAGGCTAAGTATCTCCATGCGGTGGCACGATCCGTTGGGCGCCTCTTTCAGAAAACGTGACGGAACAGCCAATAGAGGCCGCCGGAAAGAACCATCGACATCGGCAGTGTCAGGACCCAAGCGGCAACCAGGGAACGGATGGTGTTCCACTGCAGCCCGGATCCGTTTGCGGCCATAGTGCCGGCGACGCCTGACGTTAACACGTGGGTGGTGCTGACGGGCAAACCGAAGCGGTCGGCCGCAAGTATGGTGGCCATGGCGACCAGTTCGGCCGAAGCGCCTTGCGCGTACGTGAGGTGCTCCTTTCCAATACGCTCGCCAACCGTAACGACGATACGCTTGAGTTCGACCGTCCGGCGTGGCCCACTTCGATCGCTTGATTTGGCCCACCTGATGTTAGCAAGAA
>QHBP01000389.1:5898-11744 GCA_003244175.1 Chloroflexota bacterium | reverse complement strand
GGGATGTAGAAAGGAATGGCCGTGTCGGTACGCCCGGGCGTGGGCGGCTCGAATGGAACAACAACCGACGTCGGCGTCTCGGTGGGGGTGGGTGTGTCGGTGGGTGAGGGCGTGCCCTGCAGACCTCCCGCCGGGGGCGGGGGAGGCGTCGGTTGGGGCGTCTGGCTTGGCATGGGTATGGATGTAGCCGTCGGCGGGACAGGCGTGGGCGGGACGGGGGTAGGAAAGGGCGTGGGCGTGGGCGAGCCCAGTGCCGGAGTTGTCTGATTCCCCACAACAACGGCTCCGCACGGACCTGGATCGGTGACAGGCGGTTTCGCGAGCGCCTGCTGCGCCCGGGCACCGGTGCTCGAACCCAAGACATTGCCGAACGTCAGGGCGGCGCACAGCAGTATCGCCACATATTGGAAGAGGAGTGTCTTACGAACCATGTCGGAATGCTCTACGTACAGTTGGGCGGGTTTGGACATGCGACGACGGGTTGGGTCGGTGCCGGCTGCGGCGCGGGTCGTGGCGCGGGTTGCGCGGCGGGTTGCGGCGGTGGCGCCTCATGCGGCTGCGGAGCAACCTGTGGCGGAGCCGGCTGCGGCGTCGGCTGCGGATTCGGCGCCGTCGGAGGGTGGTAGACGGGCACAGGCGCGGGCGGTTGATAGACCGGCGCCGGCGCTCTATAAACGGGCCTGGCCGCCGGAGGCTGATATACGGGCGCAGGAGCGCTCTGCGCGTACGTGGCCGCCGGAGGCTGCGCGGCAGGTGGTTGTGCGACGGGGAGCGGCGCAGCAGCCGGTGGGGGCCGATACGTCACATGTGACGGCGCCGCCACGACCGTGCGCGCGTGCCCGGATTTGTGAGCATGCGGCCGGGTGTGGACCACGCGACTGCCAACCCAGACGTAGCGCCACGGCACCCACGTTTCTACATAACCACCTGCAGTGGCACCGACTCGCCAGGCATACGTGCCGTCGCGTTGAAGGTATTGCCACGAGCATTGGGTGCGGCCGCCGTACCGGCGTGCGGATGGCTGTTTTACGGCTCGATGGAGTGCAGAGGAGGGACCGGAGACATACAGGTCGGCACGCGCGGCGGGAAGACGAGTACGCCAGCAGAAGGGAACGCCGCGATCTTTACCGGTGAGATAGAAGGGCGGGGGGCTAAGGGGTTCGATAGAGGGGAAAATGGGAAGAGGGGGAACGCGAAGAGACGACGGCGCGGATAGAGGTCCGAGATGATTTGCGAAGGCCGCTTGCACGCGCCAGTGGTACCGTTTTCCCGGCTGCAAGATCCCGTGGAAAGCCAGACGAGACGCCGGGCTGCGGTACTGCTGACCGTCCAGCTTCACCAGGTAGCTCGTCGCCGCGGCAACAGGATGCCATGCGACCAACACCTCGGTCGGCTGGGCCCGCAACGTTGTCAGGCCACGCGGCATCTCGACCACCCCGGCCGCATGGGAGGACGATTTGAATAAGTACCCTCCAAGGATGACTCCGAGTCCGACCAGCACCGCGACGAATGCAAAACCTCCCAGGAGTCCCGCGGCTTGCCTGCTCGAGGTGCGCGCCACCGCGCCCGACATCACGGAGGAGCCGGGGGAACATCGCAACACGAGCGCACCTGCAGCTTCTCCGCTCCTGCTTCCGGCGACGGTGGCCAGCCACGTCGCCTGTTCCTGAAGCGGGAAGAAATTAGCCGAAGGCACAACGGTATGACGCAGCTCCTGCTCACTCAGGTTCAGCGCAACAACATCGGTGGTCAAAACCAGGCCATCATCGGGGTATAAAGGCACTCGGACGACGGGGCACTCCCGCCGGTCCCCGGCGTCACGCGCCAATCGCCGAAAGTCCTCGAGATCCGCATCTCTGCGCACGTACGCCCTGCCACCGCCAATGCAGCTAAGCAGTACTTCGCCCCCGATGCTGACGGCCAGCGCCACAACGGGGACGGGCTGGCGGCCGCGGACGAAGGGAGCGAGGGTCTTGGCAATGTAACTTGCTTGCTGCGCACGCGCCAGCCCGTCTGCCGAACTGCCGTTTGCAAACGATTCCACGAGGGTGTCATAGACCTGATCGACCAAGCTGCTCGGTCCGTCGATCAGGGCGCAGACCGCAGTCATCCCCTTGGCCACGTTGAGGCCTTCGAGTTGCAGAGCGCGCCGCGACCGAAGCGAATCGGCAGGTCCGCCGGTACCAAGCGCTATATCCAGGGACAGGCTGTTTCGGCGATTCACGTCTCTCCTTCCCCTACCCGCAGCATGGATTCTCTACAAATAAGCGTACATGGTTGGGTACCCATCGTCAACGATTGTTGCGAGGGCGAGACGTTAACGGATTGCGGGGCTTAGCTCGCGTTCAGCTGCCGGTCTCGATGCCTGAGTGGAGCTGGATTCCGATTGGGTCGCCTCGCCTGGCCATTGCGCGCTTTCTGAGGTCGTGGGGACGGACGACTCTGGCTAGCCGCATTGTGGCCAAGTCGCCGCTGCGCCAGGTAGCGCTCGATCGCTTTGCGGCCGGCTTCGTCTTCCGGACCGATGAGCGTAATCGCTGTACCCGTCTCCCCGGCCCTTCCGGTACGGCCGATGCGATGCACGTACGTCTCCGGGGTATCTGGAAGGTCGTAGTTGAAGACGTGGGTCAGACCAGGTATATCGAGACCGCGAGCAGCGATGTCGGTGGCGACCAGGACTTGGACCTTGCACGCCTTCAGGTCGGACAGGACGCGCTCTCGTTGGCTCTGAGAACGGCGGCCGTGAAGCACGGCGACATGGTGTCCCTGACGGGACAGGTCACGCGCCAACCGATCGGCCTTGTACGTGGTGCGCCGGAACACCAGAGCGAGGAAACACGCGGGGTCCTCGAGGTGGGCATGCAGCGCACTCAGCTTGTCCCCATCGGGCACGCGTTCGAACCGCTGCTCGATTTCGTCGACAGTCGCTCGTTCGGGATCGACCGCCACGGTGATGGGATCGCGCATGTGCCTCTGCGCCAACCCACGGACGTCATCAGGGAGTGTGGCGGAAAACAACGCGGTTTGACGAGCGTGCGGCGTGCGCTTCAAAATTCGCTCGATCGCGGGCAGAAAGCCCACGTCCAGCATGCGATCGGCCTCGTCGAGTATGGCCACACGCACTCCGTCCAGACGGAGTGATCCGCGCTGCAGCAGATCCTCGACACGGCCCGGCGTTCCGACGACCAGGTGGACGCCACGGGTCAGCGCGTCGATCTGCCTGCCAAGTCCCACGCCGCCATAAACCGCCGCAACTCGCACACCGCTGTACTGTCCGAGGCGCGTCATCTCATTCGTGACCTGAAGGCATAGCTCCCGGGTGGGAACAAGGACGATGGCTTGGGTCTTGCGAGAGCCGGTATCGACCATCTCGATAAGAGGAATGGCGAAACCAGCGGTTTTTCCGGTCCCGGTTTGTGCCTGCCCGAGAACGTCGCGCCCCGCGCGCAGCGGCGGTATCGCCTGCTCCTGAATCGGTGTTGGTTCGCTGTAGCGCATCGCGGCAAGTGCGCGCGCTATCGCCCCCTCGACCGCTACACTGCCAAAGGTCGAAGAGGCGGATATAGTGTCGTCGGTAAGTAAATTCGTCAAGAAAGCCCTCCCGGGCATAAAAAAGCCCCCGCCACTACCGGCGGGGGTAGATGCGACGTCATATTTGTCAATTTCAGTGTACCACAACCCGCAGGGGCTATCGCCCCTGAGGGTTCACGTTCCTCACGCGCACGGTGACAATTCGCCATCCTTCCCGGTCACCACGTCCCCTCATCTCTGCCGAAGGCGAAGGGAGAAGGGCCAGCGTTGGGGTAGGACCGAAGCTCCCTCTCCAGTGCACTGTTCGGACCGGGGAGATCCTTTACGCATGTTCGGGGACATGGTTTACGCGTGCTGGAGGCATGAGGTGCCGAAGGGAGAGCCGACATGCCGTTTGTGGAGGTATCTGTCATGGACCAACGGGAAGAGTTTTGCCGGCTGGGGAGTCGGGAGGGGGTCAATATCCGGGAGTTGTGTCAGCGCTATGGGATCAGCGCACCGACAGGCTACATGGAAGCCGGCGAAGCAGGGCGTCTGTGCGGAGCTGTTCGTAGAGACTCGGGGGGAGCGGAGTGTCGTCGCTCATGTTAGATGAGCGTCCGCCGGCACTCGAGGTCCGTGCAAGTCTGCTTGTCCATCAACCTCGGCTCGCTTCGCCGGACAAATAGCGGCGCGCAGGCGCGGCAGCCTGACACATTCAGGCAGGCCATGATAACCCAGTCCTGGTTCCCGTGTGATGATGAGACACATGCCAACCTTCTTCGCCACGGATCGTTTCTGGAACGATTATGAGAATCTCTCTCCGGGGGACCAACGACTCTTCCGCGAGGCGCGTGATCAATTCGTGACCTGTCTCACCCCGTCCGGGGAGGTGTCACGTGATATGGCGCAGAGTCGGCTCGCATCGGATTTACCTCGAGCCGTAATCGGCGCTAAGCGGTCTTACCCCGAGACTCGAAAGCCCTCTCCAGTTCAACCTCGTCCTCGTAATGCTCACCTCCGGGGTCCACTCGGTCGATGTGCGGATGGTAGGAAGCCAGGACCCGGTTCTTATTGGAGTTGAGGTCTATTCCGTCAATGACGGGTACAGGGTAGCCATCCGCCAGCCACGTCCTCAGCGTGTCCTCGATCAGGCGATAGAGCTCGCGTGCACATTCATGCGCGTCGGCGCCGTAGCCTATGACGCCCGGTAACTCCGGCACGTAGCCACAAGCGTTCCGTCTTCGAGCACCTCCATGAGCGCGTGCCGGAGCGCCGCGAAGATGAAGTCTTCTACGACTGTGATCAAGGGCACTGGATTAACGTCCTTAAACCAATGAAGATACGCGTGGCGAGTACATTGGCTTCTGCGGTCAGTATGAACGAGTCCTGGAGCTTTCGCAAGAGTTACTTGGCGATCACAAACCGGAAGCGGTTCTCGATTCGGTAGCCGCCTGTCGCCACTCGAAATTCTTCCAGCGCCTCCAGGATGGCCTGCCGGACGCGTCCTTCCCCGCTGTGCCGGACTGCCCGCGCACTTCCGCCTCCCGACATCAGCGACCTGCATGCGGCCCCGGCGTCTGGATGGTGGAACACAACCGGAATCTCGCCACGATCCACCGGCCGGAAGCCTGCCGCCTCTAGCACCCGCTCCAGGACGCCCGGCCCGGACAGCGAAAAGGGGCCCGGCGCATCCGGAGGCTGAGGAGGCGACAGCGTGCTGATGGCGTCCATGATCCTGGGCTGTTGGCTCTCTTCCCGGGGCGCCCAGATCACGATGCCCAGCTTCCCGCCGGGGGCCAGGACCCGGTGGGCCTCCGTCAATGCAGCCGTGGGGTTGCCGGCGAACTGGAAGGAGTTGAAGCCGGTGACGGCGTCAAAGGAGCCGTCCGGCCAGGGAAGGCTTTCCATGTCCCCGACCCGGTAATCCCCGTCGGGAATTCGCTCGCGGGACACTTCGATCGAGCCCGGCGAAGCGTCCAGGCCTGCTACTCGTGCACCCCGCTCAGCAGCCAGGCATGCCGAGCCGCCGGGACCACATCCCACATCCAGCAGTCGCGTCCCCATCCCGATCCCAAGCCGCTCATGAACTGTGTCGTAGACTGGACGGGCGTGCGGCTCCGTGAACCTCGCCCAGTCTCGCGCCCCGCCGCTCACCATGTGCCTGTCCGGTCGTCATTCGTCGCTCCTGTGCCGTTCCTCGTAGCGTGATCACGACCTCGGCGATGGCGGGAGGTACACCGCGATCTTCATCCCGTTCTCGCCGCCTTCAGTGTCCCACAAGCGTCAAGCCCTCCTCCGCTGCCGGCAGTCTTCCCTCCTCCGCGGTCACAGCG
>QHBP01000389.1:0-5854 GCA_003244175.1 Chloroflexota bacterium | reverse complement strand
GGGAGGGCGGGGACAAGCCCACGCCCCTACAAAGATGTCAAGAAACGGATGTATGTGGGAGGGTAGCGACACCGAGGTCTTGGGTTCATCCACATGAGCTCCCTTCCCGTCACGCATCACGCCTTCTTCCGCTTCGCCGCCAGCAGTCTGCCAGCTACAGTCTCCCCTTCCTGCTCCTCATCCGCGCCCGACTCGGACCGCGTGTACGAGCGCCGCGGTCCGGAGGAAGGGGAGATCTTCCGGGGTAGCCTGATTCCCCGGGACTCGCCGGCTGTGGAGCGCACAACCGGCCCATCACCCCGGACACGCCGCTCCCGCAGCGCATTCATCAAGGGAATCGCGGGCTCATGGGCGGCCGGTGCGGTTCGTACAAAGGGGAGAGCGGCGGCAATGGTCTCGATCTCCCGGCGGCTGACCACCAGGCGGCGCACACCGATATCAATAGGAAGCATGAGGACGGCGAGTAGCAAGAGCCAGAGCGTCAGGTCGTGGTGCGCCAGAACGGACTGCAGGTTGCCGCGCCATGTCGCCTGGGGGCCGGTGAGCACGCTGCCGCCGCCGGCACCTGCCAGCGCCTGGAGGAACGGAGTATTAACGCCGGTCGTGCGATATTCGGGCGAGTAGGGCACGCCCAGGCCAATCTGCCCCGCGGCTGCGCGCCCCGCGCCATGTGCTTCAACCGTAACGAAGTACGCTCCTTGCCCGCTTTCCTGGAACGAGCCGTCATACTCGCCGGGCGCTGCGGGCTCGAGCTGGATGGTGTTGGTGGTAAGTCCTCGGCTGAGCACGTGAGCCATGACGGCCGGACTCGGCCCCAGCGACGGCGGTACGCTCACCGCTATGTGCCCCTGCCCCTGGCTGCTGGAGGCGGTGACGAAGAGCCGGCCGGTCCCCGCCGCCGGGAACACCCAGGACACCAGGTTCGCCCAGAACCGGTTCGCGTTCGGAGCACGCAACCAGTCTTTCGTCCAGAGCCCGGCGGCATCACTGGTCCACGCGACCGATCGGCCCAGACCGAATTGCCATGCGGCGAGAATGGGATCGAGCTTGGCGCTGGCCAGCACGACCTCCGCGGCCGCCTTCGGCGTCGTCCCGACGTACCCATACAGAGGCGGGACCCGGCGCACGTCGCGCACCATGGGGTTCGCCGACAGCTCCTGGGGAAAGAACTTACCCTGGACGATCCCCAATCGCGCTACGGTTCGTGTCTCGCGGAGGAAGATCTGCGGAATCTTGGAGGGATCGTTGGCGGTATAGTAGCGGCCGCCTCCCCACAGCGCGATGTTCCGCATGGTCTGAAAATCGTTCCTCCCCAGGCCATTGGTACTCACCGTCGAGACCGTGATGCCGCTTGCGTGAATCTGCTGCACCAGTTGCTGATAGGCGGGATCTTCCGCGTCCCCATCGCCCAGCAGGACAATGTGCTTCACTTTGGCGTTCGCGTGCCTCAGGGTGTCATAGGCGGACTGCAGCATGGGGAGATAGCTGTCGGGATCGCCGGGCACCATGCGATCGATGGCGCCCCCGATTCCGCCCCTGTCGGAGACGTGCTGGAGAGGCACGACCCACCCTGCTGTACCGTCGAAGGGCGCGTCGCTGACCTCTACCAAATCCTGCGGTGTGAGCAAGCTCACGACGCCCTTGCCCGCCTCCTTCGAGATGTTGATCTGCGTGTCCTCTTCCAGGCTCTCGATGATCAGCGCGACCGCCGTCGTCGGCAAGTTCTGGTGCTTGGGCAGATCCATGCTGACCGGCAGGACCTGCTCGAGCGGCGTCTGGCCATACCCACCCATGCTGTACGCGTTCTGGCCGCCAATCACCACCAGGCCGTGACCGAGGTCGCGCACGTATGGAACCAGCTGCGCCATGAGCTGAGATCCCAGCGAATCCGCCGGCGTATCGACGATCACCACCGCCGCGTAACGCTGCAGGAACGTCAGCTCGGGCGTGACCTTCCCCGGCGTCCGCAGATCCGCCTGGATACCTGTACTCTTCAGGCTGGCCAGCACGTTGACCGCCTCTCGCGGCTGATCCGTGATGATCAGCGCCCTGGGCGAGCTCTGGACCGAGGTGAAGGCCGACCCTTGGTTGTTCTCGGGCTGGGTGTCCCGCGCCGGCGTGATCTCTACCTCATACGTGTAGAACCCGGAAGGGAGCGGGCTCTGCTGGAAGACGTAGTGGTTCTCTCCCGGGCGCACCTTTTCCTGGACGCTTCCGAGCAGGGTTCGGTCGCGGAGAATCGTGAGTCCGGTGGTGGTTGCCGCAGTCGAGTGCACGGTTATCGTGACCGCAAAGCTCTCTCGCGGACGAAGCTGTGCCGGCACGCTGACATTCTCGACCAGCACTTCGGCTCCGCTCGGCACCCGCAGCGGGACGACGTCCACCCGCACGCCCTGCGAGCGCAAGAGCCGGGCGGAGGCGATGGCGTCTCCCACGTTTTGCTGCCCGTCGCTCATCACAACGACGCGGTGCTGGTAGCCGCCGGGTAGCAGGGCATTGGCCAGGTCCAGCCCGCCGCCGAGGTTGGTGTACTGGCTGTCGACCGCCGACTGAAAACCGCTGAAACCCGACTGCTGACCGACCGGCTGTTCGACCACCGGCTGACGGCCTACGTCGACCACTCCCAATGTATCGCCCGCAGGCCGCTGGGTCGCGGCGCCATTGATAAAGGCTTGCGCCGCGCTACGCAATCCGTAGTCACTTGCCGAAAGGTCGGCGACAACGATCACGGACTGATGGCTCTGCGGGACCCGTATTCGCGTGCCGGAGAGGCTGAGGATGAGGGCCAGAAGAATGGTGACACGCACGGCCGTGGCCAGGCGCAGCCGCTGCGGGCTGAGATTGGAGGATGCGTGTCGCCACGCGAACAGGGCAAGCGCGATGAATGGGATCGTCAGGAGGAGGGCGAGCGGATTGGTGAACGAGATCACCGCAGCCGCGTCCCTCGGAACGCGATCCACCACTCCCCCGTGAGGAGTATCAGAGCAGCCACCACAAACGCCCAGATGACGCTTATCGGGATCGACGCCGTAAGTGTCTTACCGGGCTGAATCTGACCCGCATGAAGCGTGGCCGGCCCGGACGCGGGCGCCGCTCGCGCCGGGAAGAAGTTCACGGCGAAGGCGGCCTGCTGGCCGGTGGCCGCTGCGCCTCCGAGGGACGTACCCACCGCCTTCACGGCATATAGCCCGGGCCGCGACGTATCCGCGAAAGGCGGAAACGGTGGCTTTAGCTGCTCCATACGGCCATCGGGCCGGGCTACGTCCAGCGCACGGGTGCCGGGACTGGGGAAGAACGTCACGGCCTGACCGGTGGTGAGGGTCGTCCGGCCAAGCGCCAAACCCGGCGCCAGGTAATGAAGCAGGTTCTGCAGCATGATGGGAAAGCTGACGCGCAGCGGCCAATCCGAGTGCTGCAGGTCGAAGCTCACCAGAGCGAGTCGCGCATTGCCCCGTTCCCCCGCAGCCAGCACCGAGTGGCTGTTGGCGGTCGCGAGCGGTTGCATCCAACCGGGAAGAGTTACCGAGCGGACCTGGGCGACGTGCACGTCACTGAGGTCGACGTACGCCAACAACGCCGACAGAGGTCCGCTGGAAGAGGCTTCCAACGCGCCGGGCGGCAGGTTGCCGCCAAAACGCAGCGGCCCCAATCGCCCGGAAGGGGGAGCAACCAGGAGTGTCGAGGTCGCGGGTGACGCCGGTGGGAGGAAGCCGTCAAAGATAACGAGGTCGTACGCGCGCTCCATCCCTGCCCCGTACCCGGAAGGCGGCACGACGGACAGATCGACCGAGGTATCGTCGGCGAGCGCCGCCTCCAGAAAGAAGTCGGTCTTGGACACGAGGAGCACGCGACGTAGGGGTTCAACCGGTACCGCTGCCCAGGCCGATTTGTCGGTTCCGACATTGTCGGCGGCGGTCAAGCGCACCTGCAAACGCTGAGAGCCGGAGGGGATGTCGGTCCAGAACAGGTGTTGTTCGTGGCGTCCCGGGACCACGAGTGGACGAACATCGGCTAGATGCCCACCGACGAACAGATCGAGGTCGGATCGGGCCGGCTGCGAGCCGAAGTTGCTCACCCGTGCCACCGCCTGCACGGCGGAAGTCCCTTGCGCGGCACTGAAGCCGGTAACACCAAGATCTCGCAGCCGCCCGCCGATTCGTTCGATGTCCACCGGAAAGCTCACCCGCAGCGGCAAGCTGCCGATGCCGCTGTCACGGCTGGTGAGCACCACGGCCCGCGTGCTCTGGCCGGCCCGGGCCAGCGACGCCGCCAGGCTGAGCGCTTCCAGGAAGTTCGGTTGATCGTCTCCGACATGCAGTTCGCCAACCGCCTGTCTGATTGCTCCCTGATCGCCGCTCTCCGCGATGACGAGGTGGGGCTGCGCGCCCATGCCGATGATGCTCATGACGTTCCCGCCGCCGAGCTCGGAGGCCAGGGTGCGCGCACGCATCAGAGCGGCGCCAAATCGCGACGGGCTGACGTCGTGCGGCTGCATCCCATACGACTCGTCGACGATCACGACGAGGTCGCCGGCGATGACGTGCGCGCGCGAGTAGGCTGGCCGCGCCAGCGCCAGGATCAGCGCGGCCAGCGCCAGCAGCTGCAGAATCAAGAGGATGTTGAGTCGCAGGCGCTGCCAGGGAGCATTGGCCTGGACGTCCTCCAGCGCCTGATGCCAGAGGAACGTACTTGGGACGATGAGCTCCTGCCTCCGCAGCTTGAGCACATACATGAGGATGATCGGCACCGCCAGCACGGAGAGGATGAGGGCGAGAGGCGCGAGCAGCATCCGAACTACCTCACCCCAAGACGCCCACTGCCTGCAGGTCGGTGATGACAGTGCCGGCAAGATCGACGTCGCTGGAGAGCCGAACGAACGAGATTCCCTCCCGGCGGCAGAATTCGGTGACGGCAGCCGTGTGCCGCTCCAGCGCTTCCCGGTACCTGCGCAGCAGGTGCGGTGAGAGGGTCACCTCGGCCTGCGTCCCCGATTCGGCGTCGACGAGTTTCCAGTCGCCCCGCTGTGGCGGCGAGACTTCGTCCGAAGACAGAATCTGGATGGCCGTGACCTCCTGCCCGGCGGCTCGCAGCGAGCGCAGACCGGCGCGCCAGTCAGAATCGGTCATGAAATCAGAGAAGACAATGGCGATGCCGGCGCCCCGGCGGTACCGCCCATAGCTCCGCAGGGACGCGAAGTCGGTGGCCGGCGCCGGTGTGTCCACCAGTTTGGCGATGGTGCGCCAGACACCAGGTATGGCTCCGCCCCCGCTCTGACCCGGCAGAAAGTGGTCGATCTGTCCGCCCCATCCCGCGACCGCAACGGTGTCGTAATTGTTGAGCGCAATGTAGGACAGGATGGCAGCCAGCCGTCCCGCAGTCAACGCCTTGGTTGGCACACCAAAGCTCATCGAGCTCGAGTGATCCAGGAAGAGCGTCACCACCGCCAGCTCTTCAGCGCGATAGAGGCGCAGGAAGAGGCGGTCCAGACGGGCATACGCCTTCCAGTCGACGCGACGGAAGTCGTCGCCGGTGACGTAGTTCCGAAAGTCGCTGAACTCGACCGACGCGCCCTGACGGGGTGAGCCGCGAGGGCCGGCGGCGGGCCCTCGCATCGCCTGGCGGTTGAGTATCGAGAGGCGCTCGACCCGTTGCAAGAAGGCGCTGTCAAAGCCAAAGGTGGCGTCGGTCATCGGACCGGCACGGCCTCGATGACCTCGTCAATGATTGCTTCCGACTTGAGACCTTCAGCCTGCCCTTCGAAGTTGAGCAGGATGCGGTGCCGCAGGGCAGGCCTGGCAAGCGCCTGAATGTCGGCAATGGCCACGTTGTAGCGACCCTCCAGTAAGGCCCGCAC
>QHBP01000077.1 GCA_003244175.1 Chloroflexota bacterium | reverse complement strand
GCCTGTAGCAGGGTGGGCGCAAGGAGGATCTTTCCGTCTTCGGAAACGGCTACGTACTCGCCTCGGTGCTCCTGCTCCAGCGGTTTGCCATATATCTCATAGAGCTTGTGTGCCTGTTCGGTTTCCTTTCGGTTGATCTTTGCCATAGGTGCGCGCTCACCTCCTCATTCGGTGCAAGATAGCACACCACGGACGACTCCGTTGGAGCGTGGGCGACGGAGCGACCCGCCTACATCCGCGACTTGTCGCGGACCGGGACGACCGTGACGGTCAATGTCTAGTTGCGGATCGGGACATTCGTGACAGCGAATGCGCCTTTGTCGGAGAAAGGACGAGCTGAAGCTAAGCCTTCCGGTTGCCTTCAGGCTGCCTTCCGGCCGGCCCTACGTGGATCCTATGGTTGCCGCCGACGATGAAATCGTAGGTCAGTGGCTTTAGCCCGTCATCTCTGCATTTGCGGCGGTCGTGACGCGCGACAAGCCCGGCCTGAAGGCTGCCTGAAGGTGCCTTCAGGCCGTCAAGGTCTCCACTGAAACGCTCGTGACTCGCAAGATGCATCCGTTCGCAGTTCAGGTCATCATCGGCACGCCCATTCACGAACGGCACGTGCCGAAGGACGTAGGAACAGGGCGCATCTGTCGTTGGGCCGCGGTAGGCTGGACACGTTCTTCGCGAAGCACACGCCACCGGTCCTGATCTACGGCCCTGACCTATGCCGGGAACATAGGGAGGCGACCCGAAGGTCGCCTCCCTTGATCTCCCCCTGGCTTACCCCTTACTTCACGATGTCCAGCGTCTCGTAGGAGAGGCACGTCTGCGCCGCCCAGGACACCGGGTCCTTGGCGAAGTGTCCCTGCATGGCGCGGTTCTCCAGCGCGTTGTCCAGGGGCCGCCATGATGAGGGACTGGTCGAGCACGAGAATGCGATGACCCACGGCCCCCGTCGTGGGATTCACCGCGTAGAAACCCTGTGGTCCACACACGCCGGCCAGGTACTCACACTTAAGCCGGATCCTCGCGCCCAGCGGATTCGGCGTGACAGTCTCCAGCTGTCGGCCAGCCCCGGTCTACGGCAAAGATCGTTGACGCACCTGTGACGGCTCGACGACCGTCAGCCTCTCTTCAAGGGTCAAGCCCGGCGTGCCCGTCAGGGTCAGCACACGCTCCGCAGTTTCGAGGGGCGATTGGGGTGCGAAGCGCAAGTAGATCACGCCGACGGGAGCTGGTAACCCATGCCGATAGATGAGGGCGCCGTAGTCGCGGTCGAAGGTTAGGATAGCGCGTTCCTCCTCGATCGCCCTCAGCAGGACCGCGCGATCAGGTACCCCCGGCATCTCCTCAGCGACAGCCACCACATCATGATCTGCCTCTCGTAGTCGCCGGACGCTCGGTAGCGGAATATTCTCATCAGCCAGAAGCCGCATCGCTCGCCGTCGTAAACAAGGTCTCATCCCTGACACACTGTGCGGCGAACGCAAAGACCGCCTGGAGGGCCTCTGGAGTCAAGCCAGGGTAGCTCTCGAGTATCTGCCGTTCGGTCCAGCCCGTGGCAAAGAGTCCGAGGATGAAGTCCACAGCCAGCCTCGTGCCTCGGATCACCGGCCTGCCCACCAAGATCTCCGGATCCGAATGCACGTACTCTCGCCAATCCATAATCCCTGCCCCCCTGCTCGCTCGATTCCTACGTCCAGCATAGCCCGGAACATGAAGTGCACGGCCGCTCCTCACCGGCACTACCTCCAAATTCCGCCACGACGCGCACCAGATCGCCTACAGTCCAGTCCTCAGCCGGGCGATGAACCTGTAACGAGCGTCACCCTGGACCTACGAGCATTGCGGGATCTTGCAGGACGCTCAGGATGACGCCGGTCAGTCCCACATGCGCCTTGGCGCACCATGAGTATGAAAATAGGCGCCTCCGGACCGTGGCCTTTCGCGGGTCGGCCAGCACCTTGACAGTACTTCTCCTCTCCGGCTGCCGGTGGTCTCTCGCCCTCCGTACCATCCTTGCGCGGCAGGCGCCACCATGATGAACGGCACCTACAGGTCGGGGACAGCCGAAGAGAGACCACGCGGCCTACACGGGGGCGTGATGGTCTCTCCGCCCAAGTGGCATCCGTGCCCATCACCCAAGGGAGGCGACCCGAAGGCTGCCTCCCCCGATCCGCGAGTCTCACCCTTCGCGGATCCTTACTTCACGATGTCCAGCGTCTCGTAGGAGAGGTACGTCTGCGCCGCCCAGGACACGGGGTCCTTGGCGAAGTGTCCCTGCATGGCGCGGTTCTCCAACGCGTTGTCCAGAGCCGCCATGATCAGGGACTGGTCGAGAACGAGAATGCGATGACCCACCGCTCCCGTCGTCGGATTCAGCGCGTCATAGAAACCCTGCGCGCCGTACACGCCGGGGTAGAGCGTCCGCAGCGCCTGGATGTTGGCGAAAGCCTGTTGTGGCAGCACATCAAGGGCGATGACCGAGGCGTGCGGCGAGACGGTTGTTTCCGGATTGCAGGCGCCGCAGATGGCCAGCTGCTGGCCCGTCGGGAAGAGCGCGCCCATCGCGCCGTAACAGGCATAGTCTCCCGAGTCATCCGCCGTACTCGAGCACGACAGGCCCCAAACCGAGTACTTGAGCTCCTCGGTCGCGTACTTCAGCTGGACCCGTGCGTACTTGAGGTCCGCCAGGCCGAAGCTCGTCGGTCCCCACGATGTCTCCGGCACCACCAGGTTCGGCATCTGCGCCTCGAACATCCCACCGCCGTACGTCGGTATGAAGGTGTAGTTGTTGGTCGGATAGTGAGCGTGGCTTCGATCTGCTGCCGAGCCTGCGGCCTTGTGATGAGCCCCATGTCGTTGGCGGCGACAACCGCCCACAGGTACACACCAATGTTGGCGGCCGACGTGTACCGGCCGTAGCTCGTCGGCGTCGGAGATCCGCCCGCATAGGTCACGTTGTCCAGCGGGAGATGGGTGGTCGGATCGACGTCGTCCTTGTAAAAGTTCCAGCTGTCTCTGGCGAGGCCGAGGAGCGTCGCCTGCTGCGCCGAGGTCAGACCACTGTAGTTGGCGACCCCATGACCCGTCCCGCCCGCTGCGCCGACCTGTGAGGGCAGAATCATCACGGCAACCGCGAGGATCGCCACCAGCCTGAGGATATTAGACTTGCCCGGGAACCGATTCATTCGCCTTATCTTTCCCTTCCTTATATAGATGCTTCATATAGATGCTTCACCCAGTGATGTGCATTGTTGCCGGCATGCGCCCGGCACGCTCCGCTCTGCCATCCGCTCTCCTTCCTCAACTCGCGCCTAACCTACGCGCTGTGTCTCTTTCGCGGCCGCCTTCCGCCGCGTTATGAAGGATCGATACCACTGGAAGCTGGCCTTGGGCACGCGTTCCAGCGTCGAGTACTCCAGGTAGGTAATGCCGAACCGCTTCCAGTAGCCGTGCGCCCATTCAAAGTTGTCCAGTAGGGACCAGACGAAGTAACCGGCCAGTGGGACCCCGCCCTCGAGGGCGCGCCCTATCGAGTCCGTGTACCATTCCAGGTATTGCACCCTCTCCGGATCATGCACCTGGCCGTCGTGCGAGCGGACGTCTGGAAACGCGGCGCCATTCTCCGTGATGTAGATGCGTCGAGGGCCGTACTCGCGACGGACACGCTCCAGCAGATCGAAGATGCCATCCGGGTAGACTTCCCAGCCGGTGTCCGTGAACTTCGCGTTCTCGGGCCGGACGTCCAGTCCCAGCTTGTTCCGGCCGGTCGGGTCGGCGCGCACCACGCCGCGGCTGTAGTTGTTGATGCCCAGAAAGTCGATGGGCATGGAAATCGTGTCCATGTCTCGGCCCTCGATGGACGGAACGTGCTCCCGCCAGAGTTCGAGCATGTCGTCGGGGTAATGGCCCGTAAAGACGGCATCGAGGAACCACCGATTCTCGCGGCCGTCGGTGTAGCGTGCGCTCCTCACGTCGTCCTCCGCCTCAGACGCCGGGTAGATCGGCGTGAGGTTGAGAGTGATCCCCGCTTGCGCCTCGGGGGCCGCACCCCGTATGACCTCCATACCCTTGCCGTGTGCGAGGAGCTGCACGTGGATGGCCTGAAGTGCCGCGGCCTCGCCGCCGTCGCGTCCGGGAGCGAGCACGCCCAGCGCGTACCCCGGCCAGGCCACGACCCACGGCTCGTTCAGCGTGATCCAGTGTCTCACGCGGTCGCCAAGGCGGCGCACAACCACGTGCGTATAGGCGGCAAAGGCGTCCGCCGTGGCTCGGTTCGTCCATCCGCCCTCGTCCTCCAGCGCCTGCGGCAGATCCCAGTGATAGAGGGTGACGAAGGGCTCAATCCCGCTGTCCAGCAGCTCGTCGACCAGACGATCGTAAAAGTCGAGCCCCTTCTCGTTGACCGCCCCTCGTCCCATTGGCAGGATGCGCGGCCAGGCGATAGAGAACCGGTAGGCATCGAGTCCCAGCTCTCGCATCAGCGCCACGTCTTCGCGATAACGGTGGTAATGATCGCAGGCGATTTCGCCACTCTCGCCGTTGCGCACCTTGCCCGGCGTGTTGCTGAAGCGGTCCCAAATGCTCTCCCCGCGCCCATCCTCGTGCGCGGCGCCCTCGACTTGATAGGCAGCGGTGGCGGCTCCCCAGACGAAATTGCCAGGGAATCGGCATTCTCGCGTGTTTTGCATTTCTCCCTCACGATTCTTTCGTCGGTTGCGGATACAGGTGGCAACGCACCCAATGATCGGGCTCCATTTCCACCAGAGCCGGTGTGATGCAGTGGCTGGCGTCGACCGCGACGGGACAGCGCGGCGCGAAGCGACACATCGGCTCGGGATCGATGATCGTGGGCGCCTCGCCTCGCGCCATCGGCTGCACGCTCGAGAATCCGCGCTCCGGGTTGGGCACGGCGGACAGCAGGAGTCGCGTGTAGGGGTGCAGCGGTGTCTGCAGCACGGCATCGGTCGGCCCTTGCTCGACCACCTGCCCGGCGTACATCACCAGGACCTCATCCGCCACGTATCGAGCGCTTGCGATATCGTGCGTTATATACAGAAAGGCTAAATTCTTCGTCGCCTTGAGATCCAGCATCAGATTCAGAACGCCCATGCGGATCGAGACGTCGAGCATGGAGACGGGCTCGTCGGCCAGGATGACGTCCGGCTCGACCGCCAGCGCTCGCGCGATATTGACGCGCTGCCGCTGACCACCGGAGAG
>QHBP01000399.1 GCA_003244175.1 Chloroflexota bacterium | reverse complement strand
GGGGCTCCCCTCATGATCGCCGATCAGGCGCGGCACCGACTGGAACCAACGGATTAAGAGCCCAAACTCGCGCCGGAAAGCGAGCCCGCCTGCCCAGGTTCGCCCTACACCAGGCCGTCCGTCTTTGCCGCACCGTCGCCACTTCCGGGCAGATCCACCCAATGCAAGGACCAGCGCGATCCACCTCTCGAGCGCGGATTCCGAGATGCGTCCTGGCTGCCCGGTGACCGGGCCAGTCAGCTGCCGCTGTTCCACGGATTCGTCCACGATGTCGGGTGCCCGCACCGGCGGTGGGACCTTTGTCGGCGTCCATATAGCTCATTGCTACGTGCATCTATGCATGGTGGGAATGGCTCGAATACCCTGCACAGATCCCGAAATCCGGCAGCGTTTTCTACGCCTTTCGCGCACTATGTGCATGAGCTGCACGCCATAGGGGGTCGCTCTGGGGGTCCGTCCATCGGGACCGGCTCTCTCCACTCCGACCAGCCCCAGATTAGGATGGAAGTGCCGCCCAATCGGTCCTCACAGTGAGTGGCGCAGCAGAGGGATTCGCAACCCGGGACCCAGTTCCGAAGTCCAGGGTATGGGGCGGGCTGCCTGTTCGCTCCTGTTCGTCAATATTTGTCTACGCCTCGAACGTGCCGATTCTCTTCGTCCAGGACGAAGGCGACCATGTCAGAAAGCCGGCGAACGACGAAAATGGATGCAGAAAGGATGCACGTGCATCCACTGGGCGGAGAGAAAGAGGTCGTCCACGACTAAGGCTCATGAGTTCTTGGTCACCGGGTATGTCGCTGTTCGGCACTGTCCGCTCACGTCCGGTTTTCGTTGGCTACAAGCAAAAAATTGGGAGGTGCGGATGACGACGGACTGAAGCGGATCGTCGCGAACAGTGGCTAATGGTTGTGGAAATGGTTGTGCAGTCTGGTCAGGGCGTCGACTGTTCCGACGCTTCCGGACAAACTATGTCCAGCTGTTCCAATTGGCCAGCTGCGCGACTGTTAAGAACGATCAGATGATACGGCCCCGCTAGGCGAATGTTCATCCGTCTGCCAGCTGCAGGATGGCAAAGGACCTGGCGTGCTACTTCCGGCTGCTCTCCGACGGTTATGGGAGCCGTTCCTTTGCAAGGTGGGGGTGTCAAGGCCCCGCGCAAGATCTCGCGTGCCCGGTGACCGGAAATCGCCGAGCGGTGGGGTATGAAGAGCCTTTCCGACTGGAGTGATGTACCCATGCAGCACTATCTAGAGCGGAGCTCGGAACGCCAGTGGTCGTGGAAAACGACGTCGACCTTGCCGCTCTAGGGGAGACGAACTACGGCGGAGGACAGGGCTGCGCCAACATCGTCTGCGTCGCTATCGGGACAGGGGTTCGGTGCCGGCCTCATTGTCGACAAGAAGCTGGTGCGCGGTGTGGCCGAGGCAGCCGGCGAGGCTGCATTCATCGTCCCGGTCCCGGAACTCCTTGATCGGTCGTTTGGCGGAACTGGCGCGCTCGAGACATTTGCCGCCATGCCGGCGCTCCCAACCCACGCCCCTGAGGGATCGGCCCTGAAAACCGTCTCGCCTGCCGAGATCATCGCAGCCGCGCGTCTGGGTGAGAACGAGGCAACGGCGACGTTGCAGACGTGGACTCGGTATGTGGCGATCGGCTTGATCGCGATTGGCGCCATCTGCAATCCGGAGATGATCGTGATCGGTGGTGGGGGCGGTGTGGGTGTTTACGAGATGATCCAGGAGCCGCTGAGCCGCTATCTCAATAGCCACCTGCCTCTCCCATCACGGCTTGCCTGCGCTGATCTAGGAGATGAGGCGGCACTCTGGGGATCACTTGTCTCTGGGTCTTGGGACTGCAGTGACCTATCTGGCCTCAAAATCGAACGGCGGTGGCAACGGGCATCTTCATTCACGCGGACCCCGGAGACGTACCACAAGCCGCGTTGTACTGACTGCGCTCGGGCAGCTGGGGGAAAGCTGTGTTCGCGCAAGTAAAAGTTGACCGGGTCGAGCGTCTAAAGTTGACCACCCGCGCAGGGTGATTATGGGGCTACGGCCACCTCCTGGTCCGTGATGCTTTGTCGTCGTGATAACGGAGTCGACAGCCTCGTGCTAGGCTGGCAGTGTCCGTGACTGGTTTTCTCCCAGGTTCCAGGTACGGATCGACGGGGGCCGCCAGAGTTGGCGGCTCTTTTGTATGTGAGACGCCGTAGCAGTGGCTCGCGTTCCCAGGTTTTTAGGGCGACGGGGGCCAGCCAGTGGCTTCTTCCGTGAGCCCGAGTGGGTCGATCATGAGGATGCCGCTCCCTCGGGGGTATGCTGTTTGCTGTCCTTGAAGCGGTAGGATTCACCCTGAAAGAGCAGGATATGAGCGTGGTGTGTCAGGCGATCGAGCAGCGCTGTCGTGAGCGTGGCGTCGCCGAAGATTTCACGATGCCCTCCTCGGTGATCGCCTGACTCGTGCCACGTGCTCTCGCAGAGAGACGATCTGCCCCTGAGTCAAGGAGATCTTCCGGGATAATCCCTTGGCAATTTGTTCACCGTGGAGTCGTCCCCGTGTGAGCCATTGGAAGATGGTTCCAGGGATGACCCCGATCGCCGCTGCGGCGCTCTGTACAGAGTAGCTTCCGTCCGCCCAACGCTCTGGATTGCTTGCAGGATTGACCGTGGCGATATCTCAGCGCTTGCGGAGGATCCAGATGATGTTTCCACTGAACGGGTACCCGCGCGCCGTTTGGAATCCTTCCTCATTCAGCGCCGCCGCAGTCTCCGCATCCAGTTTCTGCTCCGCATTCAAAATCCGAACGCGCTCTTGGAGCATTTCTATCTCGGCATGCTCCGGATAGGCGCGAACGTGCCGCACCAGCCAGTGCTGCGTAATGGCGCCGGTTTGCCAGTTGATTTGGAACCAGACCTTACCTCTGGCCCGCGTCTGGTCAAGGATCACCTCATTGACGATGAGGCGCAGGAGGTGCTTACGGTCAGCGGGCGTCGTACTGGGGGCATGCCAGAGGGCAGGGAGGTCTTCGCCGAGATCCAGGATGGCACGGCGGTTCTCCGCCGTCAGCGCAACCGGCTGTTGGCGAAGTTGTGCCTGCGCGGCCTGCTCAAGCTGCTCCAGCTGGCGGAGCGTCTCCCCCCAGTGCCGTTCCAGGGAGCGCGCCACCAGTCTGTTCTCAGGCTCAACCGCATCGAACTGTCGCTGTGCCCGCTCCGCCTCGTAGCGGGCTCGTTCCACCCGTAGCTGCCACTGATGACGCACGGCGGCGTCCTCCTGTTCCAACTGCTCCAACGCGGCGACTGCCAGCGCGATCTTATCCGGCTCCAGTGCCTTGAGGACCACGAGTTCGATCTCCGCATCCAATCCCAGTGCCCGGACTTCCTGACAGCGGGCCGCTCCTTCCTCCCGCTGTGAGGAGACGCATTTATAGACGGGGAAGTCTCCTGCGGGACCGGAGTAGTGTAATCCCATATGAGCACCACATCGGCCACAGAGCGCGATTCCCTGGGGGAGCGCCTGACCTTTACGGGGAACGCCGCGCGCCGCCTTCAAGTAGCGACTCTGATTGGACGCGAGCTGTGCCTGATTCGCCATGAAATCATCCCAACGAATGTAGGCAGGATAGCGATCGTGGAGGAGAATCGGCCATTCCTCGATGGAGCGATGGACGATCCCGGTAGACGGGCGGCCGGGTTGACGTCGGGTCGGATCAGACGTGTGGCGGCCCTACACATAGGCACCGGCATAGGCCGGATTCTTGAGGATGCCGAGCACCATGCTGGTCCGCGCCGGCTGCCAGGTGACGGGGTGTGGTGTGGGACCGCGGAGGGGCCGAGCTGGTACGGGCAGATCGGCGGTACGGAGGAAGCGGACGACGGCCGCGGCGGTGCCCAACTCACGGAACTTCTGGAAGACCATCCGGATGCGAGCCTGCACCTCCTCATCTGGATGGAGGCTGACTTCCCCTCCCGGAAGCCGTACGAGGCCGCCGGGCAAGGGCAGGCGTAGCTCCCCGCGTTCCGCCTTGTTCCACTCGCCGGCTTGCAGGCGCTGTCGGAGCTGATGGAGTTCCGCTTCACTCATCATTCCCGAGAGGCCCAAGAGCAGTCGGTCATGATAGGTATGAGGATCATAGACACGCTCGGTATCGGCGATCAGTGTGCCAAAGACCGAGCAGAGTTCGAGCAACTGGTACCAATCGCTATTGTTGCGCGCCAGGCGGGGGGCGTCCAAGCTCAACACGAGACCAACGCGCGCCAACGACCGCTGCTCAGGCAGCCGACAGAAGCGATGGCTGGGCTTTGGCGGACAAGCGCTGCATCAGCGCGGAAAGATCGGCGCGAGTGAACTTCCATTCGAACGGCTTGGCGCTCATTTCGTAGTGGCGTTCGAAATCGGTGATGCGCTGTTCATCGGCGGCGATGTCGGCAAAAATCCTTGGGGGTGAGGGCCTTCCACTCGACGATGGACAGATAGATCTCGACCTGGTTGAGCCAGGAGGCATGAACTGGTGTGTGGACCAGCACCGCCCTCGGCCACGCCGTGCGTAGGCGTTGAATGGATGGGTCGCCGCGGTGGGAGCTTCCGTTGTCGACAACCCAGAACACTCGTCGTGCCGAGGCGTATGGCTCTTGGGTCATGACCTGAGCCACGAGGCATTCGAATGGGCCGATCCCCGACGTCGATTCACAGCGCCCGAAGATCTTGGCCCGATGAACATCCCAAGCGGCCATGTAGGAGAGTGTTCCGTTGCGACGATATTCGTGTTCGATCCGCATGGCGCGGCTCGGCGCTGACGCCAGCGATGGATGGCACCGCGCCACAGCTTGAATGGATGGCTTTTCCTCCGCCGACACCACGTATTCATCCTGGCCGAGCTGCTCGCCTTCGAAGACGCGGGCGTAGAGGTCGAGCACACGGGACGCTTTCTCCTCGAATTTGGGATCGCGCGGGAAGATCCAACTCCGATATGTCCATGGACGGATCGCGTCCTCCGAAAGCCAGCGCCAAATTGTCGTTCCAGAGATCTCTGCTACGATTCCTCGCCGGATGACCTCCGCGCGGATGTCGGGAATCTGCAGCCGGCTGAGGGGCACACCCAGACGAGCAGGAAGTTCACAAGCGATCGCCTTGACCTCGACAATGACTTCAGGGGGGAAAGGCCCCTGGGCGTCTACGCCGAGGTTGCTCTTCCAGCCCGACGATCCGTTTTTAGAAGAACCGCTTGCGCCATTTCGAGACGATCTCCCGCCGGGTATCCAACCGCCGGCCGATTCCGTCGTTGCCGAACCCGTCGGCGGCCAAGAGCACGATCTTCGCCCTTATGGCATCTCTATACGGCAACGTATACTGACGCGCCCGGGCTTCCAGAGAACGTCGTTCGGCAGCGGTCAGCTTGATTTGGAATGGTCTCGCTCTTGGCATCATGCACCTCCACTCGAAGGTACATTCTACCCGCGGTCAGGCCGCCACTTTACGTGATCGTATTTACGGGCGCGACTACTAGGCAGCACGAAACGACTACCCCCCTTGAAGGATACCGCCCTAAGCAGCACGCAGCCAGGAGATGTCGGTTCTTGATAGAAAGGGAGAAATCGGGCAGAACGCTGTCCGCCGAGGGGGCTCGTAGGCCTATTAATGAGTATCGAACAGAGCGGGGCGGACAACCCCGCCGCTCACCCGCAGGCGCTGTGCCGCCTCCGCCAGCGAGACGCCTGTGATCCCAGTGACGATGGCTCGCTTCACGTCTCCCTCGGCGGCCGTCAACAGATCCCGAGCGGTCTCATGGTCAAGACCAGTCGCGTGCTGCACGATCGTCACGGCCCTCTGGCGCAATTTGGAGTTGGTCGCGCGGACGTCGACCATCAGATTCCCGTACGTCTTCCCAAGTAGCACCATCGTTCCGGTGCTGAGCATATTGAGCACCATCTTCTGCGCCGTGCCCGCCTTGAGGCGGGTGGATCCGCTGATCACTTCCGGTCCGACGTTCAGTGCGATCGCAATGTCCACGACCCGCCCCAAAGCGCCGTTGCGACTGCACAATACGCCAATGGTGAGCGCTCCCAGCTCCCTGGCGCGATCCACAGCACCGAGCACGTACGGAGTCCGGCCGCTGGCTGCAATTCCCACGACAGCATCTTGCTCGCCGATATCCAATGCATCGAGGTCTGCGCCCCCGTCCGCCGCACGGTCCTCGACCTCCTCCACCGCCTGCCAGAGCGCTTGTCTGCCGCCGGCAATCACGCCCACGACGAGATCGGGCGGCGTGTTGAAGGTCGGGGGGCACTCGGCGGCATCGAGGACTCCCAATCGTCCGGACGTGCCCGCTCCGACATGGATGAGCCTTCCGCCACGGCGCATCCGCTCGGCAATTGCCTCCACCGCCTGGGCGACCTCCGGCAACGCGTTCTCCACTGCCTGTGCCACTCTCGCGTCCTCCGCGTTCATGAGGCGCACGATCTTCAGGGCGCTCAGGGAATCGATGTGCGCCGTGTCGGGATTCACCCGTTCCGTATCGAGTCGATCAATCGCAGCGTCTGAGTGTCCGCCCATTTCGCTCCCTGTCCCCTTCCGTAAAAGATCCCCTCCATCAACGGCACGTAGTTGTCACCGGGAACGATCTTCCCCAGCGGGCTAGCGGTTGACGCTCCCGTACATCGAGGGAGGGTCGTCCTGCGCCCATGCATCGCCTGGTATCCTAAAAGTGCAAAGGCGACCGCTTCACGCGCTCCCGGCGGGATACCGAAGGTGTCATGGTCGATGATGCGAACGTTCGGCAACAATGCACGCAGCAGCGCGACGAGGTACTGGTTCTTTGCGCCTCCACCCGCGAGCACCAACTCGTCGACGCCTTCCGGTCCGAACTCGCGGTACGCGCGTGCAATGCTCCCCGCGGTGATGGCAGTGAGGGTTGCCAGGGTGTTTTCTGGCGTTAAGCCGAGCTGGACTGCGCGCTCGACGAGATGGGCGGCGAACGCGTCCCCGAACAGTTCTCTGCCCGTCGTCTTCGGCGGGGGCTGGGAGAAGTACGGCTGGGAGAGTACCTCCTCCACCAGGGGCTGGTAGATCGCGCCCAGGCTCGCCATCCGCCCATCACAATCGTAGCCTTCAGCACCTCGCGAGAAGTACCGGGCGCCGTAGTCGATCAGGGCGTTCCCCGGTCCCGTGTCGAAGGCATAGGCGCGCGCGGGATCGTCGAACACAAAGGTCACGTTGCCGATGCCGCCGATATTCTGCACGGCACGAACTCGATCGGGCGATCGGAAGAACAAGGCGTCGAAATACGACACGAGCGGGGCTCCGTGTCCGCCCGCCGCCACATCCGCGACTCGAAAATCCGCGACAACGGTCACACCCGTCCGCCGCGCCACTACCGCCGGCTCCGCCATCTGCAGGGTGGCGCGCCGACGCTCGGGATCGACCAAGTGATAGATCGTCTGTCCCGCCGATGCAATGAGGTCGATATCGGCGAAGCGTATCCCCCACTTCTGTGCCACCCCCAGGACGGCATCGGCGAAAGCATCGCCGAGGGTGAAATTGAGTTCGGTCAGAACGTCTAGCGGGGCCCGGGAAGACGCCAGGAGTTCGAGCACCTGCGTCCTGAGGTGACTCGGGAAGGCGGATTCGGTGTACTCCAGCAGCGACAGAGTCAGCCCGGTCTCGGGGCTGTCTGGATCGGGTGCCAAGTGACAGAGGGCAGCGTCGACGGCGTCTACCGACGTACCTGACATCAGGCCGAGAACCCTCATCGCTTCACGTAGATGTATTCGCTGACGCCCCCGAACAGCCAGTCCGGCAGCGCCCCCACCCGTCGGTATCCGTGTCGCTCGTAAAACGCTTGGGCGGCGCCGTTCCAATCCGTGCAGAGGAGAAACATCGCCTGCATTCCGCGATCGTGCATCGTTCGCTCTCCCTCGTGTAGAAGGCGTGCACCCAGCCCACGGCCGATCTCGCCCGATCTTACTCCGAGGATGCGAATGTAACCGTGATCGCCAAAGGTGCCATCGGCCATCATGATGAATCCGTCCATCCTGCGTGTGCTTCCATCTTGCATCTCTGCCACGAGTCCGTACTCTCGTCCCCGCAGCCGATGTTCAATGATCGCTGCCCGCTCCACCAGACCCGCGTTCTGCCACAGCGGATGCTCCGCCATGAGGATGGCGATGGCGGCGGCGTCTCCCAGCTCCATGGTACGAAGCACGACATCTGGTGCCGTCACGGAGAATGCTTCCTGTCCATCACATGCGGGTAATGAGCAGATTGCCGACCTGGTCTACCGCGCACAGCCAGCCTGGGGGAATCACGGTCGTGGAGTCGAGCTGCTCGACGATCGCTGGACCCCGGAGGCGGACCTCGGCGCGGAGGGTGTCCCGCTCATAGACATGCGTCTCAACCCATTCACGGTGAAGCCACACCGTTCGCCGCTCGCATGGCACGGGCTCGGGTCCTACGCGGATCGCGTCAAAAGGCGGGCGCTCCATGCGTCCGAGGCACGCCACACGCACGTTGACGATTTCCACAGGCTCCGCGCCGTCGGGTGCGTGACCGAACTCTCGCAGATGCACGTCCCGGAGCAGAAGCGACAGATGTTCGTGCATCTCCGACGAGTAGGGACCGGGAAGGGGGACGGTGAGCTCATGAGTTTGGCCGACGTAGCGAAGGCCGGCGGCGTACAGGAACGCCATACGGTCCTCGGGGATATCCTCCGCGAGCATGCGGGTTCGTCCCTGCTCCGCAAGATCCGCATATACATGTCCGACATGGTCGGCGCTCACGTCGGTCGCCTCCCGTAGCACCGTCGCAAGCAGATCGTGACGGACATCGGCGAAGAGCAGCCCCATGGCTGACGTCAGACCGGGAAAGCGCGGAACCAGGACAGTCGGAATGCCAAGCTCGGCCGCAACCTCGACTCCATGGAGTGGTCCGGCGCCTCCGTAGGCGACGAGTGCGAACTCCCGGGGATCCAGGCCGCGGGCGATCGTCCGCTGTCGGATGGCATGCACGATGTTCGAGGTGGTGAGGGTGAGAATGCCCTGAGCCATCAGTACCGCGTCGAGTCGGACGCGGCCCCCTAGCGCACCCACCGCCTCCCTCGCCGCAGCTTCGGAGATTGGGATGCGCCCGCCAAGTAGGAACGCCGGATTGAGACGGTGCAGTACGACGTTGGCGTCGGTTACCGTCGGCTCCGTACCCCCTAGCTGCATGCATACCGGGCCTGGTTGAGCACCCGCACTCCGAGGACCGCTGTGGAGCAGGCCGCCGGGATCGAGCCAGGCGATGGTGCCGCCTCCTGCCCCGATGGAGTCGATGTCGATGATGGGGTAGGACACGGCGGTTCCGAACTCGAGCTCGAACTCGCTCTTCAGATACGGTTCGCCGTCGTAGATCAGGGAGATGTCGGTACTCGTACCCCCAATATCCATGCCGATGAGGTTCCGGAGCCCCGTGGTTTCAGCCAGTGCAACCTGCGCGACCACGCCCGCCGCGGGTCCGGATACGAGCGTGTATCCGGGTTGAGCAGTTGCCGATGCGGCTCGCGCCAGTCCACCATTGGAAAGCATGACCATGAGGTCGTAGCGATAGCCGCGGTCCGCGAGTTCGGTCTCCAGGGCGTGGACGTACTCGGACAGAACCGGGCCGACGTAGGCGCTAACGCACGTCGTCGAGGTACGCTCGAACTCCCTCCACTCGGGCAAGATCTCTGCCGAGATATAGATGGGGAGGTCCGGGAAAGCCGCGTGCACAGCATCACGGACCGCACGCTCGTTCTCGATGTTCAGGTAGGCGTTCAGGAAACAGATCGCCAGGGCGTCGACACCGGCCTCGACCAGATCGCGGACCTCCGCAACGGCACGCGCCAAATCCGGGTGGCGGGTCACGGCGCCCGACGCATTTGTTCGCTCGGGCACCTCCCGCCGCCACTGCCGCGGCACGAGCTCCGCGGGCGGGTCCCACTGAAAGTCGTAGAGCCTTCCGCGGGTCGTCCGCCGGATCTGCAGGACATCCCGGAACCCCTTTGTGGTGAGAAGACCCGCACGGGACCCCTTTCGCTGAATGACAGCATTGGTGGTGATGGTCGTACCGTGGGCAAACAGCGCCAAATTGTGCAGATCGATGCCAAGCTCACTCACACCCTGCAGGATCGCCGCGCCTGGGTCCGCCGGCGTGGACGGTACCTTGTGGAGGGAGAACCCACCGTCGGAGACCACTATGAGATCGGTAAATGTTCCGCCGACATCCACGCCGATTCGCATGGTCATCCTTTCTCTCTCGATTCCTGCAGCGTGCGGCGGAGCGTCGAGGTCGCGTCCTCGTCGACCGTACCTGCCGATGACACGACCACTCCGTAGGCAGAAGCCGCCTGATCCGACGTGACGTATCCCTGAACCACGTCGGCCGCGACCAGCATAGCGTCGCGCTCCATCGGATCCCCGTAGCCCCCTCCGCCGGCTGCCAAGATCGTGACGCGATCACCCGCCTCAAGCGGGAAACCTACCGCTTTCAGCGTGATGTTTCGCTCATGTCGACTTCCTGCGTTCAGAATCAGACCCTGCCGAGCGGCAGGACGGCCCCCCAGGATGCCAAAGGGCGGAAACACCTCCCGGTCACCGAGGCATGAGAGTCGCGCCTCGCCCTCGAGGAGCCGGAAGGTCTTTCGCGACCCGACGCCCCCTCGATAGGTCCCTGCACCTGCCGAGTCCGGCCACAGCGACCATTCTTCGAACTCGATCGGGTACCTCCGCTCCATGACTTCGGCCGGTGTGATCTTTGCGCCGCCCCCATACAGCGAGACGAGGCCGGGCGGGCCGTCCTTGGTCGCTCGCCCCCCGAACCCACCCTCTGAGTAGAGGTAGGCGACATAGTCACTGCCATGGTAGCTGCCGCCGATAGTCAGGTTGATCAGGTTGTACGGGCACCCCACGGCCCGGTCAGGAAGCGCTTGGGCGAACGCGCCCAGACACGCTCCGATTACCTTCTCATACACGGTCGCCGCCATGCCGCTAATGGCTCGGGGCGGACGCGCGTTGACGATCGTCCCCTCTCGCGCCACGATCTCAAGGGGTTCGAAACAGCCGTGGTTCATGGGGATGTCTGGAAAGAGAGATTTGGTCGTGACAAATACGGCAGAGGAGGTCGCGCTGTAGGTGGAGTTGGAAGCCGACAACGATTCGGCGTCAGAGGCCGAGAAGTCGAACCCCATACGGTCCCCGTCCACCATCAGTTGAACGTGCACGCGCTTGGGGTACGGGCGGTCGAGCGACTCCATGTCCACGAAATCCTCGCCCTCATATACACCGTCCGGGATCCGCTCGATCTCAGTCCGCAGGAGGCGCTCGGAATAGCCGATCGATTCGTTCATCGCCGCCGTCACGCTGTCCCACCCGTACTTCTCCGCTAGCTCGACCAGACGTCGCTCCGCCAGCAGCGTCGCTCCGCTCTGTGCGCGTACGTCGCCGAGCCGCTCGTCCGGGATTCGCATATTGCATGCGATGATATCGAAGACGGCCATATTTGGCTTTCCCGCCATCACGAGTTTCATGGGCGGAATGCGCAAGCCCTCCTGAAAGTGCTCCCGTGCGTTCGCGACGAAGCTGCCCGGTTCCTGTCCACCGACATCCGGCCAATGCCCGCATACAGCAGCGAATGCAACCAGCTCGGAACCGTTGTACACTGGACGCGCTACACCCACGTCGTTAAAGTGCGTACCGCCCACGAACGGATCGTTCATGATGAAGACGTCACCCGGATGGATGTCATCGGCGTACCGCTCGAGAATGTCGCGCAGCGAGAACTCGAGCATGCCCACAAAGACCGCCAGATCCCAGTCCCCCTGGGCGACGAGCCGGCCACGGCCATCGAACACGGCGCCCCCGATGTCTCGCCCCTCGGTGATGACCGGAGAGTAGGCGGAGCGGAACAACGCTAGGTTCATCTCGTTGACGATGCTGCTGAACGAGTTGTGAATGACGGCGAAAATGATGGGATCGACTGACACATTGCGCTCCTGCGATATAGATAGTGGACCATCGGTCAAAGGTCGGACCAGAGGTGCTGGAGTTGTCCCAGCGCGCGGATTTGGGTGCAGACGTCGACGCCGCGCGGTAACAGCGACACCACCTCAGTCGTTCCCGCGTGTCGATAGGCGGCCAGGGTCTCCGCGCACTCCTGCACTGTCCCGGCGAGCGCAAAGCGCCGAACAAAGTCATCCGGCACCGCTGCTGTCGGTGACAGGCCGCCCTGCAGCCGCCCGAGAATCCAGTGCCATTCACCGAGGTCGAATTTGCCCAGTTGCGCGACGAACTCCCAATGGGCCGGATTGGGGGCAAAGGAGTGCTCCAAAAGAAAGGCGAGCATCGGTTTGATACTGTCGCGCGCCGACGCACCGTCGTTCGCGACTGAGGTGGGAAGATATTGCGACACGCTGACCTCGGCCCCCGGTCTCTCGGTTCGAGCCGCCCCCTCCGCCATCAGCTCGCGCGCTCCGCGGACGTAGGGAGCCGGGCACAGTACGGAAATCACTACGCCGTCCGCGATCTCGCCGCTCTGCTGCAGGGATCGCGGAAACATCGATGCTGTATAGATGGGTGGGCAGCCGAGCAGCGGATCGATATCAAGCCGGACTCCCCGCGCCGCAAAACGCTGACCCTCGTAGTGACACACCTCGCCCCTGAGCAGCGACCGCAAGATGGCAATCGTGTCGCGCACGCTTCCGAGCGGGCGCTCCCAGACCATTCCCTGCTGTTCGATCGGCGGACCCCAGCAGGCCCCGACCCCGACGAGCAGGCGTCCGTTCGCGATCTCGTTCAGTGTAGCTATGTCCATCGCAAGCCACACGGGCGGGCGGTCGAACGGGTTCACGACGCCAACACCGATACGGATGCGCCGGGTGCGGGCGGCGCAGAGTGCCGCGACCGGCAGCGCCGTCCGGAAGAACGGCTCCTCCGACAACCAGACCGCGCCCAGACCTACCTCCTCGGCAAGCACTGCGCGGTCTGCAAACTCCGTCCCGGGCACCTCTCCCAAAAACAAGATGCTTAGTCCATCGGGTCGCACCGCATCTCTCCTCGGAGACAGCGAGACCTGTGCTCCCGCATCGTCACGCGCCTGACGAGACCCGTCGCATCCCGGCGAGCCGAGAAAACGCGACGGCAATCACGAGCGAACCACCGTAAAAAACCTGCTCGATCCACCCGGAGAGCCCCATGATCTCGAGCCCGGTGATGCCGGTGACCAGGAAGTAGACCGCGATGAATGAGCCCCACGGATTGAACCGGCCCGGCGTGATGGCGGTGGAGCCGAGAAAGGCACTGGCGAAGGCAGGGAGCAAATAGGAGGGACCGGTGGTGGGATCCACCGAGCCGAGCGATCCTGCCAGGACAACGCCCGCGAGCGCGCCGATCAGGCTCCCCGTGACCAGCGCCCCCACCCGAATCAGATTGACGCGAATGCCGGCCAATCGGGCAACGTTTCTCCCGGTACCAACGAAGTAGATGTAGCGCCCGAGCGGCGTGTACGCGAACACATACCACAACACAATGGTCAGCGCCAGGCCGTAGAAGAACGCGAGCTGCAACCCGAAAACCTGCGTTCGTATCGCGTTGACCAGCGATCCGGAAATGCCGCCAATGGAGAGATTATTGATTCCCAGGCCGACGCCCGCCAGAAGAGTCCCCATGCCGAGCGTCACGACAATGGACTCGATTCCGACGACCACTATAAAGAAGGAGTTAATGAGCCCAATGAGGAGGCCGAGGCCGAGCGCTACCAGGATGGCCCAGCCGATCGGCCAGCTGTGCAAAACGTTCAGGTAGCCGATCAGCACGAACGACACGCCGAGGACGCCCGCCACGGAAAGGTCATACTCGCCGGCTGCGAGCGAGGGGAGCAAACCGAGCGTCAGGATGAGGAGAACCGCCTGCGAGCTGAAAATTGTCTGGAAGTTCGATGCGCTGAAGAACGCCTGGGGAGACAGGATCGAAAAGATCACGATCACCGCGATCCAGGCGATGGGCAGACCAAATCGGCTGACCCCATCCGTCACGCGTCCTAACAGCGAGGCCGAGTGTCGGAACGTTGCGGATGGGGGTGTGGATACGTCACCGGCGGGCCGATCCTCGAGTCGTTGATCGCTCACGGGGCACTCTCCTCCTGGGGAGGCACGGCTCGGGATTCCTGTTCATCTCGGAAGCACTGCTCGACGATCCGCTCGTGTGTCAACGACGCTCCCTGCAGCGTGCTGACGGCACGGCCATACCTGAAAATCATGACTCTGTCACAGAGATGTGCCAGATCTTCATACTCACTGCTTGCGATGATCACCGCAGTGCCGGCATCCGAGATGGCGCGGATCTGCTGAAAGATTTGACGCTTCGCACCGACGTCCACCCCTTGCGTGGGCTCGTGCAGAAGCAGCACCTGCGGCCGCGTCGCGAACCACTTTGCAATCAGCGACTTCTGCTGGTTCCCACCGCTGAAGGTCGAGAAGTTCCTGCCGGGCTCTGCCGGACGCACGTCGAAGTCTCCCATCAGGGCTTTCACGGACGCTCTCTCCCGGTGGTGTCGGAGCACGCCGTGGGTAAAGTATGAGCTGAGCGTAGGGAGCGTGATGTTCTCGCCAGCGGTTGCGTCCGGGAGCCCACTGTCACGGAGGCGGTTTGCGGGCAGGAGCGCCATGCCGGCGCGGATGGCCCGACGCGGCGACAGCGTGGAGGCAGTGTACCCGCACTCTCCAACGGCAACCATTCCCGTCTCCGCGCGCTCGGCGCCAAACATCAGGTAGGGGACTCGCTCGTATCCCATGCCGACCAACCCGGTTAGCCCCACAATCTCTCCCCGCTGTACGTCGAGCGAGAAGCGGGCAACTCCCGGACCGGATACGTGTTGCGCGGAGAGGAGCCGATCTCCCGTCGTGTGGACCGGCTCTGGATAGAAGTCTCCCAGCGAGAAGCCGAGGATGCGATCGATGACGTCCTGCTGAGAGAGTGAGCTGGTTGAGGCCGTCTCAACTCGTGCGCCGTCCCGCAGCACGGTAACTCGGTCGCTGACGGCCATGACCTCGTCAAGCCGGTGGGTCACAAACACGACACCCACCCCTGAGGCAGTCGCTTCACGGATGGCCGCGAAGAGTCGGTCCACCCCGTCGCGTGGTAGGTACGCGGTCGGCTCGTCCAGGATGAGCAGACCATGCTGGATCTCCTGGTTGCGCAGTTGATCGAGGGCCCGTGCGATTGCCAACATTGCCTTTTCGACCTGGCTGAGCGACGAGACGGGTGCGTCCGGCGAGACCTGCAGGCCGAAGCGTGCGAGGATCTCGAGGGCGATGCGGCGCTCGCGGCGCCAGGACACCCGCCAGCCAACGCCCGTCCCGTAGTGCCCGATCCGCAGATTCTCCAGCACGCTGGCTGAGTCGAAGAGACCGAGGTCTTGATGGACGAAAATCATGCCCAGGCGGCCGGGCTCACCAGGCCGAAGTGGAAGGGGGACTGGCTGCCCTCGCACCTCGAGGGCAGCCCTGGCATCCGGTGCATGGTACCCTGCGAGGATCTTCACGAGGGTCGACTTCCCCGAACCGTTCTGACCGACCAGGGCGTGAACCTCACCCGGCAAGACCTCGAGGTCCACGCCCCGGAGCACCGTCCGATCCCCGAAGATCTTGGACATGTTGCTGGCCGATATCACGGAGCCGGTCGTGCGCGCTGGGGATGCTTCCTCCATTTAGAGACCTAACCCAGACCCCACAGCCGCCGATACTTCGCGCGGAAACGCACGGCACCGTACCATGTTGTCTCGTTCTGCTTCAGATTGACTGAGCCGATGTTTGTTTTTGTGAAGGTGCGGTTTGGCACGTTCTCGTTAGGGACCGGCGTTCGCCCCGTGAGCAGGCGCAGTACCTGGTCCATTGTTCCCCAACCGACCCAGGCGTTCATGCCGCCTACGTCACCGATGACCGTGTTCCCGACCTTCAATTCCTGCATTGCCGGCAGCGTGGCATTGTAACTCCCGATCTTGACCCGATTCTGCGCGTTCGCGGACAGGATGGAGGGCTTCATGATCGCGATCATGGAGTCGAACAGCGGGAAGAGGAAGTTGACTGACTGATCGCGTTGCAGCACGGAGGACGTCAGCTTGCCGAGCTGCGTGTTCCACGTCGCCAGCGGCGCGTCGACGCTAGACACCTTGCAGGTCGGGCAGAGCAGCTTCATCTCGCGCGTGAACCCGTCTCGCTCGAGGGAGCTCACGCCGATCTCCGGAACGTTGAACACAACCGCGTTCACCTTGGTGCCGAGATTGGCAACTGCGAGATCGGCGACCTGCCGGCCAGCGCACGAGTAACAGAAAGTGGACGTCGCCGAGACGCCGATCGCGCGCTCGCTCGGCGGCGGACGCTGCGGATCCGCCTCGAACTCCTCGATGACCGGAATGCGGGCACGCTTAGCATCCTGGATAGCGGCTGTGAGCTGGTTGGCGGGGAACGACTGAATTACTATGATGGCGGCCTTACGGGCGACGCCCTGATCAATCAGGCGCGAGGCCTGAGAGGCCTGGCCGGCTCCATCGACTGCCACAATGCGCACGCCGACAAGACCCGCCGCCTGCCTAAAGCCGGAGAGCAAAGCCTGGGTGAATGGAAAGTTCAAGCCATTGGCAACGTAGTAAATCATCTTGCCCCGCAGCTTCGTACGAGCTGCTTTCGTCAAATGCAGCGCGGGGCCTGGCCTCGTGAACGACACGGGGCGTTGCGCCCTGGCAACGAGCTGCTTTGCGAGCGCGGAGCCGGTTGCCTTGCTGTGGACGGGCGCACTCGACGCAGATGCTGACCAGTCGGCTGCCAAGAGCGCGAGCACGAGCGCCAGTACCACGGCGATTGCGCGCAACAGAGTGGATCGTGGTTCAAACCGTTCCGGGTTCTTCATCCTGATCATCCTCCTGACCTTTCGTGGGTTACTAAGTCGATCCAGGGATTGACTGCGGCTAGAGTGGGATCGTTCATTCACGGGTCCGCCGCACCAAGACTTCTCCGCGTCTGGCGTCACCTCCTTACCCTTCATGTCGCTGCGGAGAGCCTGTGCTCAACAGCGACTTCCATCAGGGCGCGCACACGATTTTCGTCTACCTGGTTCCAGATGTGGCCGCCTACCTTGAGCGCCGTCCCCACGATGGCTCCATCTGCAACCGCGAGCAGGCGTGACGCGTTGTCGGGCCGGACACCCGTATTCGCTAGCACGGGTATATCCACGGCGCCCGCGGCTTCCGCCAGCGCGTCTTCGGCCACCGGGATCCCGGCTCCCGCCCCGGACACGCAGAGCCCATCCGGAAGGGACGAGAACACGATGCTGCGCGCTTGCTCAGCACTCGGCCGGGTAGCCAGGGGGGCAGCGAGTTCGGCGCTGAGATTGAACAGGAGCTTCACGTCCTCTGCATCCACCGACTTCCGGTAGCGCAGCGTTTCTCCGGCCGAGGTCGTCCAGAGCCCCATATCGCCGGCATACGCTCCGGTGAAAACCTCCCGCACAAACCCAGCGCCCGTCGCCTTCGCCAAGGCCAGCGTGGCGATTGGATCCCACAGCACGTCGACTCCGAAAGGTATCGTGATCTCCGGACGGATCCGTCCGACCACCGCAGCCATTACGGAGGAAACGTGCGGACCGTAGCGCGTCAGGTAGGGTCGGTCGTCCTCGTTCGAGAACATGAGGCCGTCAATTCCTCCGTTCTGGAGTGCCTGGACATCGTGGAGCACACGCTCTTCGATCACACGCAGACCGGACCCGGCGGGATAGCGCGGTGATCCGGGAAGCGCCGGGAAGTGAACCATCCCGATCACCGGCTTCGGCGTGCCGAACATCTCGTCCAGCCAGGTCATGACGCCCTGCCTTCCTGCTCCCAGAGATCCAGTGATGGACGCCGATGCATCAGGAGCCACTGAAGGGCGAGTTCGTAATCGCACCACTCGTGGAGCCGCCAGCGCACATCTTCACCAAACTGAGCCAGTCCGTGAATCGTGGTGTGGTTGTACTCAGCGATCGGTGCGGTCGCTCGCATGGATTTGACGCGATGGTACAGACGCGCTGCATGGCGCTCGAGCTGGCGTGGCACGACGCTATCCAACTCGCTCCAGAACAGCAGTGTGGGAACCAGGCTCAGACCCTCGACATACGCCATGGCACCGCGCTCCTCATATTCAGCTGGAACACTGTCCGGAGTTCCACCGACCTCCAGTGCCACCCTGCGGGCTGTCCCGAACGCCAGGATGTCCGGGTGCGATGATGATGCGAGGTCGTCATACCAGGCGGCGAGATCCACGATGGGATTGAATGCGCAGATCGCCGCGAACCGCTCGGGGTGCCGTCCGGCGGCCACGAGTGCCTCCTGCCCTCCCATGCTCAGCCCGCACGCGTAGACGCGCCCGGGGTCGACCGCATACCCAAACACCATCAGGTTGTCGAGGATCTGAATCATGTCCTGGATCTGCTCCCGACTCGCCAAGGAGCAGAGGTCCTCGTGGCGATGATGCCCATGGGGCATAACCACGAGCGCGCCGTACCGATCTGCAAGGCCGTACCAACCCGGGTGGTAGTCACGCTTCAGCCCTGGGAGACCTCCGTGGTAGTCCTCATCGGCTGTCCAGGTGATGGGGTGGGGAGCAAGGATCACTGGCAGCGGCTCCTCGCTATACGCTGGGGCGTAGACATCTACAAACCGTTCCGTGCCGTCCGCGGCCGACATGAATCGATGCTGTCCTCGCATCGATTGGTCCGGTCGCAACTCGCGTGGCCTGCGCCCCACCATATCGCCCATCATTCCCTAGCGCACCCCCTGCTGTTCTTCGATCGTCTTCTGATCCTGATATATGCGCGTCGCCTTGATCTTGCCGTCCGCCAGTTCGAACACCACCGCCTCACGTGTGGTGAACGATCTGCCGGTGGCCTTGGTCTCGCCCAGATCGTGTGTAAAGGTCGCAGACATGACGTTCTCCACGACGACCGTGTCGCCCTCCGCGATCATGTTGCGCGTCTCGATGTGCGTGTCGGGGTAGGCGCGCAGAAACGAGTCGAGAAAGGAGCGGAACGTCCCCCGGGGCAGCGGCTCCGGGAAATACACTTCATGCGAGGTCGTGTCCTCCGTGTGATACGAGAAGAACAGATCGAGATCTTTCTGGTTGAGTGCAGCGATGGCTCGCCGCACGACCTGCTGGTTTCGTTGCTCGCGCGTTCCCAAGCGCACCTCCGTCTACATCACTGCCTGCGCTGGCAGCGGGTCACCCGCGGTCTGAAGCCACGGGAACAACCCGCTGTTGCTTACCAGACGAAACGCCTCGCGGAATCGATCGTTGACGAGCTCGTACACGGCCGCCCGCGCCTCATCCGGCTCTATCCGTTCCCCGGGGTGCACGAAGGCCCGGGCAGCGGCGGTGAGATCAGCATACTCACCGATCGCCACGGCCGCGCACATCGCGGCCCCCACCATTGCCGCATCCGGTACCTGGAGGATCCGAACGGGGTGATGCAGGATGTCTGCATGCATCTGGTTCCATGTGTCGTTTCGAGCCCCTCCGCCTACGAGTCGCACCTCCTCGACTTCCCCGGAAAGCGCCAACATCGCATCCAGCATCCAGCGTATCTCCAGAGAGATCCCCTCGAGGACGGCCCGAATGACGTGTGCACGTTTGTGGGCGAGCGACATGCCCAGGATGCAGGCACGGATCTGAAGGTCAACCATCGGCCCGGCACTGCCGTTGAAGTACGGCAGGAAAAGCAGCCCTTCCGCACCGGGGAGTACATTGGACGCCTGGGCGACGAGCGCGTCGTACGCGTCCAGTCCACTCTCTCGCTCGGCAGTTTGCTCTATCTCGCCGAACTCATCGCGGAACCACCGGAGGGCGACGCCTGAGGATTGGGTGTGTCCTTCCATTTCCCAGGCGCCTGCGACGGCATGAGCGGCGAGATTGAGCGTGTGTCGCGGATCGCGGATCGGAGAGGGCAGATAAATCTGAACACCTGCCGCCGTGCCGATGTTGACCATGACGACGCCCGGGTGGGTCACGCCACATCCCAGGGCCGCCAACTGCCCGTCGCCGCCACCGACCGCGAGAGGGATGCCGGCCTGCAGGCCGAGATCGGCCGCGGCGGACGCACTGAGCTGCCCCGCAATGTCGATGGAGGAGACGAGGTGGGGAAGTCGATCCAGCGGCACGTCCATACACGCCGCAAGGCTAGTGCTCCAGGTCTGTCGATCGATGTCGAAGGGAAAGTGAAACGTGCCGCTGGATCGGTCGCACACGAAGTCCTCGCAGCCGAGCCAGCGCAGAAACAGGGTCTGCGGTGGGCCTATACACACTGTGCGCTCCCAAAGTGGGGACTCTCGGCGGAACCACAACACTTTCGATACGCCGGTGTAGGAGACGAGCGGATGTCCCGCAGCGGTGTAGTAGCGCTCGGTTCCGATCGCTGTCTGCAGCCAGTCCACCCACGGCACGCCGCGTTTGTCCATCCAGACGACCAGATTCGACAGTGGTTCTCCCTGATCTGAGAGAGGGACGACCGTGCCTCGCTGGGTGCTTAGGGCGATTGCCGCGATGTCCTCCACGCGCTCACCAACTGTCGCCTCACGCACCGCCTCCGCGAGCGCCCGCCAGGTACTCGCCGGTGACTGTTCGACCCGATCGGCCGGGGGGAAGAAGAGCTGCTGCTCCCGCCGGGCGGCGCGCCGCAGCTCGCCATCGACCCCGAACAGTCCTACCTTCAAGCTCGAAGTGCCCAGATCGAGTGAGAGAACTAGACGCCCCATCGGCACTACTACCCCGCCTCGTTGGATCCGGTGTGAATGGTCACAGAGTGCGCATTTGTTGACTCTTATACGGGCCTGCTGTAAGGTTAGAACATAAACGAACAGAACGCAAGAACGGATGCGGGGGAAGTGCCGCGGCAACACCGTGAGGCGTGCAGATGATGCTGACGCAGGAACGCAGACAGCAGATCATGGAGGCGATCGAGCGAGGAGGTACCGTGTCCGCTCAGACACTCGCCGATCGGTTCGGCGTCTCCACCATGACCATCCGTCGGGATCTCCAGTTCCTCGAGACGGACGGCCTGGCTCGGCGAGTGCACGGCGGGGCTATCACGTTGCGGGGGCGCGGCTACGAGCCGGCCTTCTTTCATCGTCAAGGGCAGGAGAGCGAGGAGAAGGGCCGCATCGGCAAGCGGGCTGCGGAGCTCGTGTCGGAGGGTGACACTCTGGTGCTCGATGTCGGGACCACGGTCCTGGAACTTGCCCACTGCCTCCACCGACAGGCCAACCTCACGGTGCTGGTAACGGGCCTTCACGCCGCGAACGAACTCGCCGGTCGTCCGAACATCCACCTGATCGTTGCTGCGGGTGTCGTGCGCTACCCTGAGCTCTCACTGTCCGGCTCGCTCACAGAGCGCATCCTCAACGAGTTCTACTTTGACAAGGCGTTCATCGGTGCTAGCGGCATGAGTATGCAGGGCATCACCGGATTCAATCTGGAAGATGCCCTGGTCAAGAGCGTGCTCGTACAGCGCGCCAGGCAGCGGATCCTGCTGGTCGACCACACCAAGTTCAATACGGTGGCGTTCAAACTGGTGGCACCTCTATCCAGCATCAACACCATCGTCACTGGGTTCGAGGCGGATGCCGGAGCGGTGGAGCAGATGCGAGAGCACGGGGTGGACGTGATTCTGACATGAGCAACAGCACACTGGACGAAGTCGTTGTGGCGATTCGCAACGACTCGATCGGCGGGGCGGCGGACATGGCGCGGGAAGCGGCGCGCGCCATCACCGCCGTGGCAGTGGAAGCGGAGGCAACGGGAGAGGATGCCGGCTTCGCGGTAGACGGAGCGGTGGATGCACTCCTGGCGGTGACACCGTCAATTGCCCCGGTCTTGAACGTCCTTCATGCGGCCGTGGACAGCGTCGAGGAAGCGTCGGCTGCGGGCGATGCTGCGCGGGCCGTCATCGACAGCATGACCCGGTTTCGGGAGCGGCTCGACCAAGCGCTCGAAGCGATTTCCTCGATTGGGGCCGAGATGATCCGGGACGGAGACCGCATCTTCACCTACAGCATTAGCAGCACCGTGTGGGGGATCTTTCGTCAAGCCCGCGCCCAAGGGAAGCATTTCGATGTGGTGGCCACTGAGTCACGGCCCGCGAATGAGGGCCTATGGAACATCACCGAGCTGGGCAAGGATGATATCCCAGTCACGATGGGGATCGATGCCGCGATGGGAACGCTGATGCGTGGATGCTCGATGTTCGTCGTGGGATCAGACGGGATTGCGTCCAACGGCGCGTGCCTATGCAAGATCGGGACATTTCCGGCGGCCACGGTCGCGAGAGAGCTCGGCATCCCTACCCATGTCGCCGCCGACACCTCCAAGTTCGACCCACTCACGTTGCTTGGGTTTCCCTTCAAGATTCGAGAGATGCCGCACCGCGATATCGTTACGGAGCCGACGCCTAACCTGACGGTGCGCAACCCGATTTTCGACGTCACACCGGCGCACTTGGTCGCGGCCATTATCACAGAGCGCGGAATCCTCCACCCCGCTGCCGCGTCAACTGTTCTCGGCGCGATGCGGCAGAGCGAACGCTTGACGGAGAAACTCCAGATTTGGGTAGCGCAGCGAGACAACACCGGGGTCCTGACTGCCGTTGCGACACATGCAGGAGGAAGCGAGTGACTCTTGACCTGGCAC
>QHBP01000425.1 GCA_003244175.1 Chloroflexota bacterium | reverse complement strand
AGCCACCAGTTACCCATGTGCGGAAAGGCACGGTCGGCACGCACCTGTAGCGTTGCCGGATCGTGACGGCGCAGTGTGATCAGCCATCCTCCCGCGCGACTCCAGGTCTGCACCGATGAGTACATCGCGCCGCCATCCGGGGCAGACCACAGGCCAATTACCTGCTTTTGATCGTTGAGCCAGGCCCTGATCTGACCGCTAGCTACGTCGATGAGCTGAATCCCAAGATTGTGGGAGGCGGCATACCGATGGTAGCTATCTGGGCTCAATCGCGCGCCGGTCACCAACAGCGAGTGGCCATCGGCGGTGTACTGCATCTGAAAGTTGGCGCCGTTCCACTGCCCCTTGGCCTCGACGACGTCGGGACGTACACCCAGTGTGGCCACGAGGGCGTTGAGACCTGATTGCGGGCGAGCCACCCTCTCGGTCGCCGCCATCCGGAGCCGGCGCGTCCCTACGAGGGTGAGCGTGTCGTCGTGACCGTCGAGGATAGCGAGCTGCGACCCGTCCGGACTGAGTGCGAACCCCGGACTCCAATCTCCGCCGATGGGATCGCCGTTGATAGTGTGGCTCGTCTCCCAGCGTCCGGCGAGGACGCCCTTGAGGCGCACGGCCCGCACCACCTTCCCGGTTTGCAGGCTGTACGCCGTGACGGTCGGGCTGTACGACCAGCGCGGACCGCAGGAGTTGATGTGGTCGGACATGGTCAGGGTGTAGAGGCGTTGCAGATTGGGACCTATGAGGATGGAGTCCCAGGGTTTGGCGGCAACCGAGAGGCGAAGCAGCACGCGACCTGTCCGCGTGTCCAACAGGTAGAACGGTGTGGGCGCGCAGAGGTCGCCGTAGACGGAATTGGAGTCATCTCGGAACCCATAGCCGATCGAGCCGTCGACGGAAACACCCATCATCCACACCGGAACGGATGGGTGCCGGAGGCTAGAAATGGGAGTGCCGGTCCGGGAATCGAAGAGCTGAAGCGTCAGGTCCTGGCCGCGGACGACTCGGCGGTTGGGATGAATGTCCTGCATCACGGCATATCTCGAGCCGTCGGAGGTCGCCACGACCGCCGGGTACTGATTCGCTTCGGGTACCAATCCGGTGTGCAACAGAGGACCTGACATGTCGGCCAGGGATCGGAGATTGACGGGCCGAAGCACGCCTGCGTCCGCACTCGTCCGGTAGAGCCGTACGGAGCCGGAGGGGAAAAGGTGTGGCGCGCGGCTGGCCACGCGAGCGAGGGCGTGCCCTCCCATCGGCGGAACCGCACGCAGTCCCACGCTCAGAGCCAAACAGAGAATGATGGCGCTACCGAAACGGATCGCAAGGCGCATATCGAGTCTCCCTTTACCTCTTTCTACTCGGAAGGAGTTGCCGGCGGCCGCTGGGCAGGCGCGCCAGCAGGGATGCCAAGCCCGGAGAAAGTCCGATGGCGATGCTCTAGTGGTGCTTTTTGTGCTCGCCGTGTCCATTCCCCTGTGGCAGCAGATAGGGAGCATTATTGCGACCAGCCGGCCAGAAAAGGGGCTGCGCGATGCCGGGATAGCGGAAGTCCAGGATGCGTTCCTGGGTGGCGGGTTCGAGCAGATACCGCTGGAAGGCCAGGGCACCCTTCACGTTGGCGTGCGGAAATCGGTCCGGATTAACCACAACCGACACCATGATCCGGTGGAACATCTCCTCACCATACAAGACGGGTCGCAGTGCCCAACGAGACTTCTTCTGTGCGATCAGGAACGGTGTGACGCCCCATAGGCTGTAGCCGCCACGGGCAGAGGCCGCCTGCATTGCCGCGCCTTTTGTCAGCCCCGGGTGGGAGTACCAGCCCGCCTTGTTGGGGCGGCCCGCCGCGTTCCAGAGAATGTCAGCCAGGTACACAAGCTCCGGGATGCCGTTGACGATGAAGGGGGAGCGAGTGGTTGCTATGCGTCGAAATGCTTCGAGAGGATCTGCAAGCTGCGCCACTTGAGCCGGGTCGCGCGTAGAGATGATCAAGGCAATGGAATTGAAGAGCACCATCCGAGTATAGAACCGTGACCGCAAAGCTTGCACGCGCCTGAGAAGCCACGGGAGACCCTCCCGCTATCCCGAGCTCGCATCGCGGACGTATGCTGGAGGGCTTATGCGACATCCTCGACTTGTTCTCACTCTGGCACTGATCGGCCTGTCTGGCGCAGGTTCATCTCTCGTGGCCCATGCCGCCTCGCGCCGGTCCAGCTCCGTGCTCGTGGCGTTCGTGCGTCAGGATAATGTCTGGGTTGCGCGGGCCGATGGCGGTGCTGCTCGCCGGCTTACCGGCGACGGCACGGGCACGCGGATTGTGAACGGTCGCCAGGTGACGTACGCCTACCTCGCGTGGTCTCCCACTCAGACGCGTCTGCTCGTGGCTCGCTTCGAATCCAATAGCTCACCTGGAAGCCCCTACCGGCAGGGTTGGAGCGTGGAAACATGGACATCGGGATCCTCGAAGTTCCTCCGTCTCGTGACCAACGTCAATTCGCAGGATTTCGTTCCGCAATGGTCGTCAGACGGACGGAAGATCTCCTACATGTCCTCCAGCCGGTACGATGACAAATCAACCATGTTCAAGAACACGGTGAAAGCAGCCGATCTCTCGGGACGGATCGCGGGTCTCACGCGCTTCAAGGCACGCGAGGGATGTCTCGATGCCAGCACCGACCCATCCGAGCTGACGTTCTGGAATCTGGTCGGGCCGGGCGGAATCCGCCAGACTTTCATATGGTCGAGCGCCGGCCGGTTTGTCGTCTACTCCACGGAGTGCATTCACACCGGGTTGACGTATCGAAGCCTGGCCGGAGGGCCCGAGCGACTCGTCGGTCGGTGGATGATCGAAGCCGTCCTCTCACCGAATGGCGGGCGTCTCATCGGCGTCGATCGGCGCGGCTTGGTCCTGTCCAACGTCGACGGCAGTGCAAGGCGCCTGTTCTCCGGCACGGCAGCAGCCAGGCTTCCCGTTTGGTCGCCGGACGGGCGTTTCGTGTACTACATGGCTAGGCGTACGCTGCAGACGCTGCACTATCACGACCGTGCCGGAAACCTGTTCGAGATTCAGGTCAATCGTTCATCGATTGATCGCCTCGACCTGGTGTCAGGGAGGGTCCAAGCCATTCTCACCCTCCCCGTGCACGCCTTCGCCAATCTCGCCGTGTCGGCGGACGGAAGGTGGCTGTATTTCACCGAGATCAGCAACAGCGATCAGCTGTACCGGCACCTCGTTGGCGCTCCCAAGGTGACGAACGCCATGCTGACCCAGTACGGGCCAACAACCAACACGCTGCGGATATCAACCGGTGGCGGGCGCTCGCAGGTGGTGGCACGAGACGCCGGTCAGATCGCGGTATCCAACACCGGAGGGTAATGGAGCATCGCGCATCCACCCCTGGATTCGGCCATCGCCTGGGTGGCTCAGGGATTTAGGCGGATTTCAGCCGCCCTGGCGCCGGCTGCGTTTTCATTCTTCGGGGTGCGCCAGGGCGCGTGTGGGACTGACCTACGGCCCGAAACCGCCCACCGGATCCGCCTCGGGATGCCGCCCAAATGCACCCTAGCCCCAAGCCCTGAGCTCCCCTTGCCGAGATGGGAGGGGGCCGGGAACGGGGCCGGGGGTGAGGCGACCCAAGGATCATTTACGGCTCCCCGCATCCCGCAAAGGGATTATGTCCTCGCGCATGACCACCGTGGCACGACCCGAAGGGAAAAGGAGTCCGGCCGCCTGTTGCACTCCGATGGACATCGTGGGATAAGCGTGGATCGCTTGCGCCAGACGCCCGCTGAAGGTTCGCGCTTGCATCGAGATGACGAACTCATGCGCCAGCTCGCCCGCGTTCGCGCCGATAAGGTGGGCGCCGATGACCTCGCCTTCTCCCAGGGCGTACCCTATCAGAGGCTTCTTCCCAACGATGATCTTGATGATCCCTCGCGGCCGCCGCTCGATGACGGCCCGATCTATGGCCGTGAAGGGGAGGGTGACTACATGAATATCGTCCCCGTGTTTCTGCCGAGCTTCCGCCTCGGTCAACCCCACATGGGCGATCTCGGGGTCGGTGAAGATGTTGGCGCACACCCCGCGCAGGTTCAGCGGCGCCACCGCATCGCCGAGTGCGTGGGCCATCGCGAGACGGCCCTGCATCGCCGCGACGGAGGCCAGCGGCATCACCCCGGTGCAGTCGCCGGCGGCGTA
>QHBP01000347.1 GCA_003244175.1 Chloroflexota bacterium | reverse complement strand
GGGGACTGCCTGCTCAACTTCTCGTTGGAGCAGCGGCAGAGACAACAGCGCCGAGGCGGAGGTCCACCCGTGAGCTACGCGCTCGCGCTGGGAAACGCGGTGCACGAAACTGTCGCACAGATGAATCGTTTGCTCGCGGCCGGACGCCCCCTCCCGCCGCCCGTTCAAGAAGGTCGCGCCAGTGGCTTGATGGCATTGATTCGCAACATCCGGCGCGAGTCTGCCGGTCTTAGACGGACGAGAAGCCGTGTTGGCCGCCTACGGCCAGCGCACCCTCGCGTAGTTCCAAACCTCTTCCATAGACAGCGCCACCGTTTGGTTGTTGGCTCGAATGAACAACTGCTGCCCTTTGTCGTCGGTCACAAATGCGGGACGGGGCGAAGGCTTGATGGAGACTTCGCACACCTCTTGGCCGCTCGCATTGGGGAAGGTGATGCGGATGAACGCGCTCAAGTCTTTCCCGTAGGCGTTCAGCAATAGGTTCGTTAGGTGTAGCTCGAAGCCATCGCGACCAGGCTTCTTGGTGAGCGACTCGTAGTCGTGTGCCAAACCCAGGGCCGTCCCGATGTCGTCAACCCCGATCAGCAGGACGCCGCCTGCCACCGAGTTGAGGAAGCCGGCAACGGTCTTCACGATGACCTTCTCGAGCACCGGATTGACCTTGTTCTCCCGCATATCCCAACGTAGGGAGGACTTGAACTCGAGTGTCTCGCTCTCTCCTCCGGCGATCAAAGCGGCCACGCCAGACGCGGGCGCGGGAGCAGGGGGCGCGGCGCCAAGGTAGGTCAACTCCCCGAGCTGGGCCGGCTGCAGCTTGTCGAATTCTTTCTGCAGAACCTTTAGGTATCGCCATTCAATGCCGGTTAAGAGGGTCGCGTTCTCGCACCAGATCTGGGCCGCGCGGTCCTTGTGCGCAACGTCAATATCCTCTCGCCCCTTGGTCTCGATAAGACAGTGAATCTCGTCGGCGGAAACGGCGACGAAGTCGGGCTCGTAGTACCGGAGGTTGGCGGCGGCGTCTGTGTACTCGATCGTGAAGCCGAATTGAGAGGGCATCTTGGCGAACCGGAGCACGTCGCTCGCGTCTTCGAGAAAGCCGGCAAACTGTCGTTCGAACTCGTTGTCGCAGGCAACGAGGTTGAAGACGGTCTTCGTAGCGGGTCGGGTCGGACGCGAGAAGGGGAAAGGCAAGACCTGCGAGAGCCGGCGATCGCTGAGGATGAGCTCGGGTGTCTGCTGCTCAATGACAAGGGCGCGAAGCGCTGCCGTGAAGGATTTGACGGTGACGTACTGAGCGACGCTCGTGGAGATGGCCTTGAGAATGATCGGGTCGTAGAGGTCGGCGGGCTCGCCAAAGGCGCGTTCCGCGAGAAATTCTCGTACCTTGGGGACTAAAGCCGCAAATTGAGAGGGCAGCTTGACATCTTGCGCGATCCGCTTTGCATAGTAGGAAATGACTTCCTCGGGTGTCTGGACCTCGGGTATGCTGTAGTCGCGGTCGACGACCTTCTCTAACGTGATGATGTCGTAGCCCTCGTAATGGAACTCCTTGGCGGCGGCATCGTTCTGCGTCTTGGGCAGGGGAGGGCACGTCATCTCGCGGACGTTGAGGCCCTCGATCTCCTCGGTGAGGGTCTTCTTGCGGGACAAGATCGGACTCAGCTGAGGCATGGCTATGTCCTTGCCGAGCTTGTCTTCGTCAGGCTTGATGACGACGATCTTGACCTTGTCGCCGGTCAGATCGAAGGTTCCGAGCTCGAGCACCTCGTCACGCTCCAGCTGTTCGACGAACTCGATAAAATTCTTGTTGCCTATCACGTCAACGCGCTCTTGGTACAGATTGCCCAGGTCGCGAAACATGAGGCGAAGGCCGCGCCCCACGGTCTGCTCGGGAAGAATATTGGCCTTCGCCTTGTATGGGCGTAGGCCGACAACGACCGTGACGTTCTGGACGTCCCACCCCTCCCGCAACATAAGCACGCTCACGATGGCATTGACGGGACTCTCAGCCTCGTCAACCTCGCGAGCGACCCGCCGGGCAATGTCAAGGTCCTTGTCTGAGACCTCTCCGGACCGTTTCGTGTGGATCACCAGAAGTCTGTGGCCTCCAAACTCGCTCGGGTACTTTGTTCGGAGATAGTCTCCCACGTCATCGGCCTCGCTCGTGTCGTGCATCATGACGAAGAGGATCGGCGTCTTTCCGAGTGGCTCCAGCTGCTCGCGATACTCGCGCCAGCGCTCCACGGCAGCCGTCAAGTAGGCCTGGTAGCGTGTGCTGGCGACGTCGGATGGCTGTTCTCTAATACCCCTCGCGATGCCCTTCATCGGCCGCTTCACGACATTGTCAAGGATAGCTTGCTTGAGCGGATAGTCATAGACGGTCCAGGTAAAGAGACTGCCCTTGGGGTACCGAGGCGTGGCCGAAAAATCTAGTTGGGCCGCGAGACCTCCCGGGTTGTCCACGTGGAGGCGACGGATCGCCCGGCTCCACTCGCTCTCCTCGTCGTGCGTGTGATGAGCTTCGTCGTTGATGACAAGGCAGGGAGACTTGCGCGACGCGATGCGCTCGTCGAAGTCGTCGATATCAGACATCTTCGCCGGCGGCTTCGGGCCGAGGACCGCCGTCATTGCCTCGGGTTCGCCGTCGGCGCCATTGACCGAAGACCGATCATAAATCTGCTGTATGTTCGTCAGGTAGAGCGCGCCTTCCGACCCGGCACGTTCATTTTCACCCCTGAGATAAACGTCGACGTCCCAGAAGATTTGGAAGTCCGGCGGGATCACCGGATCGGATCGGAAGACACGGCCGGCCGCGAAGTCTAGACGGGGTGGCTAATGTTCGTACCTAAGTGCACGTACAAGGATCCTTGTTCGGAGAGAAGCTCATGGATAATCAGCAGTCTCTCATACATCATCTGCAGGTAGGAGTCTAGATTTCGGCATTCTCGAGGAGGCCGAGATCGACGAGGCGCAGGAGGCCAAGCTCGGCCGCCTCTTCGCCCAGCAGTACGAGCTGATCACCCGCGAGGAGCGCCTCGATATCGTGGGCCGGGACATCGTCGACCACTTCCTCGGCCGCGGCTTCGCCGGCAAGGCCATGGTCGTCTCCATCGACAAGGCCACCGCCCTCCGCACCTACGACAAGGTCCAGAAGCACTGGCAGGCACGACTCTCCGCCAAACTAGCCCGCCTCGCGAACGATGCACTCTCTGAAGAGGAAGCAGAGCTCCTCCACGAGGAGATCGCGTGGATGCAATCCACCGACATGGCGGTCGTCATCTCCTCCTCGCAGAACGAGATTGCCGAGATGGCGGAGCGTGGACTCGACATAACCTCGCACCGGCGGCGGATGGTCGAGGAGGATCTCGACGAGAATTTCAAGAATCCGGCAAATCCCCTGCGGATCGCCTTTGTCTGCGCCATGTGGACCACCGGCTTCGACGTGCCCTCCTGCTCGACCATCTACCTCGACAAGCCGATGCGCAACCACTCCTTGATGCAAACCATCTCCCGCGCCAATCGCGTGTTCCCCGAGAAGAACAACGGCGTGATCGTCGCCTACGTCGACGTCTTCCGCGATCTCCAGAAGGCGCTGGCGCTCTACGCGGTCACCGGGGGCATCGGCAAGGGGGCCATCGACACTGGTGTCCTCCCCATCGAAGAGAAGGCCGTCTTGGTCGACGAGCTCCGGGACGCGGTGGACGATGCGGTCTCGTACTGCTCGAACCGAGGAGTGCTTCTTGGCGCTCTCACCGGCCTGCAGGGGTTCGAATTCGTCCAGGCGGCCGGCGACGCCGTCGAGCAGCTGATCGTCAACGATGAGGAGAAGGCGGCATTCCTCGACCACGCCAAGCTGGTCGACCGGCTCTTCAAGGCCATCCTGCCCGATCCCAGCGCCTCCGAGTTCGGCCCGATGCGGGGGGTCCTCGTCCACCTGTCCCGCACCATCGCGGACTTCTCGCCGCGGGTCGACGTGAGCCCGGTTCTGCGTCGCGTCGAGCAGCTCCTCGACGACTCGGTTGCCGCCAAAGCCTACGTGATCCACGAAGACCGCGCGCCCTATCAGATCGACCTCAACGACGTGGACTGGCAGGCGCTCGAGCAGACCTT
>QHBP01000394.1 GCA_003244175.1 Chloroflexota bacterium | reverse complement strand
CCCAACGTTCCCTCCGACCTCGAACAGATGCCGAACCTGCTCAGCTTCATGGAGCACAACGGTGTCGTGATGACGAACCATCACACTCCGCTCATTGCGCACACGGCCGACGACATCCTGACGTCGGAGACCGGCCTCTATCCCGACCGGCACGGCATGCCCATCGCCAATGAGTACAACTACTACAAGCCGGACGGCACAGCCGATACGGCTGGATCATTCGGATACTGGACCGATCCCATCGTCGACTACAACACCTCGAGTAGCCAGCCGGTGGGCGATTCCACGCCGACCATGGTGAATCCGAGTGGCCGCAATACTCAGGCTCCCTGGGTACCGTATACGCGCGCCGGATGCAACGCCGGCAATGACCTGATCGAACCGCTCGCCACGCCACTCTGACTCAGGAGGGACGACATGTCCGAAATCCGCGCCGTGATCATGGACATGGACGGGGTCGTGGTTCAGGGCGACCGGCTGATCCCCGGCGCCGAGGAGTGGATACATGGCCTCGCCGAACGTGGTATACGCTACCTGATCCTCACCAACAACTCGATCTATACGACGCGAGATCTGGCGGCGCGTCTCCGTTTTCTCGGGCTCGAGGTTCCACCCGAAGCGCTGTACACCTCTGCTTTGGCGACCGCCCGCTTCCTGCACGCGCAGCAGCCAGAGGGACGCGCCTACGTGATCGGCGAGGCCGGTCTCACGACCGCTCTCCATGACGCCGGTTACACCATCACCGAGCTGGACCCGGACTATGTGGTCGTCGGCGAGACCGTGAGCTACAGCTTCGCCCGGATCAGCCAGGCGGTCCGGCTCATTCGAGGCGGCGCCCGTTTCATCGCCACCAACCCCGATCCGATTGGTCCCTCGGCGGACGGCATGATTCCGGCAACTGGTGCTCTCGCCGCTCTCATCTCCCATGCAAGTGGAGTGGCACCCTACTTCGTCGGCAAGCCCAACCCGCTGATGCTGCGCACCGCCCTGCGTGTCCTTGACGCGCACTCGGAAGAATCCATCATGGTCGGCGATCGCATGGATACCGACATCGTGATGGGCACCGAGAGTGGCCTGGAGACCGCGCTGGTGCTTACCGGCGTCACCAAGCGAGAGGACGTCGCCCGCTTCCCCCACCAACCCAGCCGAATTGTTGAATCGATTGCTGATTTAGAGTTGTAAGGCGGACGGACGAACGGAATTCAATGCGGGGCAGGAAGGCCAAGATTCGCGACCGGGGAAAGGTGTCACGCTGTCGGGAGAGTGTCAAGAGCAGGTCACGCTTGCTACCGGTTATGGACCCGAATTTTGGCCGGTGGTAGAAGCTTCTGCCGGTCTTATTGACAAAATCTCACATTGTGCGCAAGCTGAGACCGACGGAATCTTCGGATGGGGGTCTTGAATGGTAAAGATTCAGGGATACTCGCATATCCACCTCCTCGTGAGTGATCTACAGCGGTCCTGTACTTTTTACGGCGCGTTCGGCTTTGTCGAGCAGTTTCGGCTGCGCGATGAGATGGTCTTCCTGAGCACGCCCGAGCAGGATGCCTGGCTGACACTCCATTTCAGTGACTCCGACCAGGTTGGAAACAGCGGAGGCCTGTTGCACGTCGGCCTCGCCCTGGACGACTCTCAGGACCTGGAAGAAGCCGTACGCGAGCTGGAGCAGAACGGCGGTACCGTGGTGGAGCGGGGAGAGCACGATCCAGGAATGTTCTATGCGTATGTAGCCGACCCCGACGGCTACGTCATCGAGATTTAGCTTTCGAACCTCGATGCTGCTGCGCTTCGGTTCAGAGAACCTTGTATTCTCGCTTCAGGATGGAGTACATGTGGAAGTTGCGATGCGTACCTTTGACTAGCATATGCTCCCGCAGGGTTCCCTCATATCGCATGCGCGCTTTCTCCATGACACGCGCGGAAGCGACATTGTCAACTATGCAGCGCGCCTCGATGCGATTCAGCTGCATGGTCTCGAACCCGTAGACGATGATCGCCGAGACCGCCTCGGTCGCGTATCCCTGTTCCCAGTACTCGCGTCCTATGGCATAGGCGATCTCGGCCCTGGCATCGTGCCGGTACCAGGTCACGAAGCCGGCCGTGCCGATGACCTTTCGGTCCTCCCTGTGCTCGATCCCCCACGTCGCCAGGTCCCCCTTCCTGTATGACTGCAGCACGTGTCGCAAGAAGGCTTGCGTGTCGTCGTAAGAGCGGTGCGGTTCCCACGACAGGTAGTCCGCCACGACGGGATTCGACGCAAAGGCGAACAGGTCTTCGAGATCGCTGTCGCGCAGCCGGCGCAGAAGAAGGCGTTCCGTTTCGAGCGTGGGCAAGTCTATGCGGCCTGATTTGTCCGTCATGACGAGTCATCCAGATTTGAACGTAGCCACGGCCGCGGGCAAGCCGTCTATCGAATGGTCAGTTTGGCAGAGCCCTGCTTGGCCGCATTGCCGAAGCTGACCCGACCCCTTACCGTGTACGTCCCCGGATGGTACAGCACGAGTGAGATGGACGCCTCGTACTCGTTGGGAGGGTAGGACGACAGATGGCCCTTGAAACTGGTGCGCACGACCGTCCGCTTGCCGGCGAGAACCGTAAAGGCATACGAGGGCCGGCTGTGCGATGTCGTGGTCCGTAGGATCCAGTAGATGAACACGTACACCTTCTTGCCGGATCGGGCGTGCTTGAGTGGCGCCCGCTTGAGAGCAAAGTCTGCCCTGGGCGACGACTGGACGCGCACCGAGCGCAGCCGAAAAACGAGGCGATGAGTCGGAGGCTTCGTCGGGACCGGTGCTGGCGTTTTCGTGGGCAGAGGGCCGGGAGTCGGAGTTGGGGTGATGGTGACACCGGGAGATGGTGTCACGGGAGGTGCCCGCTGAGCTGTTACTTGCACGGCCGGCTGTTGCGTGGCCTGTTGAAGGACGCGCGCCTTCTCCGGAGAGGCTGCGACTGCCCTGTGCGACAACAGCAACGCAGCGAGGACGGGCAGGAGCTGCGCAAGACGTCTCACGTCACGTTCCGCCTTTGAGGATCGCTACCGGCACGGTACCGGATTGGATCAGACTACGTTCTTTCCGGGTGAAATGCAACGCTAGCGCGGCGGGAGTGTTAGACCGAGCTTGAACGCTGAACCTAGCAGTGTCGTCCTGAAGGCTGGATCATTCAACCGTGCGACGTCATCTGGATCGCAGACAAGTTCATGCTCGCACCTCTCGTAGAGCGCCCGGGCGTCGTCGCCATTGTGCGCATTGGAGTCGGTGATCCCGTCTATGAGCGTGTACGTGTCATGCTGCTCGTAGAAATGGCGTGACCACGCCTGACTTGCCGTGTAGTCGGCGTTGCTGGAGAGCGCATGCACGGATCCGACCAGCCACGCCCCATTCTCCGGACCGTGACCCCGCAGGTCGAGCACCCGAACATCCCGTCGTGAAGTCACCCACTTCTCGGTTGAGTTCGCGGGAAATAGTTGATAGCCTCTCTATTCCCCCGTGGCGCCATCGATAGCCTCGCGCATCAGATCCGCATGCCCGTTGTGGCGCGCCGTTTCCTCGATCATGTGCAGCACGATCCATCGTAAGCTCCGGTCTCCTCCCGGCGGCGGCGTGTGTGGCCGTCGAGCGAGGTCGTCGAGGCCGGCCGAAGACATGATCTCGCGCGAACGCGTCGCCTCCGCTCGGTAGAAGTCGAGAACGGACGCGACGTCCTCGTCGGGCTCGACGCGCCAATCCGCATCGGGATCGTCATCGGTCCAAGGGTAGTCGACATCCTCTCCGGCGAACACGGACTGGAACCACCAGCGCTCGACATAGGCGAGATGCTTGACAAGACCGAGCAACATCATACCCGATGACATCAGCGGGCGCAGCAGCTCGGCTTTCGACAGGCCGTCGACCTTCCATAAAAGCGTTTCACGCTGGTAGTCAAGAAAAGCGGATAGTTGCTCCCTCTCCGAGCCCACATCAGGGGGGTCCCGCCGATTCACGGGCTGTGACTGCGTCATCTCTTACCTCGATTCCTTTCATGACCGCGTCGTCTGAATTTTTCGTGAAGCGGCAAGAATCGGACCCTCAATCCGCATAGTCGTTGGCTATACTGTTGGGCCATGCGCCCCCTGATGCTCTCGCGGATCGTCCTCGCCCTGTGCTTCTTACTTCTCGTCAGTCCCTCGACGGCTCTCGCTCGCAGCCGTCACGGCGATGGCGTTCCCTATATAGTCGTCCTCGATCCAGGGCATGGCGGTGATGATCCTGGCGCGGCTGACTCGTCGCAAACGATGGTGGAAAAGGTGTTGACGCTGGACGTAGCGAAGCATGCGGCCAGTGACCTCAGAGCCATGGGCTACCGCGTCTACCTCACACGGACGCGCGATCAGGACGTCAATGTGCCTCCGCGCGATGTCAATCACGATGGAAAGATCGACCATGTGGACGAGCTGGTAGCGCGGAACGTCTACGCGAACCGGCGCCACGCCGATGTCTTCATATCGGTCCACTTCGACGCCAGCGCCAGCCCCGACACGCATGGCACCCACGGGTATTACTGCCCTGATCGCCCCTTCCGGGGACAGAATCAACGCCTGGCCGCGCTGCTCACGGCTTCGATCTCCTCGTCACTCGCCCGAGCCAGATACGCGTCGCCGGACCTCGGTGTCGGGACGGACGTAGCGGACATCGTACCGCAAACGCGGGCGGACTACCCGTGGTTTCTAGTGTTGGGGCCGTCGAAGAAGGGGTACGTGGTGGGGACGCGCATGCCGGGAGCGCTGATCGAGACCCTCTATCTATCAAGCCCGCGAGACGTTGCCGCTTTGCACCATCGCGCGATCATGGCCGCCCTCGCACAGGGATATGCCGGTGGCATCAAGGAGTATTTCGACGGGAGGGCTCGTCATTAGCGAGCGCCTGGAGCGTGTGCAAGGGCTCAAGGTATGAAGAGATCTCTGTGGATGTTGGTGTCTGTTATCCTCGTTGCCATGGGCGTGGGGGGCGCGTGGTTGACGCTTGCCGGTGCTGGTGCGCCAACCGGTGAGGATCGCGCCATCCAGAGGGCCGAGGATTTCGGGAAGAGCACGATCGTGTGGTCGCAAGGACCGTCATTGCGCGATGGCCGCGTGGTCCAGCTCGACGGACTACAAGAGGCGCTTTCCAGCCTTCCCCTGCCAACACGCTATGACGTGGATGTCGCCGGTCTCGAGCGGCAGTATGGGGCGAACCGCCGTGTGGCATTGGTGATTCTGCGTGGCACGTACAACTCGTTGCCACCCGATGAAGGTGTCGACGTTTACGGCAATATCGTCGTGCTGGTCGATGTGAAGACGGAACGCGTTATCCTTCCCGACGTCGGTTAGCTGCTGGGTGCATTGAGATCTAGTAGTTCTGAAAGGTAGCCATGAAACGTCTCCTCCTATCTCTGTTTCTTGTAGTGCCTCTCCTGAGCGCGCTGCCGTTGTCGACCCGGGCGGCGTCACCGCCGCCGGTAGCCAAGTACCTCTGCATGATCGTGCTCGACGCCGGCAGACCGGACTATATCAGCAGGAACATAGGCAGCATGCCCAACCTTCGTGCTCTGCTGCAGCACGCGCACCAGTATGATCGAGCCTGGGTCGGCGACCTGATGAGCATTACGCCGCCCGGGCACGCGGTGATCGGTACCGGCTCCCTCCCGAAGGATGACGGCGGCATCGTCAACTGGGACTGGGCGGATCGAGTTCATAAGACCATCTCGCCGACCTTCCAGGCCAAGGTCAACTACCTCAATGGATATGCTTTCAGGGTCATCAAAGACTCGGGTACACCGACGCTCTCCGGTGAGATCCGAAAGAAGTACCCGAACGGACTCGCGATCGCGGGGAGCGGCGCCCACTTTCATGCGGCGGGCCCGATGGGCGGCCCCGACGCCAGCTGGATCTTCTCATATGACCGCACGTCGAGCCATCAGTGGGCTCCATACACCCTGGGACAGCATCCCGTACCGGCGCGCCTACTGAACGATCCGTCGCTGCGCGCGCCGCTGGCGAGCAGCAATGACAGCACCATGCCGCTGCTGTATGACCCTCTTCCGCTCGGCAAGCAGGATACCCTGGTCATGAACTTCGGCATCAAGAGCTTGCAGCTGTATCGGCCGCGAGCGATCATGCTGAATTTGCCGGAGGTCGACACTGTCGGCCACTGGTCGCACAACTGGTACCCCGAGGAGGCGAGGCTCTACAGGCAATTCGACGCCGACCTGGGTCGCATGATATCCGCGTACAAGGCCGCCGGTATTTACGATCAAACGCTCTTTCTTATCACCGCTGATCATGGAATGATCCAATCGAAGCATCGTGTGCTGGATCGAGGTCAGGTGAAGAACATTCTGAATGGCGTTCGCCCTCACGCCAGCATTCTCATCAACGGCGGTGGTTCGGCGGGCCCAACCATGATGTCGATCTGGATGAAGGACCCATCGTTGAATCGGCGAGTCGCGGAAGCCATCTACAACCGCCATCTCGACAATGTGTCGGCGGTGTTCTACGCGCAGCACAAGGGGACGAAGTACTACTACAACATGGCGGGCTGCGAGTCGTGTTCGGCCGATCTCAAGCACGCGTATCACTACCTGCTCAGCACCGAGGCGGGAGTCACAGGCGAGGACATCGGCATCCTTCTGCGCGAGGACGCGCGCAACAGTGGCTTGTCCACCATGATGGGACGCCACGGCGGTGCTGACTGGGGATCCCAGCACATCACCCTCATTCTTTCCGGTCCCGGCGTGAAGCCAGGCATCTCGCATCAACC
>QHBP01000174.1 GCA_003244175.1 Chloroflexota bacterium | reverse complement strand
GTGGGCGGTAAGCTCAATTGCCGTGCCCGCGCGCTCCGCAACTCTTTTTTGAACATTGATGCGCAGGTCATCAAACCGAATAACATCGTCGGTCAAGGGACGTGGCGCAACCCGTCGTAGGAGCGCCTGCACGCGAGCAACGAGCTCGCGCGGACTAAACGGCTTGAGGACGTAGTCATCCGCCCCGAGTGCCAGCCCGACGATCCTGTCGGCTACGCGCCGCCTCGCTGTGAGCATAATGACCGGAACGTTGCCGTGAGCGCGTAGACGCCGGCACACCTCGAGCCCGTCCAGGGACGGGAGCATCACGTCCAGAATCACCAGATCGGCGTCGGACACCAGACGCAAAGCTTCCTCTCCGTCCCTAGCAAGCAGCGTCTCGAACCCGTCTTTGTGCAGGTAGCGACCTACCACGTCCCGGATCGGGTCCTCGTCATCGACGATCAAGATTCTTTCGTTCATGATTCCTGCCCCACTGGATCACAGAGCATTTTCCGCACCACCCCCCAATCGCCCTCCCACTTCCCCCCTTTGACGTCTCCTCCCGCGCACGGTGACATGCTCGCCTTTCGGCGTTTCCAACACTCACATCGCGCCTGCGCGTGACGGCCGCCCCCAACACACACGGCCACGGGAGCCGAGCGACATCTCCTGCGGCGATGCCGTGGCAGCCGGCTCCGTCGAGGAGTACGATGGGCTAGAGACGCGGATACATCCGCGAGCTTCAAGGACATCGACCAGGATGCTATGGCGCTGCGGTTGCGATCTAGGCACGGATCCTCCACACGAGGGCGAGTGTTGCTTCGTCTGTCTAAGGGCTGAACGAGCGGGCGAGGCCACACCCGTGGCTGACGGATTCTGTTGCTGCCGCGACGAGCGCCGGCAGGGGGCGCGGCACGAATTTCACGCGGAAGTGCACAAGCACGAGGTGCCGGGCCACCGTAGCGCATGAGTGTACGGGGTCCACGAGGTCCAGGGACCCTAAAAGGACGCTCAACGCATTCGCCATCATGGTCGTCCATATCCGTGACTTGTCGCGGATGTAGGCGGGTCGCTCCGTCGCCCGCACGTGTCCAATTGACACGCTCGGCACACGAGACACCGTTCCCATCCCACACCGATTGCATATACCTTACGCGTCACACACGCCGCAGCCGCAGACGGGCGGCCGACGGAGCGACCCGCCTACATCGGACGGCGTAGCCGTCCGCACCCAGGGAGTCGTTCCGTTTACCATGACGTGAGCTTTCACGGATGAAGACGGAAATTGCCGCGATGAAAGAGGGGATGTGCGGAGCACCGGCATTCGTATCTGCGCCGCGGGACTGATGACCGCGGTCGCCACGCTTGTCCTGGGAGCCAGAGGGAGCATCGTGGGACCCGCAGGCCCGGACGCGTCTTCCCGACCGCATACTCCCATCAAACACATCATCATCATCGATAAAGAAAATCACAGCTTCGACAACATATTCGGCACGTCTCCGGGTGCTGACGGAAGCAGGCGAGCACGTCTGCCAAACGGGCGCTTGGTCCGCCTCAATCACACGCCCGATCACACCGAGCTCGACATCTCCCATGACGGAGACGCCGCTGCGTTTGCGGTCAATTCGGGACGCATGAACCGCTTTAGTCTGCTGCCCGCGGCCATCCAGTCCGGTAAAGATATTGCCGACTCGCAATACCGGCAGTCCGATATCCCCGGCTACTGGGCATATGCACGCGGCTTCACCCTGGACGACCGCTTTTTCTCCACCATCATGGGACCCAGTTACCCCAATCACCTGATAACGATTGCCGCCAGCTCCTACAACACCGTGGATAACCCCCGTGGTCAGATCCGGCACGCGTGGGGCTGTGACGGAGGGCCGTTTTCCGTGGTGTCGGCGATCAATCCCTCCAGCGGACGCCATTACCTGACACGGCCGTGCTTCGACATACCCACCATGGCGGATACGTTCCAGCGGTACCACGTGTCGTGGAAATACTATGCTCCCGGGCCGTACAGGTCGGGGTACATCTGGTCGGCGTTTGACAGTATCCGACATATACGCTTTTCAAACCTGTGGCGCACCAAAATCCCGTCGGATACGGCCTTCATCACCGATGTAGTACACGGCCGTCTGCCCACCGTGAGCTGGCTGGTGACCAATGAGGAGCTGAGCGAGCACCCGCCGTACAGCATGTGCGTCGGCGAGAATTGGACAATCCGCCAGATCAACGCGGTGATGCGTAGCACGTACTGGCCATCGACCATGATTGTGCTCACGTGGGACGACTTCGGCGGATTCTACGACCACGTGCCGCCCCCTCGCTACGACTACATCAGCCTGGGCCCGAGGGTACCGACAGTGATCATCTCGCCGTACTCCCGTCCCCATTACGTGGATCACCAGCTGCAAGACTTCGACTCGATCCTCCGATTCATCGAGGATGATCTTCGCCTTCCTTCACTTACACGGCGAGATCGTACCGCCCGTTCCCTCTCGTCCTCCCTCAATTACCATCAGAAGCCGCTGCCGCCGCTGGTGCTGGCCGAGCGCAGCTGTTCCTCAGGGTCGCGTCATATTCGGACGAGCGTAAGCGGTGTTCTCCTCAAGATTGTCAGCCACGTGTATGGAAGAGACGTGCTGGTGCGGCTGAAGGGCAAGGAGGTTGTCACGGTGATTCTGCCTCCGGGAGCGAGGTTCGATGCCGCCAAGAACGTGCGCGTCTCGAACAAGGATTTCCAACCGGGAGATCAGGTCTCGTCGCCGGCGCGCCCGGACCCGCAGCGCGCCCTCGTGTACACGGCGGACGTCGTCCACGATCTCGACCTGCAGTACCTCGATCTCAAGTCGGGGCTGGTATCGACGGTTGGACAGGAGGGCGATACGCTTACTGCACGCTTCGGCAAACGCACCGTCCTGATCGACCTTGCGAAGACGACTCGCATCACGCTGCCCAACGGAGCGAAAGGGTCGATAGCGGATGTGACGGCGGGGACGACCATCGAAGCCATGGGCGTCGTCAATCGACGCCTGGGTGAGATGGCCCGCACGTACGCCATCAAGATTCGGAAAATTCAGCAGGGAAACCCAAACCCGAAGCCGTGATTGTCGGACCCCAAAGAGGGAGGTACCATGCATCGTCTCTTCGCCCTCCTGGCGATATCCCTCCTGCTCTCGGCCTGCGGGTCCAAAACCTCGGGCGCTCGCGCCGCTCCCACCCTTGGGTCTTCGCACAAAGCCATAGACGCGGCCTGGAACGCCGGCAACGGATCTGCGGAATGCAAACAGGAGAACCTTGCAGTCAGCTGCACATACGTCTACCGCGGCATTCACGTTGTCGTGACATACGACCAGCGACACTTCGCGGAGCAGTTCCAGACGGACGGCAGTCGTCACCGGGGCATCGACATATGGACGTTTCTCAATGGTCTCGTCCCGCACGCCTCTCGCAGACTGAGCTGTCGCTACGTCCCGCACTCAACCGGAGGCGGGACCGCCCACGCGTGTCTGTACCGGCAGAAGAAGCGGGACATGATTGTCGCGTACTTCCTGCATCCGGCGGACGAGGACTATGGGGGACTGGTAACCTACGACTTCGAGGAGTACAAGGACATCCAGGCTGGGGACAACGCGTGAGCGACAACCCCGGAGCCTTTTTCGTCTACGGCACCCTGAAGCGCGGACAACCCAACCACCGACTCCTGGCGCCATTCGTGCGCTCGTCCGCGCCAGGCTACGTGCTGGGTGCTCTATACGACACCTTCGACTATCCCGTCCTGACGGATGGATCGGACATGGTACACGGCGATCTTCTGCGGTTGTCGCCTCCCGAAATGGAGCGAGCTTTGGAGATCGTCGACCGCTTCGAGGAATACGTCTCGACCGCTCCCGCGATGTCATTGTTCGAGCGCCGGGTCGTCGAGGTCCACATAGGGGATGGCGAGGTAGAGGTTAGCGAGACGGAGCGCGCCTACGCGTACTTCTACAACGCGGCATGCGGCATCCCGCCGGTTCAGGATTTGCCGAGGATTCCCGAAGGGAATTGGCTGTAGCTCGGCTAGGTTCCCTCGCCACTCTGTGGGAAGGTCGTTAGTTGTAGCTCGGCGACACTCCCTTCGCCCACTTTGCGGGAGAGTCTGCGGAGGAGGGGACTGGTGTTGTTGAGTGGGTCTTGGGATAGCTGTCCGGAAAAGCACTGAGCCATCACGCCATCGAAGTGGACGGGGGGGGGTGTAGGCCGCGTGGTCCCTCTCCGGCTATCCCCTATCAGCCTGGCGCCGTCCGGTCCGGCGACCTGCACGGTCTTCCGCTGAAGCAGGGCACTGATATTGCCGCCGGCAGTGAGTATGTATTTCATTGCCGCGTCGTCGTTCCGACCCGTGTGGGGCCGGGAGGATCCACTGCGTCCTTTCACGAGATCCGCGTCGGGTCGCTGGATTGTGGCATCTCCCGATGCTATTCTCATGCACGTGCCGGCCTAAGGTCTGGTTGGACGACGTAGGAATAGGGCCGTGGGCTGAATCGCGGCAGCCCGCCCAGCAACTAGAAGGAACCCATCTCGTGCCACGAGTGTTCGACAACATGCAGGAGCACCTACTACCGGCGCTCCAGAAGACACTAAAACACTCTGAGCGGGCAGACTTCTGTGTCGGCTACTTCAATCTCCGGGGCTGGAAGCATCTGGGCGACTTCGTCGATCGCTGGAGCGGCAAAGACGACTCGTGCTGCCGGCTTCTGGTCGGGATGCAGACCGCGCCGCGGGATGAGCTTGTGGCGACATTTAGTCTGACTCCCAGTGCAAACGAGATCGACAACCAGCGCGCCCACCGCCTTCGCCAGCGGATGGCGGACGAGTTCCAGGAGCAGCTTACCGTCGGCGCGCCGAACAATGCAGACGAGTGCGCGCTGCGACGATTGAGCGTCCAGCTCAGGGCCAGACAGGTCAGAGTAAAGCTCTTCCTGGAGCATCATCTGCACGCGAAGCTGTATCTGCTGTACCGGGACGATTACAACAATCCGATCACGGGCTTCCTGGGCAGCAGCAACCTGACGTACTCCGGCCTGTCCTGGCAAGGGGAGCTCAACGTCGATGTCCTCGAGCAGGACGCCTGCAACAAATTGCGGGTCTGGTTCGAGGGCTGCTGGCGCAACCCATGGTGCATCGACATCTCGCAGGAGCTGGCGGACATCATCGATCAAAGCTGGGCGCGCGATAAGCCGCTGTCCCCGTACCACGTGTACCTGAAGATCGCGTATCACCTGTCGCAGGAGGCTCGGGCTGGACTTTCGGAGTTCCGGGTACCGAAGGATTTTCAGAGCCTCCTCTTCGACTTTCAAACGGCGGCGGTCAAGATCGCGGCGCATCACCTCAACAAGCGTGGCGGCGTTCTGATCGGCGACGTCGTTGGGCTGGGCAAGACGATGATCGCGACCGCGCTGGCACGTGTCCTTCAGGACGACTTCGGTACCGAGACGCTCATCATCTGCCCGAAAAACCTCGTCAAGATGTGGGAAGAGTACGTGCATCGCTACCGCCTGCTGGCCAAGCTGATGCCGCTCAGCATGGTCCAGAACGAGCTCCCGGCCCTTCGCCGCTATCGGGTCGTCCTCATCGATGAGAGCCACAACCTGCGCAATCGGGAGGGGCGCCGCTATCGCGCCATCCAGGAGTACATCCAGGAGAACGAGAGCCGCTGCATCCTCCTCTCGGCGACACCGTACAACAAGACCTACGAGGACCTCTCCAACCAGCTCCGTCTCTTCATCTCCGAACGGCAGGACCTCGGTGTGCGCCCAGAAAAACGGATCAAGGAGCTTGGGGAGACGGAGTTTATTCGCCGTCACCAGTGCCCGGTGCGCTCGCTCGAAGCCTTTGACAAGAGCGACTATGCCGACGATTGGCGCGAGCTCATGCGCCTCTTCCTCGTCCGTCGCACCCGCAGCTTTATCCAGAACAACTACGCCGAGACGGACCCGGACAACGGCCGCACGTACCTCGAGTTCGCGGACGGCCGGCGCTCGTACTTTCCAGGCCGCAGCCCCAAGACACTGGCCTTCGCCATCGACGACGCCAATCCGGACGATCCGTACGCCCGCCTGTACTCGCCGCAAGTGGTCAACGCCGTCAACGCGTTGCGCCTGCCGCGCTATGGGCTGGCCAACTACCTCCAGCCCTCTCTCCCTCCGCTCAAGGCGTCGGAAAAGCGCGCGGTCGCGGACCTCTCGCGTGGCGGCAGACGCCTGATGGGGTTCTGCCGCACCAACCTGTTCAAGCGATTGGAGAGTGGCGGGCCGGCGTTCATCCAGTCCATCGAGCGGCACATACTGCGCAACTTTGTCTTGCTGCATGCCATGGAGAGCGGTCTTGAGGTGCCGCTGGGGACACAGGATGCCGAATATCTGGACGTGGCGACATCAGACGAGGACGCGGACCCGGTCATGACCGAGGGGGACGAGGACGGGGGTCTTCCGGAAGGCGCCGGGCCAACCGCGAGTCTCCGAACAGAAGACGACTACCGACGCCGAGCCGGTGCTGTGTACCGCCAGTACGCCGGCTCGAACCGGAAGCGTTTCAAGTGGCTCCGACCCACGCTGCTCGTACCCGCTCTCGCGGACGATCTCCTCGCCGACTCGCGCAGCCTCCTGACCGTGCGAGAGACCTGCGGTGAGTGGGAGGCGGGGAAAGATGCGAAGCTGGCGGCTCTCCACGACCTGCTCTGCCGGAGGCATCCTCAGGACAAGGTCCTCATCTTCACGCAGTACGCCGACACGGTGCACTACCTGACGCGCGAGCTTCGAGCTCTCGGCATCAGCTATCTGGAAGGCGTGACCGGCGATTCTGCCGATCCCACGGGTTCCGCCTGGCGCTTCAGCCCTGTTAGCAATGAGAAGAGAGATTCCGTCACTCCCGACCAAGAGCTACGGGTGCTGGTGGCGACCGACGTCCTGAGCGAAGGACAGAACCTGCAGGACTGCTCTATCGTCGTGAACTACGATCTTCCCTGGGCCATCATCCAGCTCATCCAGCGAGCAGGCCGCGTCGATCGCATCGGTCAGCGGGCGGAGACGATCCTCTGCTACACCTTCCTTCCGGCGGCGGGCGTTGAGCGCATCATCAACCTGCGTACCCGGGTGGCGAAGCGTCTCAAGGAAAACGACGAGGTGGTGGGAGGCGACGAATCCTTCTTCGAGGGCGAGCTGACCGGACAGGCGCTGCGAGACCTCTACACCGAGAAGTCCGGCGTTCTCGATGGCGATGCCGACGGGGAAGTTGACCTCGCCTCCTACGCGTATCAGATCTGGAAGAACGCCACCGACCGCGACCCGTCGCTCAAGGGGACCATTCCGGCGCTCCCCGACGTCGTCTATGCAACGCGTGACTGGCAGGGGACGCGAGAGAAGCCCGAAGGAGTGCTGCTCTACATGCGAACCGCGGAGGGGAATGATGCCCTCGCCTGGATCGACCGCGACGGCAAGCCGGTGACCGAATCCCAGCTCGCCATCCTGCAGGCGGCCGCGTGCCCGCCGGGGGCGCCCGGCCTGGAGCGCCAACCCGGTCATCACGAGCTGGTGCAGCATGGCGCGGCGCATCTGATCGAGGAGGAACGCTCCATCGGTGGTCAGCTGGGACGGCCCTCAGGGGCTCGGTTTCGCAGCTACGAAAGGCTGAAGCGTTACGCCTCCGCGGTGAAGGGCACGCTCTTCGACACGCCCGATCTGCACCGTGCCATCGACGACGTCTACCGCCATCCACTGCTCCAGTCCGCTGTCGACACCCTGAACCGCCAGCTCAAGAGCGGCATCGACGATCAGGGGCTGGCGGAACTTGTCACCACGCTGCGCCGGGACGACCGGCTTTGCCGGGTGACGGAGGAGCAGGATCATCGGGAGCCGCAAATCATCTGCTCGATGGGCCTGTTTGGACAGCAGGGGTAGGGCATGGTCGTCAGCGAAAGTAGAATTCGAGACTATCTCAAGAGCGCGAATTTCCGCGACCTCTTCATCCGCGAGCTGGGCTGGGACCACTACCGCGAGCGCCTGCACGTCGACCTTCCGCCCGACAGCTATCTCCTCCAGGGTGTGGCCGAGAAGCGGGGGATGGCGGTGTTCGTGGCAGCGCCCGATGAGTACGGCCGGATTCCGGAGCCTGCCGCCCGGCGCAAGATCGAGAAACAGGCGGCACGGTCGGTTCACGAGCACATCATCATCTACGTCGACTCTGCTGGAACGACACAAGTGTGGCAGTGGGTGAAGCGCGAGGCCGGCAAACCGGACCGAGCGCGCGAGTACACGCTCCACGCCGGACAGTCCGGTGAGCCGTTGATCCAGAACCTCCAGTCGATCACCTTCACCCTTGACCAAGAAGCCGAACTGGACCTTGTCGAGGTGACGGGCAAAGTTCGAGCGGCATTCGACGTCGACAAGGTCACGAAGCGCTTCTACGATCGCTTCAAGACGGAGCACGACCGTTTCCTGGGCTTTATCCAGGGCATGGAAGAGCAGGGCGATCGTGAATGGTATGCCTCCCTCATGCTCAACCGCCTCATGTTCGTCTACTTCATCCAGAAGAAGGGCTTTCTGGACGGCGACCCCGACTACCTCGGGAACCGACTGCGGTTGGTACAGCAGCGGCGAGGTCACGGCCAGTTCCTGTCGTTTTATCGCCATTTCTTGCTGCGCCTTTTTCACGAGGGCCTGGGTCAGTCGCAGCGCAGCTCCGAGCTCGACACTCTGCTCGGGACCGTGCCGTACCTCAACGGCGGACTCTTCGACGTCCACCAGCTCGAACTGGGGTATCCCGGTATCGAGATCGCCGACGAGGCCTTCCAGCAGGTCTTCGCCTTTTTCGATCAATACGAATGGCATCTGGATACCCGCCCGCTGCGCAAGGACAACGAGATCAACCCCGACGTCCTCGGCTACATCTTCGAGAAGTACATCAATCAGAAACAGATGGGCGCGTACTACACCAAGGAAGACATCACGGGGTACATCTCCAAGAACACGGTGATCCCGTTCCTTTTTGACGAAGCCAAGAAGCGCTGCGCCATCGCCTTCGAGCCGGCCGGCTCGGTGTGGTCACTCCTCCGGGACAACCCCGATCGCTACATCTACGAGCCGGTCCGCAAGGGCGTGGATCTCGAGCTGCCGGCGCACATCGCCGGCGGCATCCACGACGTGTCGAGGCGAGGGGACTGGAACCGGCCGGCCGCCGCCGAGTGCGCGCTGCCGACGGAGACCTGGCGCGAACATGTTGCTCGCCGCCAGCGATGCTACGAGGTCCGCCAGAAGTTGGCCGGCGGCCAGGTCAACGA
>QHBP01000219.1 GCA_003244175.1 Chloroflexota bacterium | reverse complement strand
ATCTCGGTGAGCGGGTGGCCGGCGAAGCCGCCATCAGTGGCCGATTCGTCCAAATGCTTCGACGGCGGATCGCAGCGACGAGCGACACGCAGGAACGCCTCGAGCTGGAACATGCGTTGAAGGAGGGCCTTGTCGCCCTGGGAATCCGGAACGTCACGTGAAGCTCACGCGCCTGGCATTAGAGGACTTCGCACAGCTTGATCGCGTGGACATACGCTTCCGGGATGACAGGCCCAATCTCATCTCCGGGCCCAACGAGACCGGCAAGAGCCATATCATGCAGGCCTTGTACGGCATCATCTTCGGGCTGGAAAGCCCTGAGCGATTCCACCCGTGGTCCAAGCCGCTGGCAACTCCGCGGGGCGTGCTGGAATTCGAGACGGACGCCGGTCACAGCGTGCGGTTGGACCGTATGTTTGAGACACAGCAGGTCGACGTGACGCGCAATGGCGAGCAAACGTGGAGCGCCGCATTCGGCCCCGGCACTCGGGTAGAGGACGCGGAGTACTACTTCGAATGCTTGCACGAGTGGTTGGGTTTCTCTCAAGCAGACGTCTTTACCGCCACCACCTTTGTCCAACAAACCGATCTGGTCCGGGCGAACTTGCAGGGACTCGCTCCTCAGATCAAAGGCCTGATGACGGGAGCGAGAGAGACGGACTACGAGCGCGCCCTCACGGACATGCGTGAAGGACTCGATGCCCTCCGTATGCCGCCGAGGACGGGGAATCCCCGCTTTCTGGAGCGCAAGGAGCAGGAGCTTGCGGAGCTCGCCGGCCAGCTGTCCGACGCTCGCGTTCATCAGGATTCCGTCCTTCGACTGCAGGAGCGACGCATGCGCCTCCAGGAGGAGGTGGCCGAAGTCATCATGACGCGTGATGCGTCCACCGCTCGGTTAGAACGCATGGAGACCGCCGTCGAGCGCCGGCGTGAAGCGGCGGAGTTACGGGCGCGCCGCGACCAGATGCGGACGCTTCTCGACCAATTCATGTCGGCTCATGGAGCGGTGGAGCAAGCCGAGATCGAGCGAGACACGTTCGCGGCCGCGGGGCGCATTGATCTCATGGCACTTCTCGATCTGGATCATGCGGTGCAGCAAGCTCGACGGGAGCTGAGTGCCGCACAGCAGCAAGCCACACAGCGCCCGCGATGGGCCACGTGGATGCCGTGGGCCGGCGTGGTGCTTGGCGTGGCCGCCGGTATTACACTTGCTCTGGTGCTGCACACGGAGCTGCTCAAGCTGGACGCTCGCTTCACACAGTATTTCGTCTCGCCCTTTGGTCTCTCCATCGTCATCGTTATTGCAGTCTTCCTGCTGCTTGCCTGGGGTTTCGGTCTATGGAAGGACGTGCCGCGAGACGACCCGGCGCCCGTGCGTGAGGCTCGCGCTCGGCTGGACGAAGCGCGTCAAAAGAGATCACAGGCGTTCGAGGAGCTCGGGGTGGGATCCGTCGATGAGAGCATCACTCTTCGCCAGGCATTCGAAGGCGCCAACAACAAGCTCGAAAGGGCTAGATCCGCGCTCGAGGCCCTGGGGGACGAGGATGAGGTGCGCCGGAGCTGGGAGCGGGTGAAAAAGCAGATATCCGAAGCCGGTGAGCCGCTCGAAGAGGTATCTGAGACTGAGGTCATATCGCCATCGGTTGCTGGGGTGGACGCCCAAGAAGAGGAGGGAGGCTCGCTGCGACGGCGGATCGCCGGTCTGGATCGTCGTCTGGCGGCGCTACAACAGGACGAAGCGGCAATCGAACGTGACCTGCTGGTCCACGACGGCAGGGAGCGAGACGTTCCCGTCCTGGTGGAACAGGTGACGTGCGTACGCGCCGAGATAGCGAAGGCTCGGAGTCGCGTGCGGTCCCTCACCCTGGCCGTCGATACCCTGGAGCGGGCGGCCGAAGACTTCCACGAGCACATTCTGGATCCGGTCGTCGATGACGCGTCCGCACTCCTTCATGCGCTAACCGGTGGCCGGTATACGCGCGTTCGCCTGGACCATGAACATCTGGATCCAGCCGTGGACACGCAGGACAAGGTCGAGATTGCCAGTCAAAGCCTGAGCCGGGGCGTGCAGGACCAGCTGTATTTTGCGCTGCGGGTGGCACTGTCCACCGCGCTCTCGGGCGGGAGACGCCTGCCCCTGATTCTCGACGATCCGTACGTGAACCTCGATCCCACGCGACTGCACAAGACGATTGTGCTCCTGCACTCTCTGGCCGAGCGCACGCAGATCATCCTGTTCTCGTGCAACACGTACTACGAACAGTGGTTTGATCCGGTGCTGCGCCTGCATCGAGGTCGTCCCCTCCCATTCACATCTGACCCGTAGCATTCCCTTGTAGGTGACCCGCGTTCCCCATTACGAGGCACCTCTTCCTCCGCACATCGCCGATCCTGACCGTGTTCAGCGGCGACGTGTCACGCGCCGATCCCCCGGTCAATGGCGAACGCGACACACAGGCGACGATGAAAATAGGGCGGTGGCAGAACGTCCTCTTTCAAATCAGAGATGGCCCTTAAAGGTTCTTGAACTCCTCAGGGTTCTCGATCTCGTGGGCCCGTGTCCAGGCGGCTTCGCGCTCGAAACCTCCCTGCCTGTCGATGCGAAATCCATGGTCCGTTCGGCGAGCCCTCTCGATCTCTGATCGCGACTGCATCAACACTACTGTGCCCGAGGATCGCAGACAGCGATCCTCGACCTCGGTTTGCCATGTCTGCCCGCGTACTGGTGACGCTCGTCTTCCGCGACCATACTTCGAAGCGAGCACGGCGGAGATGGTCCACGCCTGCTCGTTCTCCGGGACGTTGGTGGCGAAGTAGACCTCCTGGTCCTCGCGACTCCCGATGTTGAGCGGCTCGAAATCGACGTGATTGTCGGGAAACGCATAGAGGAACTCCGTCAGGCTCCCCGTCACGTTGACGGCATTCAACATCCGGTGTTTCAGATCGCCGGCGAGCAGAGGGAAGCCCTGCCGGCGCAATCCCTTGGCGATGTCGTACGTCTCCTTGTGCCATACGGTGTAACTGCTCTGGTAGCCGCAATAGTCCAGCAGGTCCTTATGGCGTATGGATGTGCACCGGATGCCGGCGGGTGTGAGGAACTCCGGGCTGTAGAGCCGCTCCACCACCGGCTCGAGGTAGGCGCGCTGGTGCTCGTCCTCGAGGCCGTCGAAAATGCCGGAGTCACACAGCGCTCCCGGATTCGACGTCAGGGTTCTGATCTGGCGGACGTCTCCTGTCTTTGGGCTCCGATCCAGCGCCATGGCAAAGTAGCGCCGATCGGGCATCCAGAAGCGGTCAAGCGTGTTGCGCTGAAGGGCGGCCGCCAGCTTGCTCCATCGCTTACTGTCCTGTGCGGAGGCATTGGCGAGAAGGTGAGGCGCGGCGGTGAGCGCATCGAATGCAAGGCCCTGAACCTCGATCGAGGCCATGGGCGAGGTGTAGTTGGCATACGTGCCGTCGTCATGGATGTAGGAGGTGGCGCCGTCCTTCCAGGCTTGAAATCGGTGTCCTCGGGGGTTCATGCGGTGCCACTCCAGCATGCCGAGGTCGGAGTCTTCCAGCTTAGAAGCGATCCACTGTACGGCCGCACGCACGCTGTCTCGAATGGTGGACGACCGGTCCAAGCTCGGCGAGCGGAGCGGTTGATACACGTCATCCAAAATGCCGGCGCCGTAGTGCGCGCAGACTCGCGCGACGAGGCGGACATAGAGCGGTGTCGCGTCCACCGTGGAGTAGTTCGTCAGCTCCGTGAAGGCGAGGAGGTCCTCGTCGCTGTCGTTCGGGCGCCAATACTTCGCCAGCCACCGCAAAATGTCCGCCGACTCCTGCGCGATCGGGCGTCCGTACATGGTGAGGGCGCGATGCTCGTGGGGGATCTTCCCCGGCTCCTCCTCACTGCGGCTATCGGACGAGGTGCCCTGGAGGGTGGCGAGACCGATGATGACGGCGCGAGCGATTTCGGGACGGATCTCGAGGAGGTCCTCTGCCACCTCCAGGGAGTCGCGACCGAATTGGGCATCCCGGAAGAGATGTCCGTTGCTGCCGTACGGGAAGTTCGTCGGCGAGAGGACATGTCCGAGAGCGCGAAGAGCGCTGGGAACACCCCACGAGTCGGGCGTTGCGGTGAGTGGAACTGCGGCTGCAGGATTCATCGGCTTGTCTCAAGCTTATACTTGGGTCGCGCGGGAGAGGGTGTGCTTCTCACCCGCGATCCTGCTTCCGTGCGATAACCGTCCCCCGACGGTGCTAGAAGTTTTCGGCGAAAAGGACTTTATCATCGGCGAGCCTTCCTGCGTCATCATCGAGATTCCCCAGGGTAGCCGCAACAAGTACGAGTACGATCACGACTCGGGCGTGATTCATCTCGATCGTGTCCTCCACTCATCGGTGCACTACCCGACGGACTACGGCTTTATTCCGGATACCCTCTCCGAGGACGGGGATCCGCTCGACGTTCTGGTCGTCGTCTACGAGCCAACATTCCCGGGATGCCGTCTGCTGGCACGGCCGATCGGTGTACTGCACATGCGTGACGACAAAGGGAAGGACGAGAAAATCCTCGCGGTGCCGGATGGCGATCCACGATTTGACGATATCGATCGCCTGGGAGATTTGTCGCCCCACTGGCTTCGGGAGATCGAAAACTTCTTCGCGACCTATAAGTTGCTGGAAGACAAAGCGACCGACCTCGATGGGTGGGCGGACGAGCGTGAGGCACAGCGCATCATCGACGATGCGCGCCGTAGGCACACGAAATCGAAGAACGACTCAGATTAGGGCCGCGACGCCACGGGGACTATGAACGATTACCGCCCGCTTTCGGAGCGGGATCGAGGGCAAGCGAAACGGAATTGATGCAGTACCGCTGGCCACTGGAACCGGAGCCATCGTCGAACACGTGACCGAGATGAGAGCCGCAGCGCCGCAGGCTGTGGACGCGTAATGGCGAATATGTAGGTGTGAGTGCGGACAGCCGCTCTGCACCGGCGAACACGAATCGTAAGAGGCCCTCGGATGGGCGCCCATTGCCCAGCCTGGGAGAGGTTTGGGACCGTTCGGGGGTGGTGGGGGCAGAGCCCCGGCCGGTCATGTCTACACCTCTTCTCGACGGCCTTTCAATCACGTGAGGACCACTACGGTTGTGGTATATTGACGCTGACGAAAGGGGGAGCTATGTCTGTCGCACTCAACCCATATCTCAGTTTCAAAGGCAACGCTCGCCAGGCGATGGAGTTCTACCAATCGATCTTTGGCGGCAAGCTCGACGTAAACACGTTCAAGGAGCTGCATGCATCCCAGGACCCCTCTGAAGACGACCTCGTGATGCACTCTCAGCTCGAGGGCGATAGCGGGATCACTTTTATGGCATCCGACACGCCGAACAGGATGGAGTACCACCCCGGTACGAACTTCAACATGTCGCTCAGTGGAGATGATGAAGTCCTACTGCGGGGCTACTTCGACAAGCTGTGCAATGGCGGCAACGTATCGATGCCGCTGCAGAAAGCCATCTGGGGCGATACGTTCGGCATGTGTGTCGACAAGTGCGGCGTCAACTGGCTTGTCAATATCACGGGCCAGGGGCAATAGCTCCGACCGCACCAAACTAAGGCCCGCACGCGTCCGGATCTTGACGTTTTTGTAGGGGTGCGGGCTTGCCCTGGGATTGTCACAGCCCTCCTGCGTTCCCGTTTGACATGCCTCTCACGGGCACGGTGACATCGTCGGCATCTTGCCGGCCTCAGTTGACACGTGCGTTTCGCCAACGGACCCTGTGGTCCTCTTCGAGGATGTCCCGGCCGCGGGATAGTGGTTTATCTGGAGGCGCCTGCGGGCGACCATGTCACCGTGCGCGCAACGACCGTGTCACGTGGGGAGCGCGGGAGGGCGATGACAAGCATCGCCCCTACCGAGCCATGTCGCGTGATGGAGGCAGGTGAGACGCGACCATCTGGGTGTTGTCCGGAGGAAACTGGCAGCAGGAGACACCTGAGGGTGACGATGTCACCGTGCGCGTGCGGAGCATGTCAAGGGGAGAGGCGGGAGGGCGACCACAGAGGACAGTGGTACGCCCCATACAGATACGTGTCAATAGGTGCGGGCGTGTCGAAGCGCGATGATGAGGCCGTGGACAGGGAGGAACGTGCGAGACCTGGACACGATTCGGATCTAAGGCGCGCGTATTGATCCGGTCATGTGGGAGCATCATGGTGAGGGATAGATTACCGCCGAGGAGAGTTGACATGACAGGTGCAATCGAGGCAGAAGAAGGAACCCTCAGCTATCGTGACCACAACATCGCCTACCGGATAGTCGGTGCGGGTCAAGAGACATCAGACAAGCTGCCGCTCCTTGTGCTTCATGGTGGGCCAGGGGCCTCGTATGACTACCTGCTGCCGCTGGAGGACATAGCACGGACCGGCAGACGCATCATTTTTTACGATCAGCTGGGCAGCGGGCGCTCCGACCATCCGGAGGACCCGACTCTGTGGACCGTCGAGTACTACGTGGGAGAGGTCGATGGTGTGCGCGCGGCGCTGGGCCTGGAGAGGGTCCACCTACTGGGCCAATCGTGGGGCGGGATGCTCGGCATGGAGTACGCGTTGACCCAACCGGGAGGATTGGCAAGCTTCACGATCGCAAGCTCGCCGGCCAGTGCTCCCTTGTGGGTGTCGGAGGCGAACCGGCTACTGTCGGAGCTTCCTCAGGACGTCCAGGGCACGATCCGTGAGCACGAGCAGGCAGGGACGATCGAGGATCCCGAGTTCCAGGAAGCCTCGATGGTGTTCTACAAACGCCACGTCTGCAGAATGGATCCCTGGCCGGACTACGTGGCGCGCACGTTTGACTACCTGGCCGAGTTCCCGCAGGTCTATAACGCCATGCAGGGACATAGCGAGTTCGTGATGACGGGCTCGTTGAAGAATTGGGACGTCACGAGCCGTCTGGGTGAGATCCGCGTCCCTGTGCTGGTTACCTCGGGTCGCCACGACGAGGCAACCCCGGCAATAGCCGGTGCGGTGCATGACGCTATTCCCGGCTCGGAATGGGTAATCTTCGAAAACAGCTCGCACATGGCGCACGCCGAGGAGGCTGAACGGTACATAGAGGTGCTCGGCGATTTTCTGGAAGGGGTCGAGCAGGAGACCTTCCGGACCTAGCGAAGCCCGCGCCCAAATCGACGACGACCCGCGCCTTTGTGGCGCATTCTCCACTCGGGTACCGCAAGGCTACGGCCGTCGCGCCATCAGCGAGAAGGTCTGCGGAATGCACTTGAGCTCATCTGGCGGGATATGCGGAAGCGCGTCCCAGTACCCTTCCCGGTGCTCTCCCAGCCGCTCGATGGTCAATCCGGCATCCACGCACGCCATGACAATCGAGCTCAGCGGCCAGAGTCGCTCGTGCTTCATAGACTGTTGATCCGGCGGAATCGCGAGATCGCCGATATAGGTGTCGGGCCAGCCTTGCGAGGCGCCGGCCATCTCGAAGTAGTCGAGGCCCGGATCCAGCTCGAGGGTCGCGGCGGCGGGGTTGAAGAAGCAGCTCACCGGGTGATCGTCGAACACGTGGAGGACGCCTCCGGGCTTCAGCAGCCGCGCGACCACTCGTCCCCATGCCTCGATGTCGTGAATCCAGTTGAGGGCGCCGCGGCCGGTATATACCAGATCAGCGGTGCCGTCGAGCTCGCGCGGGGTGTCGAGAATATCACAACGATACCAGGCGGCGGGCGCCGAAAGTGCCTCCGTCATCCGGCGCGCGTTGGCGATGTGCGCATCGGAGATGTCGACGCCGACCACGTGACGGACGCCCTCATTCCACAGCGACAGGGTGTCCTTGCCCGAAGCGCATTGCAGGTGGATGGCCGTCGAGCACCAGTGCCCAAGGGAGCCGAGGTTGACGCGTTCGATCGGGTGCAGACTGCTGTTGCCTTCTATAAGGAAGGCAATCGCCTCGTCGAGTGTGTCTGAATAGTGCGCCGCGCCCTCATTCCATGCCGCGCGATTCTCTTCATGGCGCCGGCGAACTTCGCGTTCGTCGTGAGCGGGGGCATGGGGTTCCCAGTCTGTCATGTGCGCCTCACCGTCGATATCGGAGATGTGCGTTGTGTTGGGGACCGTCTAACCACGTCGGTCAATGCATCAGCCGTTGCCATCGTCGTCCTCGCGTCGCAGTCCCCGTAGTCGCATCCCTTGTGGATTCGCGTCAATCCCAGTCAGAACGCCCGGCTATCCGATGCTGGCCGCTCAGGGTCATCCTCCCAGCCAAGAGGATTGGCGGCAATATACTCCCGGATCCGATCGAGCGATGCCTCGTTGCGGATTATGTGCTCGAAGTAGTTGTCCTGCCACAGTCTCCCCGCGAAGCGCGGCCACCCCTCCTGCCGCACACCGACGATATACCGGTTGGTGGCAATTGATTTGAAGGCACCCATGATTTGTCCCAGTGCCTGTCCCGCCCTGTATTCCTGGATCATGACGATGCCATGAAGGTGGTTCGGCATGACTATGAATGCGTCGAGGATGATGTGGGCGAAGCGCTGCGGCAGCGCCACCCAGACTGCAGAGACCATGTTGCCCGCGTCGTTGAGACGTGATTCACCGTCAATTATCCGGCCGAAGCAGCACACCCGGTCGAGAGTACAGATGGTGACGAAGTAGGCGCCGAGTTGGGCATAGTCGTAGTCAGGGAGGCGGAGCGAGGGACGGCCACGAGGCAAATCGTCCGACATCAGAGCCAGTGTAGCAAGAGACGAGACGCGCATCCACAAGGCACAAGGCGTGCGACTACGGGGACTGCGACGCGAGGGTGACGATGGCAATCGGCTGATGGAGCGACGTGAACAGGGGTCGGACTCTCCATTGACAGTGAGGCACTTTCTAAGGAGGAGTGCGACTACCGGCTTCTGCGGATACTCCACAGACGTCCTCGAGACTCACACATCGTCACGGGGGAAGCCCCACGCCTCCTGGCGAGCCACCTCGATCTCCTCGCCTCCCGGTGCCGTCCCCAAATCCCTGAGGAGACCCAACATGGAGCGACCAGTTGAACGATTTGCCGCCAGCTCGCGTTCGATCGCCGGTGCAACCTCTTCGATTAGACGCACCAGACCGATCGGCGAGAGGCGCCTTGCCAGCTTGAGCACGTTAGCAAGTGTTACTGCATCGTTGGTCTGTGACATGTCTGACCTCGGAGTTAGGAGATCGTCCGCTGCTCGAGGTGGCCGCCAAACTCGAAGCGCATGGCGGAGAGCAGCCTGTTGGCGAATTCCGCATTGCCCCGTGAGCTGAACCGCTCGTACAGCGCCGTGCTTAGCACCGGCACGGGCACTCCCTCGTCGATGGCGGCATGGAGCGTCCAGCGACCCTCACCCGAGTCGGAGACCTGTCCGCCGAACTTGGAGAGATCCGGGTCTTTCAGCAACGCGTGCGCCGTGAGGTCGAGAAGCCAGGAGGCGATCACGCTGCCGCGGCGCCACACCTCCGCGACCTCCGAAACGGGGAGGTCGTATTGGTAATACTGCGGGTCGCGCAAGGGCGTAATCTCGGCACTGATCTCCGGTTGCTTCTTGCCGATGTTCGCCTCGTGCAAGATGTTCAGCCCCTCCGCGTACGCGGCCATGATGCCGTACTCGATGCCGTTGTGGACCATCTTGACGAAGTGCCCGGCTCCATTTTGCCCGCAGTGCAAATAGCCTTCCTCGGCTGTGCTCGATCCCTCCTCACGCTCCGGAGTGCGGGATGCCGTGCCGATACCCGGAGCGAGCGTGGAAAAAACAGGATCCAGGTGCTGAACCGGGCCATCATCACCGCCGATCATGAGGCAGTAGCCGCGATCCAACCCGAACACGCCGCCGCTCGTTCCCACGTCCACGTAGTGGATCCCCTGGCTCGCCACCTCTTTGGCTCGGCGGATGTCGTCGACGTAATACGAGTTGCCACCGTCGATGAGAATGTCGTCCCGCGTGAGGAGTGGTGAGAGCTGTCCGATGATGTCGTCGACGAGGGCGGCCGGGACCATCATCCACACGGCGCGAGGTGTGGAAAGCTTCTGCGCGAAGTCCTCGAGCGACGTCGACCCGGCCGCGCCCTCCTTCTCGAGGGCCTGGACGGACTCCGGGGAAACGTCGTAGACAACGCACTGGTGACCAGCCTTCTCCAGCCTCCGCACCATATTGGCCCCCATCCGTCCCAACCCGATCATCCCAAGCTGCATGGTCCCGCCTCCTTGTGACTTTCTCCCCCTCAACGATAGCGGGCCGCGCGGATCAATGCCGCATGGATGAGGAAAGAGGGGCCGGATCCGCCGAATGAGTCAACTCGACAGATTAATCCAGGCGGAGTACTTCGATGCGATGCGGCGGCAGATCGAGCGCTATGGTGGCACTGTGGAGAAGTACGCGGGGGACGCGGTTCTCGCGCTCTTCGGTGCTCCCGTCGTCCACGAAGATGATGCGGAACGTGCCGTCCTCTGTGCGCTGGGGATGCAAGCGGCGATCGAGCCGGTCGCGGAACGGGCACGCCAGAGGTG
>QHBP01000383.1:2867-3738 GCA_003244175.1 Chloroflexota bacterium | reverse complement strand
CCGCAGGGCGATCCAGGCGCTCGCTTCCGCTGACGCCATCCACGCCTCAAGGTCGGGATCGTAATCGTGCACCAGCGGACGGAACACGCGCAGGCAGGCAATCCAGAGCATCTGGATCTCGATGGGGAACCCATCGCGCGGGGTATGCGGCGTGTCCATCCAGGTTTCCCAGAGATACTCCGGGGCGGCAGTGCGTCCGGAGGGCAGCAACCCGTCCACCACGCGCTCCAGGCTGCGGGCAAAAAACCGCTGAACCATCGGCAGTTTCTCGCGGATCAGCGACTCGTCGCCGGAACAGCGCCAGTATTGATAGAGACGCCAGAGCGCCCAGAGCGTACCGTCGCTTGAGTGGTACGGCGGAGCTTCGCCGGCGCGGATCCGCTGCGGCAATCTCCCGGTGCGCTCATCCTGCAATTGCCAGGTGCTCTGGATCACTTCGCGCGCCAGATCGTAAAAGCCAAGGGTAAGGAGGAATCCCAGGGCAATGTTTTCGTCACGCTTCCAGGAGTCATGGAAGTATTGGTTGCCGGCCAGAATCATGGTCGCCGGTCGGTCCAGCGCGGTATCCTCCGCCACTGCGTTGCGCGCCACCAATGCATCCATCAGCCGGGTCAGCACCTGGGCATACGCCAGGTCCACCCAGGGGGTTCCATTCTGCAACGACCCATGGCGGAGAATTTCCACCGCGGTGTCGCTCTTCTGCACTTCATAGCCGAGCAGGTTTTCTTGAAGCGTAGCTAGTTGATCTAACGCCTCCTCGCGCGTGGCGCCGAAACCGTAGACGACAAGACCGTTTCCCGGGATGTGGAGCGTGACGGGGGCGTACACCTGGCTCGTGCTGACCGACCAGAGTGGCGCGTGATCGGCGGTC
>QHBP01000383.1:0-2800 GCA_003244175.1 Chloroflexota bacterium | reverse complement strand
GCTCGCGCACGCTCCGGCGCCAGTTCGGCCCAGGTGTCCGGCCCAACCACGCGGACCGCCGCGTAGAGAAGCGTTCCCTCGTCATCATCCTCATCCGGCCGGAACGTCTCAGTGGCGTCGTCATATTCGCCGGCAGGCAGCCCTGCGCTGATCAGGGCGCCACCCTCGATGGACTCCACGCTGTATCCCCGCGTCCCGTGGTTCAGCGCCCGAGCGAACCGCATATCGAACTCCGGCTGCACCCAGAGCGGCGTATCGCCGGAAAATGTGCAGGCGATACCGGTAACGCCATCCGGTATGAAATACGTTTCCGAGCAGGCATGGCCATCCACCATATAGTCGCGCCGAGCCTGGGTGAGCCCCACGAATAAACCGGTTTGATAGCGGGCGCCTAGCACCGGTCCCGTCCAGTCACCGATACGTACGATCTGCCCTTCGAGGAATTTGCGTCCGTACTGATAGGCGCCAAACCACTTATGAGGATGCAACTGGGTGGCGGAGATTCCAGCGGCGGCGGGGAGGGAGAGCGAGAAGGCGCGCTTATTACCTAATAAGAAGGTGCGTCCCTTCAGTCGCTGCTGGTCGAGATAGACGTCGGTGTGGGTGATAGCATCCATGCGATAGGTCCTGATAAGAGAAATAGTGCGTAAGCCCACAGAGGTGGACCGAATAAGGCTATGGCCGGCCCACCGAAATACGAAGGCGGCGGGGGGACTAGGATACATTCGAGGTGGGTTGAGCACAGCACGCAGGGAAAGTATACCCCCCAATGGGGCGAACACAATACCCTTTTTGGCGGCAACTTCGGTCAACGAGCAATCGGTAAGAAAATGTTCAGCGAATCGCCGCCCGAGGAAGGTCCGACCGGAACTATCACCCTCATGCGACAGTCGGTGACATTGATCAAGTAGGGGCCGGCCTCTGTGCCGGCCCGCCGCCCGCAGGCGGCCCGAGTCTCTGGCTCAAGACCTCCGATCGTGGCTGTGGACCGGTGCAATCAGAGTGTAGTGGAGAGCGTGTTGCTCTCCACTACACTCGTGCTGGTCAGAATACGGCTATTAGCGGAGACTACCAGCAATCGCCAGGACTTGGGTATCAGTCATTGGGCCGGCGACACCGTAGATCATGCCGTCCTTCTCCCAGACGACACCGCTGCCCAGTCCGGTTGAGTCACCCAGCTCCAGTCCGGACACGCCTTGCACCTGGACAGTGTGCGCCGGCGCGAGATCCACGGGGATGGGGATGGGTAGGACCGAAGCCGGGTTGTTGATCTGCTGAATCTCACTGGCTAGCTGTGGCGAGATACCAGGCAGGTGGAGGACATAGTTCTCCAGGGTACGCAGCGAAACGCCGGTGGAGCGGATAATCGGGGCACGCATCTGCCCGATGATCAGCTGCGGGATGCTGTGCGGGTCTCCGTAGGTGGTGACCACTGTGGTACCCAGCGTGACCTGCAGGGTGCTGCCGTTGATGCGCGCCGGCATGGGCGGAATGGCCTTGCCGGTGGACCGCGCGGCGCGAGCTTTGGCCGCACTGAAGGTGAAGGATGCGGCGGCGCTGGGGATCACAGTGTAGCGCGGCGCGATGGCCGGCGCTCCACTTCCCGCCGCGAGCACGGGCATGCCGGCTAGAGTAGCGGCTGATGCGTTGGTGCTCGCCGTATGGGTAGGCAATCGGGCTGGAGCCTGCACCGTGCCGTACCGGCGCAGTTGGGCCAACTGGCGGAGATCGGCTGTGGTCACCGGAACAGCAACGACGGTCTTAGGCTGGAAGACGGTGATGAAGCTCTGGGCCAGCGAGCCCGCCGGCGTCAGCGTGAGGGCGCCAACCAGGGCCGCCACACCAGCCACCGCGCCGACCGACTTAATAGGAATGAACCGAGCCACAAAGGGACGTCGCGCGGCGGGCTTCACCTGGGTGGCGGCGACTCGGCCATGGACGGCGTGCAGCGCGTTCCGCGTGTTCAGCTCAGGGGTGGTCGTGGCGAACGAGCGTTCGGTCCAGCGAGCATCCTCGCCAATCGCGTCAAACTGAGCGCGACAGCGCGGACAACTCTCCAGGTGCCGTCGATCGGTTGTGGATTTCGCCAGTGGTTCATCCACGAGGCGACGCAGGATACCGTCAGCTAGGTGTTTCATCGTGCATTTCCTTTCGCAAAGCTGCCTCGGCACGCCGCAGGAGGGTGCCGATCTGGTTGGTATTGACTCCGAGTGCGGTGGCAACCTCGGTGTAACTCAATCCGCTGTAGCGCAGGGCAAGGATCGCCGCGCTCTTTTCCGGGAGGCGAGCCAGCGCGGCGCGCACCTCTCGGCGTTCCTCCGCGCGTTCCAGTGAGTGCAGCGGATCGAGCGACTCCGGTTGAAGCGCGCCGGATCGCGCCTCAGCGAGCGCCTCACCGGCCTCTCGTTGCTGCCGGCGGCGGCGTCCGCGTACCACGTTCAGCGCGGTGTGGCTGGCGGCCCGATGCAACCAGGCCGCCGCGTAGGGGGCGTCTGGCGGGTGTTTACCGTAGAAGGAGCAGAACACGTCCTGAGCCACATCCTCGGCCTCGGCGCTGTCGCCCAGAACGCGCTGCGCCACGGCGACCACTCGTCCGTACTCACGGAGGAAGAGATCATCGAAGGACGTAGTTGCCCCGTGCCGGCTACCCATCCACTCCCGTGCTATCAATGCCATTCAGCAGAGCCTCCTTATCACTGTGCTCTACTTCATCAGCACCGGTCAGGCTCCAAATGTGACAGAAGGATTGCTCGTCACCAGGTACGAGCGATCGTCCCGGTTTGTTTCGTTCTGGGCACTC
>QHBP01000223.1:5923-8255 GCA_003244175.1 Chloroflexota bacterium | reverse complement strand
CCGTCAGACAACCTCTACAGGGACTCGGGCGAATGGGCGTTGACGTCCTCGATCGTCTTCTTCACGGAAGACGACTTGACGCTACTCGCATCGAGCTCTCGACAACCCTGGTCGTGCGCGAATCCACCACCGCGCCTCCAGGCACATCCTTCCTCACCTAGTGGTGGCGTCCTCCAAAGGAGATCGACGACGTATGGAAGATATTGCCGGGCAGCTAATCTGGGCCTTCATTTGTTCAAAGGACGACCTCGAGCCAGTGGCTCGATCCGTGAGTGACGGACGCGTCGGGGGAGTGTGGTTGTTACCGACGGAAATGCGAAGCGCGGCGGAGACCACTTCTCTGATTAACTGGCTCCAGGCGTTGGCACCGGTACCACTGTTGATCGGGGTGGACGCGGAGGCAGGCCTCGGTCTGGTTATGGGAGGAGCTACCCACCTTCCCACCGCGATGGCTCTTGGCGCGGCGGATGACCCGGAACTTGCACGCCTGGCCGGCCAGGTCACGGCGATGGAGGCCGGCGCGTGCGGCATCAACGCCGTTGCCGCTCCAGTCCTTGATGTCAATGTCAATCCCGCCAATCCTATCATCAATACACGCTCTTTTGGTGGACGACCAGAGATGGTGGGACGACTGAGCAAGGCGTTCCTGGATGGCGTGAGAGAAGCCGGGTCTGGCGGTGCGCACGTGTTGGCGATCGGCAAGCATTTTCCGGGGCACGGCGACACGACCCTGGATTCCCATTTGCAACTGGAGACGCTGGGCCGGTCGCGCTCAAGGCTCGATGCCGTGGAGCTGCCCCCTTTTCGGAATGCAATCGAAGCGGGTGTTCCCATGCTCATGACCGCCCACGTCGCCTATCCGGCGCTCGACCCCACGCCTGGTCTTCCGGCCACGCTGTCTCGCCCTATATTGACCGACCTCCTTCGCGACGAGCTTGGCTTCAGAGGGGCGGTCGTCACCGATTGCATGAATATGCATGCCATAGCTCGAAACTTCGACGCGGAAGAATCCACGGTCAGCTCCGTTCAAGCCGGCTGCGATCTTGTGCTTACCGACCGGTGGGATCTCGGCTATGGTGCTCTAACTCGTGCGATGAGGGACGGGCGCGTGTCGAAAGCGCGCGAGCGCGAGGCCTACGACCGGGTTCGGGCCGCAAAGATGGAAATCTTCGGACCCTTGCTCGAACGCCCCGCGGCCATCAAGCCGGAAGTGGCTCAGATGAGTGTTGGCACACCCGCACATGCGGAGATAGCGGAGCGGATAGCTTCCGCCTCGATCACGCTGGTTGCGGGCAACCTTGTACCTCCCACTCCCCGACCCTTGATCATGGCGACGCGGATGGCGCGCCGCTTCGGTCCCCCCGTCGAAGTCCAGCTGCGTTCCGCACTGGCGTCGTTGGGATGGCACCATGCCGATGTCCTCATGCTGGACCCAACGCCCGACGGCGGACAGGTGGATTTAGCGCTGGAACGCGCACAGGCGGCGGGATGGGCGGCGCTGCTGCACTTCAATCGCGTGCAGAGCTTCGACCCCGACGCCGTTATCACGAGCGACGAACTGATTAGCCTTGCCAACATCGTGGCCGGTTCGGGTCTACCTACGAGTGTCGTATCAATGGGCTCTCCGTACGCACTCGCGCGATTCACGCCGTCCGCGGCACAGCTATGTACGTACAGTACCTGCGACGCGTCGCTGAGAGCGGTGCTCAGGGTGCTGATGGGAGTGTCGCACGCCCGTGGACACCTTCCGTGCGAGCTGGAGCCCGCTAGGGCCGCGGTAGGCGCGTAGCGGACGGCTGGAAGACGCGAACGGTAGCACCCGACACGTGGTTTCGTTCATTCTCAGTCGTTGACCCCGTGCCGGCGATGCTTTCGGAAGCGGAGAGGAAGGCTGTACCAGGTGAATGGCGAGCACATGGAGGCGGAGGTTCGCGAGCAGCCGGAGGTGTTCGGACGCATCCTGGCCGAGGGGCGGCCGAAGATCGAGGGCGTTGCTCGCCTTCTGATTGATCGCCGGCCACGATTTGTTCTTTTCGCTGCCAGGGGAACCTCGGATCACGCGGCACTCTATGGCAAGTATCTGGTCGAGACGCTGTTGGGTCTTCCTGCCGGCCTGGTCTCGCCCTCCAGCTTCACTGTCTATGATGCCCGCGCCGAGATGAGAGACGTTCTCCTCGTCGCGGTCAGTCAATCGGGATGCTCCCCCGACCTGCTCGAGCCCCTCATGCGGGCTCAAGCGGGCGGTGCGGTCACCCTGGCGATTACTAACGCTCCCGAGTCACCTCTGGCGCGAGCTGCCGAGTTTCACCTCGACGTCCTGGCGGGTCCGGAG
>QHBP01000223.1:0-5892 GCA_003244175.1 Chloroflexota bacterium | reverse complement strand
CCGCCACAAAAACCTACACCGCGCAACTTCTCACGCTCTTCCTTCTCATCGAGGCTTTCGCCGGGAGAAGGGTGGCAGACCCCACTATGCTGCCGTCGCGGGCGCGTGACGTACTCGCCATGGAGGAAAAAATCGCGATGCTTGCGGTGCGATATCGATTCGCCGAGCAGATCCTGGTGACATCGCGGGGTTACAACTATCCCACGGCACGCGAGGCCGCGTTGAAACTCATGGAAACCAGCTACCTGGTCGCGCATGCTTTCTCTGGCGCGGACCTTTTGCACGGTCCCATGGCCATGATTGACAAAGGCTTTCCGGTGATCGCTATTGTTCCGCCCGGGCCTGGTGGCATCGCCATTCTGCCCGTTCTGGAAAGTTTGTCGGAACGGGGAGCAGACACGATGGTTGTGGGAGGCGAGACCGTCACCGTTCGGGGAACGGCTCGACTAGTTCTCCCGGAAATCGGTCCGGAAGTGATGTCCCCCATCGCGATGATCCTTCCCATACAGCTGCTTGCCCTGCACGTCGCGCGCCAGCGTGGCGAGGACCCCGATCGACCTCGATCACTGCAGAAGATCACGGAGACGTGGTGAAAACATGGTGGGCCCAGCAGGATTCGAACCTGCGACCCGCGGATTATGAGTTCGCGGGCACCTTGTGCGTGCCTGTACTCTCATGTCCGCACGGCGGCATCTACAAGCCAAACGTGATGCTTCTGAACGCTGGCTGACAGAGGAAGACAGTGGCGTACTATGAGTTTTTGGCATCAGAGTTGGCATCAATGTTTGGCGCCCGGAAATGGTGCGACGCTCGTCACCGACGGCACTCGCCGGTAAAGCTAAGGGCTGACCATTACCCGTGATAGAACCGTCCCAACCGTCCCAACCGTCCCAATGCGGTCGAGCGAGCGGGTCGGGACCGGCGACGTAATGCCATACTGAGCCGCCGGCTCCTCGGTTGAGTACCGGTCCGTCCGGTTCTCTCTGCACCCGAGGCGCCGGTTTCGTTCACTGGCCAGCCTCTGGTGGATCCTCGCGTCCTAGGGCGTCAACATCCTCGCGGGGGATGCTCCAGCCAGCGCGCCGGGAGAGACGGCGGGCGTGAGGGAAACGACCGGCGCGCAGCCAGATGCGTACCGTCTCCGGATGGACGCGCAACAACGTCTCGACCTCCTCCACCGTTAGTTCCCGTTCAGATGTCACAGTCTCTCCTCAAGTGCCCGAGGGAGGCTCCCTGTCTTGTTCTCGGGTGCCTCCCTCACATCGTGCGGGGCCTCAGGCGGCCTGTCGCGCGGCAATTGCCGTTTCCAATTCCGCGATGACGGTCTCCTGGTCGGGCGTCAGCACGCGAACGGTCTCCAGCTCCTCCAGCAGATCATCCAGCGGCCAGGCGTCGAAGCTTTCCATCTGAGCCTGGGCTTTCACCCAACCATCGTGCTCGGCGATCCGGTCCATATGGGCCCAGTAGCGGCGCTCCGTCTCAAGCTCGTCAGGGGTTGGGCTGTCCATCCCTTCGATCGCGGCTGGCCAGTCGAGTGTGGTTGCCATTGCTCAGTCTCCCTGCGGTAAACGACCTACGTTCTACACCTACAGTATACCACGGGTTGCAGCATGTTGCTATATGATAAATCATCGTGCTATAACGTGTGGAAGGGAGAACACCGCATGGAGAGTGGATGGTAGACGATAAGACAAGCGGCCGGTCGGTGCAGCTTATGACGGTACGCCAGGTCGCCGACTACTTACAGATTCATCCGGAGACGGTGCGCAGGTGGTTACGCGATGGGGCACTCCGCGGCGTCAATCTCGGCGGTGTGGCGGGCTGGCGGATTCAACACGCTGAGCTCGAGCGCTTTATTGAAGAGCGGCGGAAGCCGGGGTAGCCTCTGACTACCCCGCGCGCGCTCTCTCTCCTGGCACGGATAGTGCTATCCCAAAAACAACGGACCCCTCTTTGACGGAACAGCACTCTTGAGGAGGATACGATGCGACGATGTCTCGGTACTGGACTGGCTCTGTTGACCCTGGGGGCGGGGGCCATGGCAATGCCCGCCACGGCCCGCGCGGATAACACCGCCCCGGGCCAATTGATCAAGTTGATGACCGTGGGTTGCAAAGAATTCCCCCCACTCGACAGCCACGGGATTGGGCACTGCGTCTCGCCCGTCGCAAAGTCTCTGCACTACTACTACGTCTCCGCCAGCGGTTTGACGCCGAATGAATCCGCCGCGCTGGTGTGGGGTTGTACTGCTCCCTCCTGCGCCGGTGCAATGCCGGTAGGAACCACGACCACGGACAGCAGCGGAAACCTGACGGCTGGACCGTTTGCGATTCCTTCCACCGCGACCGCCGGTAGTTCCTACGTTCTAGGAATGCTCGGGGCCACGGGCGATATCGCGTACGGAATCGCGGACATTACATCCTGATACGACGGACATTCACTACTGGGGACCCCGCTCCGTACCGTACAGCCGCAAGGGAATCTCTCCTGCACGTACCCCCCCTTGACGGAGTGCGTTTTGGGTCGGGCAATGTCTTGCACAGACGGGTCCCCTCACAAATTTGCCCGCCAAAATACCCTTGATGCGTATTTCAACTGCGCGCGTTCGTCAATGCCTTCCCACCTGGTTCCCGCGGTACTTTGGTGGATACTGGCGGTTTAGTGGGGCGCGCGGGGTTTTGGACTACGTACGACTCGAAAAACTCGGTGTCACCTACAGCCGCTGCACGACCACTCACAGCGGCGCTCCGTCCCTTTGTCCGGGGCCATGAGTCGGGGGACAACATTCGATCGGTGAGCTGGAGCGTGGCGAGACGGGCTGGACCCTAGCTCAGCTTCTGAATGATCGTCTCCACCTCATCGAGAGGGAAAGCGCGCAAGGTTTCCGTGCGGCTCCCGCCCCGGGTGCCGACGCCGAGCACTTGTGCTGCCATCGTCTCATCGTCTGGACCTTCGAGAACCACAACGAAGTCGTAGCGTCCCATGGTCATGTACCAGCCCTTAGGATTCAGCCCGAGCTGCTTGCCCCGCTGCATGTTCCCTTCCGCTCGCTCGCGGATGTTCCGAATGTCTTTGGCTCCTTCATCGGTGAATTTGCCAAGGACAATATACGTTGCCATCGCGTGCCTCCATTCAGTTCCTGCCCGCTGCCACGCTCTCACTTCAGAGTGACACACGGGTGGCGTGTTTGGTCGGCTTGGGATGTGGGGTGGGCGTGTCGGTAGGTACCGTCGTGTTGGTTGGCGTGGGACTTGGGACCGGGGTTCCTGTCGTGGTCGGGGTAACGGAAATTGTTGCCGTGGGTCCCGCCGTCGAGGTCATCACAGGTGTTGGCGTGACAGTAGCCGTTGGCGTCGATGTGGGCGGCGGCGTCGGACATGTACGCGGGTTCAGAGTCGCGGGCGCGATTGGCGTTTGCGTCAAATCAAGTGAGTTCACCAGGTCGTTGGAAGTGGCGTCAAGGCCGTTCATGCTCGGCAAGCCGTACGCGTTTTCGACGAACTTCAACATAGACGCATAGTTATAGAGGGTGTGATCGACAAACCTCGGCTTCGAGTACGGCGAAATGATGATCGCAGGCACACGCGGTCCGAACTCGATCGCCCCGTTCGGTCCTACCGGAGGAGGCACATGGTCGTAGAAGCCGCCGAAGTCATCCCATGTGAGGATGATGACCGTGTGTGCCCATAAGGCCGTGTTACCCATGACCGCGTTAATCTGCTGCACGGTCCAGTTTTCGCCAGCGCATATGCTGGAAGGCGGGTGGTCGCTCTGGGCACCGGGCTCAACCAACCAGCTTACGCCGGGTAGACTTCCGGAAGCAGCATCCTGAGCAAACTTCGAGGAATCCACAACATTTGTCTGCCACTCGGTTCCATATCGAATTTTCTTGATTGCATCGAACGAGGACCACTGGTACCCGTAGCCCTTTTGGCTCGCCCCGGGAGCATAGTACCTCCAGGAGACGTTCGCTGCGTCGAGGCGGTCGGCAATCGTGGGGAAGGAGAAACAGGGGACTTGGTAGCTCACGGCGTTGGACGAGCTCCGTTCCTGCACGACGACGGTGGGGGTGCCGCCTGTTGTTGACGTCGGGAAGTACGTGGGGATATCGCAGCCCCAACTTCGACCAAACGACTCTTGGTTTTGCGGAGTGCCCTTTATGACCTGAAGAGGATTGCTGTCCACGTTGTTCGTGTAAGGTGCGATCGAGAAGAGATGGTTCGCAAAGCTGGGGCCTAATATCGTACTAAAGAAGTTGTCATCTAGAGCGAACTTCTGCGCATAGTTCCAGTAGTTGGGTATGTCCGACTGATAGAACTGCGAGTCGGCCTCATCTATCCCATTTTGCACCGCACCCCATATTTTGGAGAATTTGTCCATTTTCCCCCCATCGATTCCCGTGATCGCCGAATCGTGACTGTGACTAATATCCTGCTCCAAGCGATCCGGCTGATGATTCAAGATGTGGGTTTGCGCATCAGTACCGACGTAAGTAGACGTCCCGTTTGCATTTGGAAAGGTGCCGAACATGCTGTCGAACGTGCGGTTTTCCTTGTCCATGATGATGATGTGCTGAATAGGTCCAGCGGCAAGGACCCTGGATTGAGTGCGAGCCATGGACAGCTGTGCGCCAATTACTGCTAAGACGGTGCAGGGTACAACCAGGCGTACTAAGATCTTCAGGGCAAATCGGTTTCGAGAGCCTGACTTCTTCCACATGGAACTCTTCTCCCTTTTTCCAGCCACCGTAAGCGACTACTCAGAGACTTCGCATAGCAAAACCGACCTTGATTCTCATGAGGCCATTCCGGCTCCGATATCGACCAGCCCCTGTAGCGCGGTAATAGCCGCTATTACCGCTCCGGCTGTCAGACAGTCCTGCCATTTCGCGGAGCCGGTCGCCGGATCGACAGACTGCAGCAGCCGAGAACAGGTCGCACCACTCAGTTCTCATCGTGCCGCCAGCAATGTAGTGATCAGTGCCGTCTCACGCGGCCGGCGCAATGTTTCCGCCTCCAACTTCGGGCGCTGTACCCGCAAGGGGGGCACCTCATCTGTCCGTCCGCTCGAATTGCGTCCGATAGATCGACAATGCAGCTGTCCACAGCTCGGTCATGGTCGCGCCTGGCCGCTCACGCTCGAGCACTTCGGCGTCTCAGTCTCCGCTTCGATGCGCCGGCGTTCACTATCCATCAGGATCCGGAGCGAGTGGGTAGCCGCGTCCTAAGTCGACGCGCCGAGATAGGATGCGGTCAGCGGAAGACTCGTCGCCGGCGTCATCCACGACGCGATCCGGAACGATAGTCAGAGTTTCCCGCGTCGAGAAGGTGGTTCCCTTGGCCACGGGGAAAGCGGCCGCCAGATCGGCCAGGGTGTAGCGCGCATCTGACTGATATACGATGCTCGTGGGCACGCCGGCCGGCCACTTCTTGCGGTTCGGGTAGGGTGCAAGCCGGAGCACCCGGCTCTCATCACTCGCGATCTTCGAGTCAGCACCCAGCTCGGAAAACTTCCGCGCAATGCCCCGCTGCACCTTCCGCCAGAGTGACTTGTTGGTCGACGGCTCAGTCAGCAGGTAGACCACGTGGAGACCGTAACCGCTGTTCACGACGAACGAGGGCAATGGTGCATCGCCGTCTGTTACCTGCTCGAGAGTGCTCTCCTGGCTCTCCCCGTCGGCCAGATCCAGGTCGACGAACGCAGCCGTCACCGTCTCCACCGCGGACTTGTCTCGTGCTTCTCGGGCCCGGGGATTCACTCCAATGAAGAGCTCAGTACCGTTGCGATCGTGATGCTGTGCCCAGTCGACGGCTTGCTCGAGACGATCATAGATGAGCGCGTCGCCGGCGGCCGTCGCAATGATGAAGAAGCTCCCGCGCGCCTCCATACGGG
>QHBP01000040.1:1349-2855 GCA_003244175.1 Chloroflexota bacterium | reverse complement strand
CTCGCGGGCGGTCACGTCGCAAGCCTCCTGATCGCCAGCGGCCCGACGGTGCGAACCTTTGCGATGCCCTGACGCTCGGAGAAGGGGCGATAATCGGTGGGCCGCTGGCAGAACCGGATGTGCCAACCCCGACCCGTCGCGCCCCGCCACCAGAACGTGGCGGGCATGGCAACATCCGTGTGGACGCTTCGCCCCCCGAAAAAGCCGTAGATACTCCACAATCGGAACGATGCGCCGCCCGCCGCGTATCGCCGCACGGCGGCGGTCATCAACGCAGGCCGGAAACAATCCTCAACGTGTCTAGTCAAAGGGCACCTCCTCGAGCATGTCCGCCACGCCGCTATCAAACACGTCTTCGCCGGGGCGCGGCGGCCAGAGCAGATTCCCAACCAACCGGCACTCGTTGTTCGTGATCCAGATCGGAGGATCGAGTCTTCCCCGGTAGTAGTCGAAAAGAGCTCTGACCCCCAGTTTTTCAAAGTCATCGGTGTTTGGCATCAACCGGTTCCAAGTCGAAATCGCCTCAACCTCGTCTCCCATCTGGCGAAGCAGCGCGAATCTCCCATAGGCATCACGGAGGGCGATGTAGAGGCTCATCACCAGACTGGCCCACAGTTCAGCGGCCCGAGGGCGGCCTGGGGAGTCGGGGCCGAGTTGGGAGAGGATTTCGCGTCCTTTCCGCAGGCGAGAGACAATCGCAGTTGTCTCTTCGGCAGCCCGCTCAAACCCAGCGACGTGTTCGAGCGTCCGTGCTGATGGGGGCGGTTTGAGCGGTGTTCCGGCAATCCTCTTCATCCTCAGACCATCGCTTCCGGGGTCGGCCACGCAAGGTCAATGAGTTCGATTCGCGTTTGGGTGGCAACCTCTTGGGAGGGCGGCCAGTTCCACCCTGCATCGGTGTAGCGATCCTCCCGATTCTTCCTCCAGTTTCGATACGCTTCGGGGTCGGCCTCTCGGGCAGTTTTGGCGAGCCTGCCGCCCGCTTCGATCAGTCGGAAAAGGAGACGGGCGGCACGCTTCCTCCTCTCCGGGCCGGGATCAGCCGTGGGATCGGGGAACACCATGTCGATCCCCTTTTCGCAGCGAGACCAGAGGAGGTCGGCGGCGGCGAGGCAGTTGGCAGCGCGTTGGGAATTAGAACAGCGGGGCATCGGGGTCCTCCTCTTCCGGGGTGTCATTTTTGGGCGAAACCATCGTGGGTGACGAAGGGTGACGAAAGCCCCCCTTAAGGGGGGGGCTTTTTTCGTCACCCTTCGTCACCCCTTCGTTGTGGTCAGGGTGACGAGGGGTCGTCACCCCAATATCACCCTTCGTCACCGTAGTCATTTGTTCGGATTTACCCGCGATCAGGTGGATAGTGTTCTGACCGATGTGTGGGCAGTAGGCAAGGATTCCATCCGGGGTGACGCGATAGCTGTCCCCCTCTTTCCTCGCTGCTCCGCTTTCCATCAGGCGCTTGCGTGCGGACTTGAATGTATTGGGATTCGTCCCGGTTGTCTCTGCCCA
>QHBP01000040.1:0-1333 GCA_003244175.1 Chloroflexota bacterium | reverse complement strand
TTAACCACTCTCGGTCCTCCTGATTCCCAGCCCACGCATCAGCGCCCCTCACGGGGCGCTGTGGCACGAGTGCAAGCGCTAGAAAGGGTCTTCCTCATCCTCGATGACTGCGGCGGGGAGGATGGCCCGCTTCTTCTTCTTGGGGAGCGCGAGGTAGCCCGTCACCTTGTTTCGCTCGAACCCGGAGGCATTGGTGAACCGCTCGACCTGAATCTGGCACCCGAGCCCGATCCAGTCCTGGTCGTCCCACTCTTCAAGGGGGGCGGCGGCTTTGAGGCCGAGGGCCGGAAGCAACTTCGTCACGAGATTGCTCTTCTCATTCATCGACGGCGTGAACCAGCTGCGAAGGGTCACAGACCCTTCGCGCTCCTCCTCGTCGTCAACGTCGTTGGGGTCGATCTCCCAGGTGACCGCGATCTGCTCGTACTCCGAATCGTGAAACTGGTCAGGCGCTTTCATCTCGCTCTCGACTTTGCCGATCGTCGCGGTGTAGACGCCGCTCGGCACCGGGATGAAGGTTGAAACGGGCTCGGGCACTGTTCGGAGGACCACTGGACACCAAACCTTTCTGGCACGAATGAGAAGACCACTTGCCTCTCCCAGCAGACCGCCAATCTCTGTGATTGCCGACCTGCGGGGAGAGCGGGACGATGCGCCGTCCCGCCCGCCGTCATTCCGCCCGCGCGCCATCACGGAATGCGCTACCACCATGCGCAGCGTCTTCTCGGTTGCGTCGCTCAATCTCCGCCTGCTTCGCGTTCAGCAGCGCATCGCCCGTGGCGACGACACCCGCCGTCCATTGCTCGATGCGCTCCTGCGCCGTCAAGATGTGCGCCGTCTCACGCGAGCGCCCCGTGCCGGGCGCTCGAATCGGCACACCCGCCGCGACCGCGCAGTTCAGCACCGTCTGGCGCGTGACGCCATGCCGCGCGGCGACTACGACACTCGTTTCGCCGCCCGCATATTCCGCCGCGATTTGCGCCCTGTACGCCGGAGCAAGCCAGCGCCCGCATTCGCCCAGACCGTGCCGATAGGCGGGCGTCAAGCTCTTTCGCCAACCGGGTTGAACGGGGAGTGCCATCAGTCAACCTCCATCGGTGTATCGGGTTCGAAACGCTCGTGTCCTGCGAATGCGGCCATCCGTTCGGTTGCGATCTCTTTTCCGACCTGAAGGACCAGGGAATCTCGCCTATACGTAGCGAGTCGCATCTCGCGGCGGAGTTCGACGAGCACCGCAACCAATCGTTGCAGGTCGGCGGGGAGCGGCTGCGCTACCACCGTCCACCGCCCATCTGCCGGAAGGCAAACCACGCCAGCCCCGCCGCCACCGCGA
>QHBP01000197.1 GCA_003244175.1 Chloroflexota bacterium | reverse complement strand
AAATCGCCGTTGATTCAGACGCGACTCGGTGAACGCGTACTCCTGGACTTCCTGCTCGCTGGTGTCGCCGGCCAGCACCTCGTTGCGCACATCCTTGATGTACGTCCCGAACACATCGTGGGGATTCTCGAACCAGGCGACCTGGACGAGCGACACCGGTACCCCATACTCTTTCGAGGCCGCGATCTGGCTGCCGTCGACCGCCACCGTGGTCACGCCGCGCAGCGTGTCCAGCGCCCAGGCGCGTGCCTCCTGCACGGTGTTCCAGCGGTGCGAGAAGGGCACGATGGCACCCTTTTCGGCGAGCTCGCAGGTGGGTTGCGCTCCTGGCCATTCATGCCCCTCGATACGCTTCCCCAACTCGCTTGCGGACAATCCATCCAGTCGCCGCAGTGCCTCGAGATAGAGCTCTTGGTGCTCGCGCGACCGGACAGCCGCCTCGCGAAAGTCCTCACGCCGCACCTCCAAAGCGCCGGAGACCTGGGCGGCGACGAACATCAGGCGGTATCCAGCCGCGTTTCCTCGTCGACCTTGACGAGCCTCACGAGGTTGTCGGTCTGCTGCTCGAATGTGTCGTCGTGACTGATGACGATCAGCTGCTCAAAGCCGCGGATCGCGCGTATCTGTTCCGCCAGATTGCCTCGGCGCTCTCCATCCATGTTCTGTGTGGGTTCGTCGAAGAAGGCGAAGTCTATTTCGCTCATCTCTTTCAAGAGCGCGAGTCGCACCGAGAGCGCGGCGGCCATCTGCTCACCCCCAGACAGCTGGGCGAAGGCACGCTCCTCCGCTCCTCGCTGCACAAACACCTCGTAGTCTCGTGTCCAGCGCAGCTCGGCCGCGTGATCATCCATGATCTCCGCGAAGATGTCGTTGGCGGTTTGTGAGATGTTCGCGAGCAGCGTTTCAGTAATTGCCGGTCCGGCTGCTCTTAGAGTGTCGCGCACAAAGGCGAGAGCGCCGGCTACCCGCCCAATCTCGTTCAGCTCGTCTCGCTTGGTCACAAGCTTCCGGCGTTGATGCTCCCGGCGGTCAATCTCCACCCGCCGGCGATCGAGATCGCCCATCTTGAGCTTGCGCTCGGCCGTCAGAGACGCTCGCTCCCGGTCGAGCGAGCCGTGCTGCTCGCGCAGCCCGTCGTGGCGCTCCCGGTCATACAGCGCGCTCGTTTCCGCCAGCTCTCGCTCCTGTGCGGTCAGTGACGCTTGGGCCGACAGCGCAAGGCCCTCGACATCGACCGCCGCGACCTCACGCTCCCGCAAGCGATCGGCCTCGTCGCGGTGCTGCAGGTAGCTGTCGTGGTCGGCGGCATGGAGCACCTCCAGCTCCCGTTGCTTCGTCAAGGATGAGTCCAGGTCCTCAAAACGCCGCAGGTCCCGTCCGATAGACTGCATGTGCTGACTTTGCTCGTTCAGCAGGCTTTGTTCGGTCTCCAGATCGTGCTTGAGATCCGTCTCCCTGCCGGCGATCCCGCGAAGAAGCTGTTGCCGAGTCTTTGGGTCTCCCAGCGCCGCCAACGTCTGCTGCAATCGCTCCCGCTGCTCGTCCATGGCCTCCATCTCCAGCGACAGTTTCTCGAAGGTTCGCTGGTTTTCGCGGACGTCCTCCAGCTGTGTGCGCAGGTGCGTTTGCTGATGTGTCAGCTCCGGGATGATGGCAGCGAGCCTCGCCTGCTCTTGTAAACGAACAATCTCGCCGCGCAGACGGTCCCGCTCATCCATGAGTCCCCGCTCTCCCTGGATCAGCGCCTCAAGGTCCAAATACTGCCTCCGGCAGCGCACGAGCTCGGAAGTCACCCTGGCGCGCTCTTGGTCGATCGAGGCGAGCTGAGCACGCTCGACGGACAGGGTCTGCACCTCCAGCGCCGCGCCCTTCGCGCGATCCAGTCGGCGGGTGACCTCACTCAGCTCTGCCTCCACGTGCGTCGTCCGCGCCAACATGGACGCAACCCGCGTGTCATAGCCGTCGAGGACGGCATTGTCGGCCTCCACCACGGGGCAGGTCAGATCGAGCAAAGGACAGCGGAGCCGCGTCAGCTCGCCCCGCGCGAGCTCCTGATATTCAATCGTTGCGCGGATCCCTGTCAGCTCCTGGCGAAGTTCCTGCTCCCGCGCCATCAATTCATCCACACCGGACGCCTGTCCTTGCAGACCTTCGATACGACGACCAAGCGCCGTCCGCTTACGATCGCCGGTGTCCAGATCATCTGACTGTTTTCGAAGACTCGCGCCCTCGGTTCGAATCTCCGCCAGACGCCTGCGCGACGGTTCCAGCTGCGCCACGCTGCCAACGACAGCCTGAAGCGATTTCTGTACCTCGTCGAACCGCGCGGCATCGCCCTTCGCGCTCTCGGCAGCACGCAAGCGCTCATGCGTCCCGGCAAGCAGGCTCTCGAGGGACGCGAATTCGCCGTTGGCCTTTGTCATCTGCATCTCGAGCATGCCACGCGCATGAAGCTCGCGCGCCACGTCGTTCAACTCGCGTTCGGTCTCGCCCTGCAGCCGGCAGCTCTCAGCGAGTGAGTCTGCTTCTTGAGCGGCATGGCGAGCGGCTTCCAACTGCTGCCGCAAGCCTTCCAGCCGGCCCTGAACTTCCTTCGCCGTCGCGTTGACCGCGGCAATGCGCGCTTGCAGCGCGTCACGCTCGGAGCGCTCGCTTTCCAGCTCGCGCAGGCGCCCGCGTGCGCCGATCACGAGTCGGTAACCGCGCTCGACCTGCCGCACGATCTCCCGTGCTCGCTGGGCCCGCTCAACCGCTTCGCGTCGATCTCGAAGGAGGTCGAGGTACCGATTCACGTCGCAGCGGGCTGTCGCGACCTGCTGGTCCTGTTCACGATGGCGCGTTTCCAGAACGTCGAGCTCCGCCTTGCGCGCCTCGACCTCGGCCATCTCCACCGCAAGCCGGCCCAGCCGGAATTCGCTGTCCTGGATCTGGCGCTGGACGTCCGCCGTTTCGCTCCGCAGGCGGGGCAAGCAGTCCGTCTCCCCCTCCAGGTGGGCCATCTCTTCGCGGACCGTTCCTGCTAGATTGCCAAGATACGACGTCGTGTCCCGAAGGTACTCGTACGCGTTGCGATACTCCTCCACACGCAGAAGAGGATCGAAAATGCCCTTGCGCGCCGTGATGCCCGTCTGGAGAAAGTCCGCCGTCATCAGCCCTTGCGGCACGCCCACGGCATTCTTGAAGACGCACGTCAGGTCGGCGCCGCCCTCCATGCCCAGGGCGTGCGCACGCATCCATTCGAGGACGTTGGGTCCTCGTTCGACGAGGCGCATGCCTGACTCGGCGTCGGCAACGAAGTATGCAGGTCCAGCTCCAATGCGGCGCACAACCTCGTACTCGCGCTCGTCATGAGCCAGCAGGCGTATCCGAATGGTGGCGGATTTTTCTCCCTCACGCACAAAGGCGGCCTGGCTGTAGGGAAGAAAGTCGAAGAGGGCAAAGCCGATCGCCTCGAGCACGGTTGTCTTGCCGCTTCCATTCAGGCCGCAAACGGCGTTGAGTCCCTCGGTGAACTCAACACGTTGACGAACGTAACTTTTGACGTTCTCGAGCTCGAGTGATGTGATACGCATGCCGCGACCTACCCTGGGTCCATGTCATGCAGCGGCTCATCCAGCGTCGTGGCCACCGTCAACGGTTGAGCGAGATCCCGGTTCTCCCCGCCCTCCTCACGCACGGAGTCCTGGCGCAAAGCCTCGCGAACGTGGTCCGCGATCGATGCTGGGGTATCCTTCTCGGCCGCCATGTTTTTTACGTCGAGGATGAGACGCGCCCAGGCGGTTGCGCGATCCCGGTAGTCTGCGCGCTGATACACCAGGTGCTCGACCACCTGGCGCTCGATGTCGGACCGTGAATCTCGCTCTTGCCGCCGCACGGTCACGAGTCCAGGCGGCACAAGGTTGTTGCGGACACGCACCAGCAACGGATTGAAGCGCACCTGCGCCCGGGCCGTGAGCCTGCCAACCGGCACATCTTGTCGCTTGAACGTCGCGACCCCTCCCAGATGCAGCTCTACCACCGCCCCCGTTGGGATATCTCGTGTTGCCTCGATCTTCTCCTCGGCGCGGGAAACAAGCTGCTCCAGGGTGACGGTTTCGTCAGCCGTTACCGATATACGTCGGAACGGCCGAAGCTCCGGGGTCGCAACCTCGGTGACCACCTGCTTCTCGGGCAGATCGGTGTCAACCTCGACGTCAAAAAATCCGTGAGGCCAGTCCATTTCCTCGAAAGAGTTGCTTTCGAGCGAGCCGGGATTGAATATCCAGCCTTCCATTAGACGCTTGTGGACGTGTCCGAGAGCCAGATAGTCGACGGGAGGATGCAGCGAGACGGTCTGTGCCTGCGCCAAGCCACCATGCATGTGCGGGACCTGACCCACCATTCCGTTGTGGAGCATGAGGATCGTGTAGCCATTCCCGCCCGGCTCGATCAGGCTCCCGACCTCTTCCAGAATCCGTCCGGTTGCGGCGCCGTAGTACTTGAGACCATAGATACGCGCTCCCGCGATGTCAACATACGACCCGAAGCGCTCTCGAGGGTCGAAGGGAATCAGGGCCTTATGTCCGTTGGCTGCACTCTGAACGTTGAGGAGAATCAGCAGTTTTTGATCACACAGGAACTCGAGCCACGACAGGTTTTTGCGCGCGTGCTGCACGTCGTGGTTCCCCTCGACCGCGATCACCGGAATATCCGCCTCTCGCAGTATCTCGAGCCCCCGGGTCGCCTGCTTCAGCATCCACGCGTCGGCGCTGGCTCGGTGGAACAGGTCACCGGCAATGAGGACAAAGTCGGCGCCGGCAGACACGGCGTGCTCGACCATTGCGAGGTACGCGGCGGCGAAGTCATTGGCGCGCTGGACCAGGTTGTACTGCTCATAGCCGAGGTGAATGTCGGCAGCGTGGACGAAGCGAAATCGCATGCGTAGTCCTGTGGGGAGGAACACACCAAGCCGACCGCGCCGCCCGCGTCCCGAACCCACCCGACGCAATGGCGGCGAAACCGGACCTCAGGCAGTCATCGGATCTTCGTTTGTCCGCTGCTTGCGGCGCTTGTCGTACTTCTTCAGCAGCTCGCGCCAGTGGGCGTACTTTTCGGGATCGGCCTTGATCGCCCGATAACGTCTCTTATGTTTCTCCTTGCGGTGAGTCTCACAGTAGAGAGCGTGACTGGAGTTGACCGGAGCTCCGCATTCTTTGCACAGACGCTCTTCGCGTTCCGGCTTTGGCTTCAATACCCGTGCGGTGGAAATTCCCGCCCGGTTGACGATCTGGCGGACCCGTTCGCGGGTGATACCGAACTCGCGTCCGGTGCGCTCCAGATTGTGCAGCTCCTGATAGCGCTGTATGACCGCATCAGGATCTGCCTTCCGGCCCGGCGCAACTTTCTCATCGTTTGCTCTCATTGACAATTCCTCTTCCCCGAGCTACGGGCATTACTATTCAACATTGTACGCCCCCGGTGTTACTATGTCAAAAAGAACGGCAAAATGAGCGACTAGGTCATTTGTGCTATAATCTCCGTATAGAATCGACGATTGACCGCAGCGTGGTGGTGGGATACGCTGACGTACAGCAGGAGGAATGAGCTTGTCTGACAAACAGAAGGCCTTAGAGCTGGCACTCTCACAGATCGAACGGTCGCACGGCAAAGGCGCAGTGATGCGCATGGACGATCGCCCAACAATGCATGTTGAGTGTATCCCCACTGGCTCCATTGCTCTGGATATCGCGCTGGGCGTGGGAGGCATTCCTCGCGGACGCGTCACAGAGATCTATGGGCAGGAATCCAGTGGAAAGACGACGCTGGCACTGCACGTGGTGGGCGAGGCGCAGGCGCTGGGCGGAGTGGCCGCGTACATCGACGCGGAACACGCCCTGGATCCTCTCTATGCCGCGCGGCTCGGGGTGAACACTGCCGAGCTACTGATCTCTCAGCCCGACACGGGCGAGCAGGCGCTGGACATTGCGGAAATGCTGGTGCGCAGCGGTGCCGTGGACGTCATCGTGATCGACTCGGTCGCCGCTCTGGTGCCGCGAGCGGAGCTCGAAGGTGAGATGGGAGATGCACACGTTGGACTTCAGGCTCGTCTGATGTCTCAGGCCCTGCGCAAGCTCACCGCCTCCATCAATCGCTCCAAGACGTCGGTCATCTTCGTCAATCAGCTTCGCGAGAAGATCGGCATCATGTTCGGCAATCCGGAGACGACGCCAGGAGGGCGTGCCCTGAAGTTTTACTCGTCGGTGCGGCTCGAGGTGAGGCGCGTCGAACAAATCAAGCAAGGGAGCGACGTTGTTGGTAGCCGGGTGCGCGTCAAGGTAGTCAAGAACAAGGTTGCGCCGCCGTTCAAGCAGGTCGAATTTGACCTGATGTACTCGGAGGGAATCTCTCGCGAGGGTGGTCTACTCGACGTCGGTCTCGAGATGGGATTGGTCGAGAAGAGTGGGGCTTGGTTCAACTGCGGCGCCACCAGGCTGGGTCAGGGCCGCGAGAACGCAAAGGAGTTCCTGAAGCAAAACGCCGACATCGGCACGGACCTGGAGAGCCAGATCCGCGAAAGCGTCGCCGCATTCAAGGCAGAGACCACGCCTGTTCCCGCGCTATAGATTTTTTGCCGGGGCGGCAACGCTGCGATTCCGAAGCGCACGGCTATTGGCGGCGCCGACCTTTCCGGGCGGCCCGTTGCGCCTGGCTAATCTGAAACATCACAGACGCGAGTGTGGCTGCCGCCGGCTCAATATTCCCAAGGTTTTCAACGCGCCCCTGCGCTTCCACGTAGCATTCCTCGTCTTCGCGGTCTCCAATGACCCATACCGTCGCCAGAGTCTCCTCTGGATGCATCGTGAATATGATGCGCCATGCGCGGTCGCCGGCAACTATCTTCCGCCAATTTGTGAGCCCACGGCCGAGGGGCTGTCCGGCGTCCTTGCCCACTTGCTCCAAACGAAGCAACTTCTTCAGGAAAAGGAGAAGACTGCCGGTCTCCGCATAGCCAACAAGGTCTTGAACGGCGCCGTCGATGAGTTCGACGCGAGCCGGCATCGCTTACTCGTCGGCTTCGCTCAGCTGATCTCGCGTATATCCGAACTGTGCAAGCACCTCGTCAAGGGAGTGCTGGCTCGGGCTCGCCGTCAGTTTCCTCGCGACCGCTAGGGAAACATCGATGAGATCGTCCTCGAGCTCGTGTAGCGCATCAAGCCTCTCTACGCTGATCACTGCCGCCACCGGCTTGTTGTTGCGAAGCACAACCTGTTCGTGCCCAGCCTCTGCCTTGCGAACAAGACCCGAAATCCCAAGCTTGTTCGCCTCGGAAATCGAAATCAAGTCGCCCGTATCAATTGCCGGCATCGCTCTGCTCCAGCTATTCTAGGTGCAATTCTACATAGAATACTACCCGAGGTCAAGACCAGACCGTGCGGTGTTCCTCCCCATTTGTCCCGGCCACGAGTCCGCCGTAGATTGGCCGGCTCCGAAGCCCTCCGAACAGGATCGCGGACTAGCAGGGAGCTCCGTGTGACGGAAGCGCTGAGAAGGCGTACTCAGGGCCCAAGTTACAATGCACAGTGCTGGAACCCGACACCGTGCTCAACGGACGCTACAGGCTGCAGGAACCGCTCGGCGAGGGCGGCATGGCGATCGTGTACCGCGCCGTGGATGCGCGGCTGGGCCGCACGGTCGCCGTCAAGGTACTCAGCAGTCAATACGCGCGAGACGAACCATTCCTGGCTCGCTTCCAGCAGGAGGCGGAGTTCGCCGCCAGCCTCGGCTCGCATCCCAACATCGTGGCCATATACGACGTCGGCCAGGACGACGCCTCGCACTACATCGTCATGGAGCTCGTCGAGGGCCGGAATCTCAAGGAGCTGATTCGCGAGAGGACGGCATTCAGCGTCGACGAGGCGTTCTCGATCGGCCGCCAGGTGGCATCCGCACTCGACTTCGCACACAAGCGCGGATTGATCCACCGCGATATCAAGCCCCAAAACATCCTGGTCACGCCGGAGGGCGTCGCCAAAGTCACGGACTTCGGCATCGCGCAGAGCGCGTCGGCCACTCAGCTGACGCGCGCCGGTATGGTCATCGGCACCGTCCACTACTTCTCTCCGGAACAGGCACAGGGCAAGACCGCCGGGCCTTCTTCGGATATCTACTCGCTTGGCGTCATTCTGTACGAGATGCTGACCGGTCATCTGCCGTTCGATGCGGAGACGCCGATCGGCGTGGCCATGCAGCATCTCCACAGCACACCGCCATCTCCATGGGACTATCGTCCCGACCTGCCCGCGCCCGCCGTGTCCATTGTCATGCGCGCTCTGGAAAAGGACCCCGCAAATCGGTACCGGGACGCGGCGGAGCTTGCGGCCGCGCTCTCGTCGGTACCGGGACCATCGGCCGGCGGCACCACGACCCTCAACCCCATCGTTACACCGCCTCCGCAGAGAACCAGCGTCTACCGCGCGGTCGAGCCGCCGGCACGACACGTGGAGGAAGAACCGCGCCGGCGGCGATCTGCCGCGGTGGAGGCGCCGGCACGCAGCCGCCTTCCGTGGATCGCGCTGGGTCTGGCGGCACTGATCGCCGCGGTCATCTTTGGATCGCTGTTTGCGACAGGTCGCATCTTTGCGGTCACGCCGGCGACGGCGACGGCGACGACAACTCCAACGTCCACCGCTACGCCCAAACCGAAGAAGAAACGTGCGACAGTGACCCCGACCATCCCTGTCTTTGTCCCCCCTCCGGCAGCAACCAGTACGCCCCCACCACTGCCCACATTCACACCCGTGCCGCCGACTCTGACTCCGACACCCACCGTGCCGGCAGCCACGCCCACGCCCACCCCCGCGGCGCCAACGCCCACGCCTACACCACAGGGAGCGACACCCACGCCCACCCCGTTCGGGTGACCGAGGTGACCTAATCCCGACCCCAAGATGAGGAACGAATATGACGGTCCCACTCGAGCTTGACCGCGGCCTGCATCGCATCGATCTTCAATTTCAGGCACAACCGGGCGTCATCGCCGCGTATCTCTTCGAGGACGCGGGCGAGCGGGCTTTGATCGAGACCGGGCCCACGTCCACCCTCGATGCCCTGCTACACGGTTTGGCGCTTCTCGACGTCGACCCCACGAGCATCTCCAAGATCTTGGTCACGCACATCCATCTCGACCACGCGGGGGCCGCCGGTACCCTTATACGCCGATTTCCTCAGGCCCATCTCTACGTTCATGAAATCGGTGCTCCGCACATGATCGACCCGGAGCGCCTGCTGGTCAGTGCCAGACGCATTTATGGCGAGCAAATGGACTCGCTGTGGGGCGCTTTCGAGCCGGTTCCGGACGCACGCGTGCATCCGTTGACCGACGGTGACACCGTGGTTGTGGGAGACAACGCACTCGACGCCATATACACGCCTGGCCACGCATCTCACCACATTGCGTATCACGATGCCCGACGCCATGCCATCTTCACGGGAGATGTGGCGGGGGTGAGGCTGCAGGGCCTCGACTATGTCCGGCCACCCACGCCACCACCGGATCTCGATCTCGATCTCTGGTCGGACAGCGTCGAGCGCATCAGAGCCCTGCAACCGGAGACCCTACACCTCACGCACTTCGGAACCTTCACGGACATCGAGACGCACTTCTCTCAGCTGCTCGTGCGCCTCAAGGCCTGGGGATATGTGTTGAAGGCCAACATCGAGGATGGCCACGACCGTGACCAGCTGATCGAGGATCTCGCCGCCTTTGGGTCAGAGGAGATTCGGGAAAGCGGGGCGGACAACTCGGCTGCGGAGCGGCTGGAGCTGGCCACCCCATATTTCATGTCGGTGGACGGGTACCTCCGGTATTTCCGGAGGAGGTCGCACTGAAGCCGGTAGATACGCCTGCCTGGCGACCCGCTTCCCCGGGGAATTCGGAGGCACAGCAATGCAACGACGACATTCACACTCCTTGACATATCACGTTCTTTGCGTACTCCGCTGATACAATGGCGCTACTAAGGATGGACCTCGGTTGCTACTCAAACGCCTCAGACTTCGACACTTTCGAACCTACGACAACCTCGACCTGCGCCTCTCAGCGGGTGTCTCCCTCGTGCATGGGGGCAATGCGGTAGGCAAGACGAATCTGCTGGAGGCGATCTACGTGCTCGCCACCACCAAGTCTTTTCGAACCCGCACCGACCGGGAGCTGATCGCCCGGGATATCGACGACGGAGATGGGCAGCGGTACGCTCGCCTGGAGGGCGACGCGGAGACGAGGAGCGGACCCATCCGCGTCGAGATGGCGCTGGCCGAGCAGACGAGCCGCAGCCCCGTAGAGGCGTCGGTCCGCAAGCAGTTCCGGCTGAATGGCAGCCCGAAGCGCGCG
>QHBP01000117.1 GCA_003244175.1 Chloroflexota bacterium | reverse complement strand
GCCCAGTCTGCACCTGCGGTCCTTAAGGCCGGCTCGTCGGGTACGCCACTCTCGTTGCAAATGGAGTTGACGCGAACGCCGATGCCGTGGTAGATTTCATGCATGCCAAAAGCATGATTGGGTCAATGCACGCAACCGCCTATCGTAAGTGAGAAAATTGGCGGAACGAGGCGCATCGCGGCTATTGATTCTGATGTAGGGAATGCCTAGTCCGAACTAGAGGAGCCCTCCATGTGCGACTACAGTCTGCACCACCTCTCCTCGCGGCCTGCCAGGGTCGCGGACAAGCTGGTAACAACGGAACTTGCGAGATCCAGCACTCGTGGCTTTGCCGCCGTCGGCGAGCTCGGTGCCAAGCTCGTAATTCATGACAGTCCACCCGACGTGGCGGTCTGCCTGCTGCCCGGAACGGAACTGGCCTTCGACGACGATGTCCGGTACGATCGCGCCTTCAGCTTTTTGGGCAAGGCCCGTGTGAATCACAAGGTCGCAAGCTTTCGGCAGATCGATGTGAATGATCCGCACGTTCAGCACGATGCGTTGGAATTCCCAGATGGACAAGTTCTGAAGATCACACGGCTGGTCGCTGGCCAGACCGCGACGGTGCTGCAATTGCCGGTTGCGACACAGCACTCCGAACATGTTGAAACTGAATTCGTTGCCCGCTCGTCCGGCTCGCGCGTCACCTTGAACCGGGTTTCGGTCAAGGCGGGAATGGCGTCGCTCCTGATGCCGAACCTGGGTACGGTGATGTTGTGGCAGACCTTGGTGCAGTCGTTCCGCAATTTGACGGCTCCCAAGCAGCATCCGATTCTGAAGGCCGCGTTGCCTGCAGGTGTCGATGCCGAGGAGATCGAGGCTAGCTTCAAGCAGAGCGTGCCGGCGGTGACGCTGCCGAAAGCGCCTTCGACTCAGAATCCAGAGAAGATTGGGGTCAAGGCGCCTGTTTAGTCGGCCGTTAAGCCGGCGAATTGAGCGCTATCTATCGGGATGGCACGAGGCGGGCGAGCGCAAAGGCGTTGCAGCAGCGGGTGCCCGTAAAGACGTTTGGTGGCGGACCAATTTGAAGCGGGGATGTGTTTTCTCGCACGCATAGCGGGGACGACCGCCGTGGAGAACGTGACCGCGACGCCTTAAGAATTAAGCCAGAGGAACGAAGGAGAACTAGACATGGACATCCGATCTCAAGTTTCGATGGTCTTTCACCTGGATAAATGCATCGGCTGCCACACCTGCACCATCGCGTGCAAGAACATCTGGACGGACCGCAAGGGCACCGAGTACATGTACTGGAACAACGTGGAGACCAAGCCGGGCACGGGATACCCGACACGTTGGGAGGACCAGAACAAATACCGCGGCGGCTGGGTGGTCGATGGCAAGAAGCAGAAGAGCCTGCGGCTGCGGCTGCAGGGCAAATGGGGAACGCTGAGCAACATCTTCTATAACCCCTATCTGCCCACGCTCGACGACTATTTCGAACCCTGGACCTACGACTACCAGAACCTGTTCAACGCGCCTGAAAGCGACAGCCAGCCTACCGCGCGCGCCATCTCGATGGTTACCGGCAAGTACATGGACACCATCGAGGCGGGCCCGAACTGGGACGACGACCTCGGCGGCTCGCAGGTCTACGCCAACAACGATCCGAATTTCGACGGCGCCACCGAGGAGGAAATGCGCCAGATAAACGAGATCAACAGTACCGTCTTCTTCTACCTGCCCCGTATCTGCAACCATTGTCTCAATCCGGGCTGCGTGGCGGCCTGCCCGCAGGGGGCGATCTATAAGCGCGGCGAGGACGGCGTGGTGCTGGTCAGCCAGGATCGATGCCGGGCTTGGCGGATGTGCGTCTCGGGCTGCCCCTACAAGAAAACTTACTTCAACTGGTCGACCGGTAAGGCCGAGAAGTGCATTCTGTGCTATCCGCGCCTCGAAAGCGGGCAGCCTCCGGCGTGCTTCCACTCATGCGTGGGCCGTATCCGCTATATCGGCCTGGTGCTCTACGACGCCGATGAGATCGAGCAGGCGGCCATGGCGCCGCAAGACCAGCTGGTGCAGGCGCAGCGCAACTGCATCAAGGACCCCTTCGACCCGGCGATAATCGCGGCCGCCAAGGCGAGCGGGGTTCCCGATTCGAAGATCGAGGCGGCGCAAAAGTCGCCGGTCTACCAGTTCGTCAAGATGTGGGGCCTCGCGCTGCCGCTCCATCCGGAGTTCCGCACGCTGCCCATGCTGTTCTACGTGCCGCCGCTGGGCCCGGTGCTCGCCAAAGTGGAAAACGGCGTGTACGACAACGTGGCCTCCGAGGCAAGATTGGGGCCGTTGATGAGCTCGCTCGAAAGATCGCGCATACCGCTGCGCTATATGGCGAGCCTGTTGTCGGGGGGCAATGAAGAGATCATCCGCGACGTCTATCGCAAGCTGGTCGCGGTGCGCGTCTACATGCGCTCGAAGAAGGTCAAGGATATACCTGCGGAAGAGGTGGAACGGGCGCTCGCCGCCGGCAAGACTACTCCGGCCGAGGTGGAGGCGATCTGGCGGCTCACCTCGCTGCCCACCTTCGAAGAGCGCTTCGTGGTTCCGGCTATGGAGCGCGAGACGGCGGTCGAGTCTCTGTTTCCGGTGCTCGATCCGATCTCGCGCAACTACCCGGTTCGCAAAGGCGCGGTCGGTGTCGGCTTTCACACCGATCCCGCCAGAGGACCATGAGCCGCTTTTCGCCCCGCGGAGCGCGAGACCGCAGTCGAGTCCCTGTTTCCGGCGCTCGATCCGATCTCGCGCAACTGCCCGACTCGCAGGAGGAGCCATGAAAAAACCTCTGACAATCCCCGAGGAGATGCAGCCTCGGAACGTCACTCGCGCCGACCTTGTCGTAAACGAGGGGTTTGGCTTGGAAGTAGACGGACGAATGAAGATGGTGTTTCCCAGTCTTGCAGCGGCACAGAAACGGGGTCGGGATTTGAAAGCGGAATTCCCGATGCTACAGGTCAAGAT
>QHBP01000004.1 GCA_003244175.1 Chloroflexota bacterium | reverse complement strand
GATGCGGCGTTTGCAAAGCTGAACACCGCCGGTGGCGACAGCTTCGACATCGTTGTGCCATCGAGTGACTTCGTGCCGGTGATGGCGCAGCGAGGCCTGCTTCAGAAGCTCGACAAGAGCCGGATTCCATTGAAGTACGTGGATTCGGCGTTGCTCGCAAAGTCGTTCGACCCGCACAACGACTACTCGATTCCCAAGGACTACGGAACGATTGGCGTGATCTACGATCCGGCCGCAACCAAGCACCCAATCGCGAGCTGGCAGGATTTCCTCGATGCGGGCGCTGCGCCTGGCATCAGTGGCAAGGTAGAAGTTCCCGACGTGCCAGACGAGAACCTAGGCATCGCGCTCTGGGCCGCCGGCAAAGACTGGAACACCGACAGCGAGAGCGAGCTGCGCCAGGCGGCTGACGTGATGAAGGCGTTCGCGAAGCACATAAAGGCCTTTAACGAGTTCGACGTGACAGGTGTCACCAACGGCTCGGTCGTGATGGCGGTCGTGACGCAAGGAACTGCACGGACGATGATGGAGCAAAAGCGCAGCCTGAAGTTCGTGATCCCGCAGCCGGCGAGCGAGCTGTTCGTCGACAACTACTGCATCGTCGCCAAGGCCCCCGACGTCAATCAGGCTTACTCTTTTATCGACTTCATGCTTCAGCCCGACCAGCAGGTGAAGGAATGTGTGTACATCGGGTACCCGACCGCGCTGCCAAATCTGGAGCCGAAGCTCCCGAAGAACGTTCCGCTGCGAGATGCGATCTTCATCAAACCGGCGGACTTTGCTCGTTTGACTCCTCACGTCATTCATCCCAGCGTCCAGGGTTTGGTGGAAAACCTATACAACGAGATTCAGGCCGCTGCTGCCTGACGACGATGGGCCCGACGACGCTTCGGGCGCGCAGCCCAACGGTCGGATCCCGTGCGACCGCGACCGCCAGCCGTGGCGCTCGCGGCCTACTGGCCTTGTCGCCACTCGTTTGGCTGACCGTGCTCTTTGTCGTCCCGTTGGCGTTTACGATCGTTTACGCCTTCGCGCACGCCACGTACGGCGGGGTCCAGGTCGGCTTTACCTTCGAGAACTTCCGCCAGGCGCTCTCCGGCTTCTATCTCCACATATTTCTGCGCACCCTCGAGTTCGCCGCCACGGGTACGCTGCTGTGCTTCGCCGTAGCGACTCCTATCGCGTACTTTTTGGCGCGGAAGGTGCACCGATATCGCGGCCTGCTCATCGCCCTACTGTTGGTCCCCTTCTGGACGAGCTTCTTGATCCGCACGCTCGCGTGGCAAACTCTGCTAGCCGCTAACGGTCCCGTAGGCGGAGCGCTCAACTTCCTAAACCTCCACAGCGGGCCGCTGAACGTCCTCGATACCCCCACCGCCGTCTTCATCGGCGTCGTTTACGGTTACCTCCCGCTGATGACGATGCCGCTATTCGTCGCATTCGAGCGCGTCCCTACCGAAGTTGGTGAAGCGAGCAAGNNCCGCAAGGACCTGGGTGCCGGTCGCATGCGGACCTTCTTTCGGGTAACGCTTCCGCTCGCGAAACCAGGCGTCGCCGCCGGGGTGCTGCTGACGTTCGTACCGATGACCGGCGAGTATGTGATCCCAGCTTTGCTCGGAGGTGACAAGGGCGTCCTGATGGGTGGTTTGATCGCCAGTCAGTACCTGCAAGCGCAGAACTATGCCCTCGGGTCGGCTATGGCCGTACTCGTGCTGGTGGTGCTTGGACTTTTTGTGTTTGGTTTGACGCGAATTGCTGGCGGCTTCCAGGCGGTGCCACAGTGAGATTGATACGGCGGCGATCGTGGGTCGACGGAACGCTTTGTCTCTGGACGATCGCGGTGTTCGCCTTCTTGTTCGCCCCGATCGTCACGGCCGTGCTGTACTCGTTTAACCGGGGCGTGCTCGGCAAGCAGACATCGTCGTTCACTGGGTTCACGACGCACTGGTATCCCGACGCGTGGGCGAATGGCGCGCTCCGACATGTCGCCGGCGTGAGTCTCAGGGTCGCGCTGGCGACGGCGGTGCTATCCACCGCGTTGGGCACAATCACCGGGTTCGCACTCGGACGGCGGCGCGGACGTTTCGTGCCGCTGGCCCTCGAAGCGCTCGTCTATCTCCTGCTGATCGTGCCGGAGATCGTATTGGGCATCTCCCTGCTCCTGTTCTACTCCAAAGCCGGGATTGGCCTGGGTCTATGGCCCCTGGTTGCCGGGCACTCGCCTTTTACGGTCGCGGTGGTGGCAATCATCGTCCGATCCCGCGTCGTGGCGCTGGATCGCGCGACCGAGGACGCGGCGGCCGATCTCGGCGCTGGTCCGTGGCGTACGTTCTGGGACGTGACGTTCCCGCAGCTTCGCCCAGCGATGCTCGCTGGCGCAATCCTCGCCTTCACGTTCTCGTTTGACGACCTAGTTATTTCACTCTTTTTGACCACTCCGACAGTAAGTACTGTGCCGGTGTATCTGTTCGGGACCGTTCGCCTAGGCGCGCGTCCGGACGTGTACGCAATCGCGGCGATGATGCTCGCTTTCACGCTTGTGATGCTCGCCGCCTCGGGCCTTCTGTATCGGTGGCAGGCCCGACGATCGGGCGCCGCGACGCAGTTGACGAACGTTCTTGCCTCGGGAAACACTGCGCCGGGCATCACTACGATGGGCTAACGAGCAACGAGCGCTATCGTGTCCTCCAGCAGACTAAGAGAAGAGGCTACCGAATGAACGTTAAGCGCTCAGCGCTGCCGTCAGTCACCGGAATTGCCCCTGCAAGCGTGGTCGACGCACACATGCATGTCGGCGAGTTTCCATTATTCAATGTGTGCATGGACGCCGATGGGCTGGCTGAGACGTTCCGTCACTACGGGATTGAGGCTGGGATGGTTTTCCATCCCGATAACCGGTACGTTCGCGACGTGGTCGAGGCGATCGACGGCGCCTACGGCCTGGTTTGGTGTAACCCGCACAAGGCGGGGTTCGTCGAAGAGGCGGTCGAACTGTTTGAGCACCCAAAGTTCCTTGGCGTCAAGCTGCACCCGTTGCTCGACGCCTTCCATCCCAACGACCCAGCCCTCCACCCGCTGATCGAGCAAGTTGTCGCCCGTGGCCTACCCGTCCTGATCCACTGCGGCCATCCGATCTTTACGTTGCCATGGAGCATCGAGGAGCTGGCCGTATCGTTCCCGGAGGCCAAAATTATTCTTGGCCACATGGGACACGGGAACATCGTTTACATCAATGGCGCGATCGACGTAGCAGAGCGCAACACGAATGTATACCTCGAGACATCCGGGATGCCGATGCACACAAAGATCGCAGAGGCTGTCGAGCGCGCGGGAGCGACCAAGGTGCTCTATGGCTCCGACGCGCCGTTTCACGAGGTTGGCGTCGAGATCCGCAAGGTGCAAGTGTCGGGTCTGAGCCCGGAGCTCGTCGCGCGCGTACTTGAGAAGAACTCGCGGCTGCTGTTCTTTGGCCATGAGGATGCGACGGCACCGCTTTCTAGGACGCGTCGCTAGGAACTGCAGGTTGAGTTCCGGGATCAGGGGCTGATTGGCATCGGACGCCTGGGCCTGAACCGATGAACTCGGCGTAAGCAGGGAAGTCCGTGCGGGAGCTAAGGCGATTCTCGGTCGGAACGGAGATTCTCGCTGGATTGGGCGTCATCGAAACGTTGCACGCCAACGTAGCTGCACTCGAGATCAGCAAGCCAGCGTTGGTATGCGATCAGGGTCTCCTGCGGACTGGCCTGCTCGATGGCGTGCTGGAACAGCTCGGGGGCGCGCTGGCGGCGGCTCCGATTTCGGTTGCGCCCGAGCCCACGATCGAGGCTGCCGAGAAGGCCGCATGCGTTGCCCGCGGCGCCGAAGCCGATGGAGTGGTGGCGGTCGGGGGTGGCAGTGGCCTGGCAGTCGGTAAAGCGGTAGCAGCAGGCCTTGCCAACCACGTTCCACTCGCGACACTGGCGGGCCGGGACCGGGCGCGAATTCGCGCGGCGCCGGTGCTGGCGATCCCAACAACGGCTGGCTCGGGAAGCGAGGTCTCGAGTGTCTTCGTGCTTCAGGACCCGGCGCGGCCTGCCGCCGTGGTATTTCAGGCGCGGCACTACGCCCCGCGTATCGCGTTGTTAGACGGCGACTTTCTGCGCTCGCTGCCGAGGGAGCCAATGCTGTACGCCGCGCTTGACGCCCTTAGTCATTGCCTGGAGGCCCTTTGGGCGCGTGGCGCCAGCACGTTCAGCGACGCACTGGCCACCCGGGCGGCAGGCCAGATACATGAGATGCTTCCGCCGGCGT
>QHBP01000175.1 GCA_003244175.1 Chloroflexota bacterium | reverse complement strand
GGGACATCTGGGGCGCCGACAGCGGTTTTGTTGGTGGAACCAAGGTCAACCGAGGCGCGATCAGCATCGCCAACACGACCGACCCCGCGCTCTACCAGACGGAGCATCACGGCATGAGCTCGTTTTCCACCGCCGTTCCGAATGGCAACTACGTTGTCTATCTGCATTTCGCTGAGACGAGCAAGGTCATCACAGGGGCGGGACAGCGCATCTTCAATGTCAGCGTCAACGGTGTCACGATCAACGGACTTGATGTCTATGCACAAGCTGGTGGAAAGTTCAATGCCATGACCAAGAGTGTGACGGTCAAGGTGACCTCCGGCACCCTTCCCATCGCCTTTACCACGGTCGTGAACAACCCGGAGATCAATGCCATCGAGGTGGTGGCCACCAATTAGATAACCGCCGTCGGTGTGCGGACTCGAGAACGGCGCTGATGCCATAACGTACCGAGAACTCGCTGCTGCGCAGACAAAATGTGCGGGCTGGGTGATCGGAGACTTTGGTCACCCCATCAGCCCCACGGCGCGTACGTATCATGTCGCGTGACGCTCTCTATCTCTCCTGAAGAGGCTCGCCGCTTTCTCGAGCGATACCACTTCACGCCGACCGACGTCGCCGGCGTGATCGATCGCCTGGGGACGATTCAGTACGACCCGCTGAAGCCTCTGGGATGCAACCCCGACCTCGTGCTCCAGGCGCGTGTGCCCGACTACCGCGTGGACGATTGGCACCAAACCGCCTATCAGGAGAGGCTTCTGTACGATGCCTGGGATAAGCAGGCGTGCCTAGTTCCTTCGGCTCATTGGGCCAAGCGGGCTCCCATTCGAACGTCGTATCACGGATGGCACGACCGGGAAGTTCTGGATGCCCATCCAGAGGCGGTCCAGGCGGCGCTGGGCGAAATCGACGCGCGCGGGCCGCTGTCTTCCCTCGAGTTCGAGGACCGCTCGCGCGCCGGCGAGGGTCACTCCTGGTACGGTCCGACGCGAATCAAGCGGATTCTGCGTGCGCTGTGGTTGCGGGGTGTCGTCGTCACACATCATCGTCAGGGGACGCGTCACTACTACGACCGGCCGGAACGCGTGATTCCGGCCCCGTATTTGGAGAGCGCGGAGCCATCTCTCGACGAGTTCCACCGCTGGATCGTCCTGCAGCGCCACCGTGCGGTCGGTCTGCTACGCCGATCAGCCGAACCCGCCATATGGAGCGCGTGCGGGGAAGCGGCCACGCGTCTCGGATCCATCGAACAACTTGTGGAAGAGGGTGATCTCACACCTATTCGGGTGGGGAGTGGCATGAGCCTGTATCACGTGCCGGCGTCGGAGATCGAGCTGCTCGACCGGCCCGCGATCGAGCCTCGGGCCATCATCCTGGCACCACTAGACAGCATGATGTGGGATCGCAAAGCGATCGAGCAGCTGTACGACTTCAAGTATTCCTGGGAGGTGTACAAACCGGCCGCCAAGCGTCAGTGGGGATACTACGTCCTGCCGGTCCTGTACGACGGCCGCTTCATCGGCAGAATCGACTCTCGGCTAGAGGATAGGACGTGGGTCGTCTCACGGTGGTGGTGGGAGGCCAATGTTCGGCCCGATATGAATCTCCTTGACGCCCTGAGCAGAGCCGCCGGCGACTTCAAATCGTACCTGCGGGCAACAAAGCTCAAAGTCGACAGACACGTCGACCCGCTGGCAAGGCGAGCGTTGCGTGGGTCGGCCAAACCCAGCAATTGAAATCGTGTGGGTACCGCGTTTCGCAATCTAACCGGCAGGCAGACACTTGGCCTGAAGGCCAAAGCTACGGCTTTTTTTGGCCCCAACACTATTGCAGTAGCCGGTCCTCCGGTTGTCGTTGCACGATGATTTCGTACACCGCGCACGGTGGGTTATGATACGTCTGCAATGCATTCGGCAAGCGCTTTCGAGACCGTTCCGGGTGTTCTTCCAGCTCTGACCCGACGTTGACTACACTACCAGCAATTCCCTGCCGGCCGTGGGTGCCAGGATCCGTCCCGTTTGTTCACAGAGGTGACAATCCCGTCCATTGCTCAGAGTGCTTCCAGCCCGCGCGTCGCCGGTAACCCGGCTGCATAATGAGAGAACGGCCCCCAACCGGAGGTCGTTTTTTTGTGGGAGGATGCAATGAACGACAACGGATCGATTCGATGGGGTATCTTGAGCGCGGCGAGTATTGCGCGAGGATCCTTCCTGCCGGCCCTGCGAGCCGCAGGCGATGGGAAGGCGGCGGTGGTGGGAGCTCGCGACTTGCGGCGAGCGGAGACGTTTGCGGCGAGCGAGGGGGTTGAGCGAGCGGTTGAGGGTTACGACGCGGTCCTCGATGACCCGTCGATCGATGCCGTCTATGTCGCCCTGCCCAACTCCCTGCACGCGGAGTGGACAATTCGCGCGATGGACGCGAACAAGGTCGTGTTGTGCGAGAAGCCGCTGTGTGTGTCGGAAGCGGAGACCGAGACGGTTCTCCGAGTCGCACACGAGAGTCGGGCCTTGCTTTGGGAGGCCTTTGTTTTCCCCTTTCGCCGCCATTTCCACCGCCTTCGCGAGATCGTCACAGGCGGCGACATCGGTGATCTGCTCTCCATCGAGTCCAACTTTCACTTTCAATTACAAGGCCGCGCGAACATTCGCTTGATGCCGGAGCTTGGCGGTGGCGCGTTGAACGATGTCGGCTGCTACTGCATCCATCTCGCCACGCTGCTGTTTGGGCGGCCACCGGCAAGGGGAACGGCCCTCGCCCAGCGGGCAGCCGAGGGAGTTGATGAAGAGATAGCCGGAGTCCTGGATTTCGTCGACGCATCCACTCTCATCTTCTCTTGTGGTATGAGCAGAGAGCAGGACACCTTCTGCCGGATTATTTGCAGCGAAGGGGAAGTGCGCCTGTCCAACCCCTTCCATCCCTCTCCGGATGACGCGCTCGAGATCTTGTGCGGCGGCGAGACCTCGGTCGAACACCCTTCGGGACCGGAACCGTCCTTCACCGCGGCGATTCAGCACATCCATGCCGTGCTGCGAGAGCAGGAGCCGCCGCGGCACCTGGCAACCGTGGATTCACTGCCGACCGCGAGGGGCCTGCAGTTTGCCCGGGATGCTTCTCTCGGCCGGACGCCGGCGCGAGAGTTGGCCTGAAGGCGGCCTGAAGGCCAACGCTACGGATGTATAAGACTGCGGATGTATAACACTGCGCATGTATAACACTACGGATGTATAACACTGCGGGTGTCTTTGGCCATGACAGTCAGACCCGCGAGTACTCGCGACTTCCGGGAGGATTCGCGCGATGGCGATGGGCGACTTGACGCAGCTAGCAGAGAGGGCTAGAAATGTGCTCAAGGAAAACGACCTGGGCACATCTACAAAGCCCGCTCCCAGCCTCTACCCACATCAGTGGAACTGGGATTCGTGCTTCATTGCCATCGGCATCTCTCGGTACGATCCCGCTCGGGCGGCGGTCGAGATTCTGTCACTCCTACGAGGCCAATGGGCCAATGGACTGGTTCCGCAGATTGTCTTCAGTCCGGAGGGCTCCGGTTATTTCCCCGGTCCCGACGTGTGGCAATGTCACCGCTCACCGGACGCGCCGCAAGACGTCGAGACCTCCGGCATCACGCAACCCCCCGTTCTGGCGACGGCCGCACGCCGTGTCTTTGAACGATTCTCCGACGAGGGAAACGGCACGGCTTTTCTGGACGACGTCTTTCCGAAGATCTTGAGCTACCACCGCTTCCTCTATCGTGACAGGGATCCCGACCAATCCGGCTTGATCGCCGTCGTCCATCCCTGGGAGTCCGGCCTCGACAACTCTCCACCCTATCTCGATGCCGGTAGCCGGGTCCATATGACATATAAGCCAAAATACGAGCGACTCGACCTGTTGCATGTCGCGGCCGAGAATCGTCCGACAAACAAGGACTACGACCTGTTTGTGTTCTTGCTGGAGCAGATGCGTGCCGTGAGCTGGGACCAGGCGGCGTATCTGAAGATTGCGCCTCTCGCCGTCGAAGACGTGCTGTTCAACTCGATTCTCTGCCGCGCGAACGACGACCTGGCGGCGATCGCTGCGCTCGTCGAAGAGGACTCGAGCGAGATCGAGGGCTGGAACCGGCGGACGAGGCAGGCCATCAACGACAAGCTCTGGGATCCGGAGCGGCGAACGTACTACAGCTACGATCGAGTGTCGAATCGTCTTCTTCGGGACGATACGATCGCTGGTCTGCACACCCTCTGGGGAGGCGTCGCGACGGAAGAGAGGGCCTACCCCATGATCGACTCGTGGCTCACCCCCGACCGATTCTGGCCCGATGGTTACCCGGTGCCAACCACGTCGGTGGCGTCGCCGTATTACAACCCCGAGAACTACTGGCTCGGGCCAACGTGGGTCAACACCAACTGGATGGTCTCGCAGGGACTGGATACCTACGGCCGGCCCGATCTTGCCCAGATCATCCGCTCACGAACGCTGGATATGGTCTCACGAGAAGGTTTCCGGGAGTATTACCATCCGCAAACGGGTGAAGGGTTTGGAACCAACAGCTTTAGCTGGAGCGCCGCGCTGACGCTGGACTGGTTACCAGAGATGGGGGTCAAGCTCGCGCCATGACCGAAGAGATTTGCCGGAAAACCCGCGGACGCGCTCAGGCTGCCGACGTGTCCGCGATTTCGCATTCACCCGCGGCCACACGTGCAAAGGGAATGCCGCCGGCTTCCTCGAGGGGGACATTGCGGCCCAGGGGCTCAATATCATCGAGGTAGAGCTGTCCGGAGCAACGACCACAGCGCAACTCTCCACTCAGGTCGTGAGGCATAAAGCCCGTGTCGAGCGGTAAAAAGCGCGCCTCGCCCAGGTCACGGTCGGCAAAGCCGACCAAATCGCCGGCGGGGCGGCTGCACTGCCGGCAGCGCAGCGTGGCGCTGAGCAGTCGATGTCCCATACGTCGTGCGTTCGTCCAAGAAAGCATTGTTATCTTCTCCTATCTGTAATTCCATTGAACACCATGTCAAAGCAAATCGCCAGTTCCGTTTGCAGATCCTCCCGCTTTGCTCGCAAGACACGCGCAAACATGCCCGTCACCACGCCGCTGAGTCCGGTAGCAACCACCTGCAGGGACAAGTCATCGCGAACCGCTCCCTCTTCTCGGGCCTGTTGCAAAATCGCTTCGAACAAACCTTGCAGCGGCATCTGCCGCTCCGCGCTGGTTGCTCGATCCGCTTCCGGATGCAGCAATTCACGGGCCACGACAACGGCAAGCTCGCCCTGATCGCACGCCATGTCGAGCATCCACGCGCCGATCTGCTGCAGGACATCGAGGGCGGGTGTGCCGGCTTCAAGCAAAGCCCTAGCGCCGTCGGCAACCGTTTGAACTCTGCCTGCCCCGAGTTCGAGGGCCAGAGCCTCCTTGTAGGGAAAATGGTTGAAAAATGTTTGCCGGGCTACGTCAACGGCGTGCGCAATATCGTCGACCGTTGTGCGCCCGATTCCCTGGGTCCGGAACAGCTCGCGTCCCGCCTCGAGAAGGTTTTCGTGTACCGCCTGGCGCTTCCGTTCCCGGCGGCCAACCTCAAATGCGAAATTCACGGCTGTAGTATATCTAATTCTGTACCAGGTCTACCAATGCATCCGACGACCTTCGTGCCGTGCATGGGGTACTCCATGCCTGTCCTCTGGCCGCGCGCCCGCCAGTCAATTTGACATGCCCCGAGAACTTTCCTATAGTGGGCTCAAGAGCAGACAGTGAGGAATCCATGATCGGGTTCGATGTGGCCGTGGTTGGCCACTACTACTGGTTTAATACGGGGCACATGGTGACGGTTCTGTAACTGGAACCGCCCGCATCCCTGTGCCCCAGAGACCGGAGGCGTTTCGCCTCCGGTCTTTCTTTTACCGCCGAGAGGGTAGACATGTTGGCAGTAGCTCAGGAGGAGAAGGACATGATTGTCGTCATGCAACACAGCGCTCGTCAAGAGCAGATCGAGGGCGTCGTCGCATGTATCCGCGATATGGGCTACCGGCCACACGTCTCGGAGGGTGAGGAAACGACCATCATCGGGATCATCGGACACAGCGCGCCGGAACAGCTCGAGAGGCTCGAATTCTTGCCGGGCGTCGACCACATGGTCCCTATCGGGAAGCCATACAAACTTGGCAGTCGCGACTTCAAGCCCAGAGACACGATAGTCGGGGTGGACGGCGTCTCCTTCGGAGCCCGTCGCCTCGCTGTCATTGCCGGTCCTTGCGCCGTGGAGAGCGAGGAACAGCTGCGGGAGACGGCCGTTGCGATTCAAGCCTCCGGCGCTCGGGCCCTGCGTGCCGGCGCGTTCAAGCCGCGCACATCGCCGTACAGCTTTCAGGGGCTCGGCCGTGCCGCCCTCGAGATGATGGATCGCTTGCGTCGCGATCTAGGGCTGGTCGTCATCACCGAGGTTTTGACCCCGGATGACGTCGATGTGGTGGCTTCGCACGTAGATATCCTTCAGGTCGGCGCGAGAAACATGCAGAACTTCAGCCTTCTGCAGGAAATCGGGCGTTCCGGCCATCCCGTCCTTCTCAAGCGTGGGATGAGCGCGACGGTCGAAGAGCTTCTGATGTCTGCGGAGTACATCCTCGCAAACAACAACAACCGCGTGATTCTGTGTGAACGCGGAATCAGGACGTTCGAAAACTCGACCCGATTCACGCTCGACATCAGCGCGATTCCCGTGCTCAAGCACCTGACGCACCTGCCGGTGATCGTGGACCCCAGTCACGCAACCGGAAAGTGGATGTTCGTAGCGCCCGTTGCCAAGGCCGCAATTGCGGCCGGCGCGGACGGTCTCATGGTCGAAGTGCACCCGCGCCCGAGCGAAGCCCTGTCGGACGGGCCTCAATCCCTCCGGCTGGATCGCTTCGGCACGCTGATGGACGAGCTGAGCATCCTGGCTCCGGCGGTGGGACGAACTCTGTGACACTTCGCCGCCTGGGCGTCATCGGCACCGGATTGATCGGTGCGTCGATCGCCGGCGCGGCACGCCGCTCCGGCGCGCGCGTTCAGGCCTTTGACCTCGCACCGGAACGTCTGGAGATCGCCACCGCTCGCGGCATGATCGATGAGGCGCGCGCGTCGCTGGAGGACGCTGTCGAGGCGGTCGATGCCGTGGTGCTCGCCATGCCTATTGCCGCCATAATCCACTCTCTTCCTGCTGTCGACACGTTGGCCGCACCCGGCAGCCTCATCGTCGATGTCGGAAGCGTCAAGCGTCCCGTGCTGGAGTCCATGGAAGGGCTGCCCGGCGCCCGCCGAACCGTAGGAGGACACCCCATCGCCGGACGCGAAACCGGAGGACCGGCGTCCGCGGACATAGATCTGTTCCGAGACAAGCCTTTTGTACTGGTGCCCACATCTCGGACCTCCAGTACGGCGTTGGCAGCGGCGCGAGAGCTTGCCGAGATGGTCGGGGCCCGACCGCTTGTCACCGACGCGGAACTGCACGACGAAGTGCTGGCGCGCACGAGCCATCTGCCTCAACTCCTTTCAACCGCATTAGGGTTGACCCTCGAGCCGGGCGACGGTCGATTGAGTGGCAGCGGACTGCATGACATGACTCGCCTTGCCTCGAGCGACCCCGAGGTGTGGCGCGATATTCTCATCGCCAACGATGATCGCGTGTCGGAGGCTTTGAGACGATGTCTGGCCCATCTCAATCGTCTGGCGGACGCCATCGAGCGGCGCGCCGGCGAGGAGATCGCCCGTATCTTGACGGAAGGCAAAGATCGCGCCGCGGCGGAGCGGATGGAGAGCCCGGCGTGAAGTGGCACGTGCAACCGTCGACCATCGACGGCACCGTCACCCTGCCGGGTGACAAATCCATCGCGCACAGGGCACTGATGCTGGGGTCAATTGCCGTCGGGAAAACTGTGATTGAAAACCTGCCGGAGGGAGAGGACGTGCAATCTACGGCTCGGTGCCTTCGGGATTTAGGGGTGCCCATTGTCCTTCAAGGCACGCAGGCGGCCGTCGACTCCACGGGCCGATATTTCGCGTCCTCTTCGCCTCTCGACGCCGGTAACTCCGGGACCACGCTGCGGCTGCTGGCAGGAATACTTGCCGGACAACCTTTTACAACCTCGATCACGGGTGACGCGTCTCTGCGCCGGAGACCGATGCGCAGAGTCATCGAGCCTTTGGAGCTCATGGGAGCCTCAATCCGGAGCGCCGGCGGCAGAGCGCCTTTGACAATCAGCGGAGGCTCTCTGCGTCCTATCCGCTACGTCATGCCGGTGGCAAGTGCTCAGGTCAAGTCGTGCATACTGCTCGCGGGTCTTTACGCCGGCGGCTCGACCGCGGTCGTTGAGTGTTTTCGGACGCGCGATCACACGGAGCGAATGTTTGCGGCTACGGGCATCGAGCTAGTCGAGGAGGATGGTTCCATCAGACTGGAGGGCGGCCAGAGACCGCGTCCGTTTGACGTTGCAGCGCCCGGAGACCTGTCTACCGCCGCCTTTTTCTTTGCCGCGGCGGTCCTGACGGGCGGAAGCCTCACGGCGATGAGCTGCGGAGTGAATCCGACGCGTACGGGTTTCTTACGTGCTCTGGAAGAGATGGGCGCCGGCGTTCACGTGGCCGAGGAAAGGGAAATCATGGGAGAGCCCGTGGCGGATGTCACCGTCGCGAGCGATTCACTGTCCGCCATGACGGTCCAACCGTCAGAGGTCCCGCTACTACTGGACGAAATCCCGCTTCTCGCTCTGCTTGCGACCCAGGCGCGGGGCGTCTCGTTCATTCGTGGCGCGCGAGAGCTCCGATTCAAAGAGTGCGACCGTATACGGGCGGTGAGTGACTCTCTCACAGCATTGGGAGCGAATATTCAGGAGGTTGACGACGGGTTTGTCGTCACGGGTCCCGCGCCTCTCCACGGTGGCACCGTGACCAGCTACGGTGATCACCGTTTGGCGATGATGCTGGCGATCGCCGGCAGTGTGGCGACGGGCAAGGTCACGATCGAGGGAGCGGAGGCGGCGAGCGTATCATTCCCACAGTTTGTAGACGTATTCCGCGAGTGTGGAGGAGTCCTCTATGTCCACTGATCGATACGCAGTCATCGGCAATCCCATCGCCCATAGTCTGTCGCCGGTCATGCAGGGCGCCGCCTTCCGGGCCACGGGCATTGACGCGCGCTACGACTGCGTTCGTGTGGAGGCAGACGACGTGGAAGGCGTGCTTGACGACGTGCGATCGGGGGTGTATCGCGGCTTGAACGTGACGATCCCACACAAGCAGCTGGTGACCGGCCTCATGGACGAGCTGGCGCCCGCGGCTCGTCGCCTATCCGTGGTCAACACCGTGGTGTCGTCCTGGGGACGCTTGGTCGGACACAACACCGATGTCGACGGCTTCATGGCGGCGCTCGCGTCTCTTGAATTGCCGGCTAACACCGGCCTTGCTATCGTCCTCGGATCCGGTGGCGCGGCGCGAGCGGCACTCGAGATCTTGCGTCCTCGTTTCCGCCATATCTGTCTGGTGTCACGCGATCCCGCAAGAGCGGCCGCCGTGGCCCTTCTGGGCGGCGCTAGGTGCCGGGCCCTGCCGCGCCGAGATTTGACTGCCTTGCTCGCTCGGCCGGACTGCTCCCTGCTGGTCAATGCGACTCCTCTCGGAATGGAGCCTTTGGGACACGCCTGCCCCGTTCCCCAGGACGCCTACCTGCAGCCTCAGACCGCCGTCCTTGATCTCGTCTATGGACGGGAAACTCCGCTTCTGGCTCGCGCGCGCCGAGCGGGTTGTGTGTGTTCGGACGGGCTGGAGATGTTGGTCGGGCAGGGCGCCGCCGCATTTCGACTCTGGACGAGCGTAAAGCCGGACCTGCAAATCATGCGAGACGCGTGCGTCCGAGAGCTCCGAAAGGTCGAGACATGCTCCGTTTCATGACGGCGGGAGAGTCGCATGGGCCAGCACTGTCCGGGATTCTCGACGGCATGCCGGCCGGCCTCGAGATCGACGTGGACGGCATCAATTTTGATCTCCAGCGCCGGCAGGGCGGACATGGGAGAAGTGGGCGCCAACGCATCGAGCACGACACCGTCCAATTCCTGGGTGGGGTCCACGAGTCTCGGACGACGGGAGCCCCAATTGCGATGCGTATCGAGAACCGCGATTGGGCAAATCAGGAGAAGCGTGAGAAGCCTGTGCTTTCCGTACCCCGGCCCGGTCATGCTGACTTAGCGGGGTCCATCAAATATCGACTTGACGACATGCGGACGGTGCTGGAACGCGCGAGCGCGCGTGAGACCGCCATGCGGGTTGCGGCGGGCGGGCTGGCCAGGCAGCTGCTCTTTCGGTTCGGTGTTGTGATTGCGAGCCAGGTGCTGGAAATCGGCGATGAATGGACGGAGTCATGCGATGTGGCCGACGAGCGGATCCGTGAGAGAGTCGAACAGTCGTCCGTTCGGGCGGCCAGCGCGGAGGCGGAAGAGCGCATGGTGGCTCGCATCGATCGCGCGCGCCGTGAGCGCGATACGTTGGGGGGTGTCTTCGAGGTGTGCGCTCTGAACCTTCCCGTTGGACTTGGCAGCTATGTGCAATGGGATCGCAAGCTTGACGGACGGATCGCGGGAGCGGTCATGAGTATCCAGGCGATCAAGGGTGTGGAAATTGGAGCCGCTTTCAGTAATGCGCGCCTTCCAGGTACACAAGTGCACGATGCGATCGTCGCCGGCGAGCGTGAGCTCGAGCGGGCGTCCAACCGGGCGGGGGGGCTTGAAGGCGGCGTTACCAACGGTGAGCCACTGATCGTGCGGGCCGCGATGAAGCCGATCTCGACGATCCCGCGGGCGCTGCAGACCGTCGACACCGCCACCGGGGAGGCCGCCGTGGCCATCAACCAGCGCTCGGACGTGTGCGCGGTGCCGGCGGCCGGGGTCGTGGCCGAGGCGATGGTGGCGCTCGTGCTGGCCGACGCGGTGATCGAGAAGTTCGGCGGCGA
>QHBP01000327.1 GCA_003244175.1 Chloroflexota bacterium | reverse complement strand
AGAGGGACCACGCGGCCTACACCACGACCTCTTCCATCTGCCGCTACGGACGGATTTCTGGGCATCTGTCCCAACACCTACCCCTGTCAGCCCACCCCTGGCCCCTCTCCATTCTGGGGCATTCTGGGCGACGGGAGCTTACGGTGTAAAACCTAGGATCCGTATCAAGACCTGGCAGGCTGTCATGCAAAACGTCTTGTAAGCAATCCGTAATATGCGACATCGTCACGTAAGACCGGATCGCCAGCATGAAACTGTGCTCCGCGATGAGGAGGCGCTGGAGGCATGAGAACATCATCGATCTGTGCTGGACCAATCCGTGTAGAAGGACGAGAGGAGATTAAGACATGCATCGAATTCCACGCATCGTCGCCGCTATCGTGTTACTTGCGATAGCTGTCGGGGGTTGGGTTGCCGCGCCCCGGGGCACCCTTGCCGCCTCGGAGGTAGTGGGTCACGTTTACGTCAATGACAACACCGCGGGGACGAATACAATTGCCGCTTTCGATCAGCATCAGAACGGCAGGTTGACACCCATGCTCAGCCCTCTGTTCTCCGCCGGCGGCGCGGGAACCGGGACTGCTATTGGGTCGCAGGGCGCGCTTCAGATTTCGAGCGATGGCGACTATCTGCTCGCCGTGGATGCCGGCAGCAACCAGATCTCGGTGCTTCACATTGGAGATGCGGGTCGGCTGCAACTCGTGGGGAGCCCTATCTCGTCCAACGGAATCCAACCTGTCAGCATCGGCGTGCATCGGGACCTGGTCTATGTTGCCAATGCCGGCAACGGCACCTCGGGCAGCAACTACACGGGCTTCAGGTTCAACAGCGGTGGTGAGCTGCACCCGTTGAGCGGCTCGACCGTGCTTCTCAAGAGCACAGCCCTGCCCGGCGACGTGCTCTTCAACGCCACCGGGACCCACCTGATCGGCACCGAAATTGGGACGTCGCTCGTCGACAGCTTCACCGTTGGCGACAACGGCAGGCTTGCTGCCGCACCAGGCTCCCCGTTCGCCGCGCAGGCCGCAGGTCCCTTCGGAAGCGAGTTCCGGCCGGCCAACCCCAGCCAGCTGTATGTCTCCAACGCGCATGCCGGTGCCAATCTCGGAAGCATCTCGGCATACAACGTAACGGCCAGGGGGGTATTGGACCCAATTGGCGCCTCGCCCTACCTCAACAAGCAGACAGCGTCCTGCTGGGTCGAGATCACCCATGACGGCCGTTACCTCTTCACCGTCGACACCGCCTCTTCGGCCATCTCGAGGTACAGGATCGGGGAAGACGGTGGACTGTCATTGCTTGGCAGCACGGTGTTCAACGACCCGACGGGCCTTGGTCCCTTCGACGCCCGGCTCGATCCCGCCGGTCGCAATCTCTACGTCGTTGATAACGGGCTGGACATGGTGAGCGGCTTTGCCGTCGACGAGGGCACCTTGACTGAGCTTCCCTCATCGCCTTTCGCACTTCCCGCACACGCGACGCCGTTCGGCATCGTCGTCACCCAATCGGACTAAGCGAACCGATAGTGGCGTAGACACGTCACGTGGCCATGACTCGGCAAGGGCCGGGAGCATCCGCTCCCGGCCCTTGCGCCAAGGCTCCCCCCCGTCCCCGAGCCTTCCCCGTGCCACGGCAGTGGATGCGGAGTGCATATACTGATGACCGCGATGGGGGAAAGCGCTATTGGCACTCTGACGACACAATATGGCGGCGACGTGCTTGCGCGCGCGGAACATGGCGAAGGGGCGGCGCGGGAGGACGACGACAAGCGTACGCCCATACAGATGCGTATCAAGCGACATGTGCGTGCGGAAGGCGGGCGCACGGCGACATGACATCGTCGACATCGGCACGCGGAGTACTCCACCCCGCTCCCAATTCTGCCCGTTTCCCCCATGGCCTCAGGGACCGCCGTGGACTACGCTCGGAACCGACAGAGGGGAGCGTCATGAATATGATCTTTGGGGTGGTCGGTCTCAGCTGCGCGTTCATCTGGTTGCTGGTACTGGTAGCGACGCAATTCAATGTGATCGCCATCAGCTTCGGATTGCTGGGCGCGCTGTTCGTGCTGGGGCGGGCCGGCGAGCGCAGGGTCTAGGTCGCGTGCCCGCATCCCACATGTCCCTACATCTTGACATGCCCTTGTAGGGGCGTGGCCTGTGCTGGCCCTGTGCCCGTCCTCCCGCGTTCTCGTTTAAGCATGTCTCTCCCGCGCACGGTGACACGCTCGCCATTTCACGCCCCGACGACGTCTCCGCGCGCGACCCGAACGACACGTTGCCGTCACCCCTTCCACGCTCATCCACATATTGACATTCTCTGTGGGGGCGTCGCGATTCACGAAGTCGCTGCCGCATCGGGGGTCAGCCGTAGCGTCAGCCCCTGGTGGGTGACTGGCGTTCCCCCTTTGACCAGGTGAACGCCGCGTTACATCGCGCCGCCCAGCCTGTGCCCAATGAACGATGTGTGGATGGCATTGACGTTACAGTTGGCGACGTGGGCCACCCACGCGGGGCTGACGCTACGGGAGGTGTGAATGGAATGGGACGGCTTAATATTTCCGCCGATGTCCCAAAGACCAGCAACATCAGGCTGAAGAAACCTTTGCTCGCCCGGCCGGCCCACAGCCTCGCGTTGCGCTTGTTCACGACCTTTTGACATCGGAGATCGCGGACAGGGCCTCCTCCACTCGCTCGACGTCCTTGCGCGCCCCCAGCCGCCAGAAGATCGCCAGCGCCTCCTGCAGCCGTTCTCTCTCCCCCTCTGACTCGCCCCTCTGCCCGTGCGCCGAAGCCAGCTCGACCAGGATGCGCCCTTCAACATAGGGGTACGGCAACGACCGTGCACGCTCGAGACCCTCAGTCAGCACCCGATTCGCCTCGTCAAGCCGTCCCTGCGCGGCGAACACCATGCCCTGGGCATACAGAGCATCGGGGAGCCTCCCCGGCTGAGTTCGCGTCAATGTGACCGCCCGCTCGGCGATCTCGCCCGCTCGACACATGTGCTCCTCGTCGCCGATGGCCACGAGTGCCCGAGCCGTCGCAGGCAGGAGCATGCCGAAGTCCGCGTCCTCCTGGACGATCAGCGGTTCCAGGCGGGCGACCGCGTCGTGGTGCCGTCCCTCCTGCACATCGAGGTCCGCCAGGAATACCTGGAGATCCTCGCGCGACTCACGGTCTCCCGTCTCGTCCGTTAGCGCCAGCGCCTCAGTTAGGTACCGGGATGCCGCGTCCCAGTCACCCTCCCGCAGAGAGAGCTTCCCCAGTTCGAGAAGAGTATTGACAATGTCCGACGAGCGATCAATGGTCCGAGCCAGCGCCACCCCTCTCTCCAAAGCCTCCCGCGCACTACGCCAGTCACCGGAGACCGTGAGTTGATCGCCGAGATTGCCGAGAGCGAAGCAGATGATGCCCGGATTCCCGATCCGCTCCGTGACCACCAGGCCTCGCTCCGCGTATACCATTGCCTAGTCCATGCGGCCCAGCCTTTCCATGACGGCGCCCAGATTGTTCAGCGTGGTGAATAGAGTGATGAGATCGCCGCCCGCCTCCACCAGGGGGAGCGCTCCCTCTAGAACCTTGCGGCCCTGCTCCGGGTCTCCGAGGGTATCCAGCGCCGTGCCCCGACGCATCTCCGCCTCGCCCAGCAGCCGGTCATCGCCAAGCGCGCGGGCGATTGCCGCTCCCTGCTCCGCCGCCGCCATTTGCTCCCGGTACTTGCCTATGAGGAAGAGCAAATGGGCCAGGGCGACGTGCAGTGAGGCCAAGGCAGGCGACGGGCCGCTCCATGCCATCAGGTCGATCATCGACTGGACACGGCCGATGCCCTCCGCGGGCGTCCCCCTTCGCCGGTGGACCCAACCTAAAATGGTCGTTGTTCTTCCCGCCGCCTCCAGGTCTCGCGCGTTGCGATAGGCGTCGGTGGTTCCTTCCAGCACGGGTATTGCCTCCTCGTATCTCCCCGCCGTTTGGAGCACGCCTCCCAGCTTCTCGTCCAGCCGTGCCAGGTCCTGCTCCCGTCCACCTACGTGGTTCAGTCTCCGCCTCGCCTCCTCGTAGGCCGCGAGCGCAGGGTCGCTGGCATAGATGGCGGCCGCTCGGTCCCCCGCCTTCTCCAACCACGGGATAGCCTCCTCGTGTTCGTCGGTCTTGGCGTAGTGATAGGCGATCATCTCGGCGTACTCGTCGGAGGGGTAGAGGTGCGCGATGGCTCTCGCCGTCTGGAGGTGTAGGTCCTTGCGCCGCTTCTGCACCAGCGTGTTGTACGCGACCTCCTGCATGGTGACGTGCTTGAACACGTATTCCAGGTCGGGAGAGCGCCGGGGGAATGCGATCTCGGATTCCTGCAAGGCGGAGAGTGGCATCTCCAGCGTCACCTGCTCCCGTCCCACCACCTGGGCCAGCAGACGGACAGCAAAGCTGGTCCCGATGACGCTCCCCACCTGTGCCACCGTTCGCACTTGCGCCTCCAGTCGATCCAGCCGTGCCAGCAGGATCTCGGT
>QHBP01000086.1:1338-3077 GCA_003244175.1 Chloroflexota bacterium | reverse complement strand
TCGACATCATGGGTGACGAACAGAATCGTTTTCCGGTCAGATTCCCAGATCTGAAGCAGCCACGTTTGCATCGCCTGGCGGGTAAGGGCATCCAACGCCCCAAACGGCTCATCGAGCAACAGAACCTCATGGCCGGCCAGGAACGTTCGCAGGAGCGCAGCCCGCTGGCGCATGCCGCCCGAGAGGCTGCTGGGCCAGCGCCGCTCGAAGCCCGCAAGCCCGAAGCGGGCGAGCTCGCCGCGTGCGCGGTCCCGAGCGACGTGACGTGAGACGCCGGCCATCTCGAGGCCCAACGTCGTATTGTCGAGGACAGTCCGCCACGGCATAAGCAGGTCGCGCTGAGGCATGTAGCCAATGCGGCCCAGAAGGCGCGGGGCGGCCTCGCCGTCGAGCAACACCTGTCCGTTCGTGGGCATGGTCAGCCCGGCGAGAATGTTGAGAAGGGTCGACTTGCCGCAGCCGCTCGGACCTACGATCGAGACGAACTCGCCCTCTCCAATCTCTAGATCGACGCCCTCGAGTGCACGTACAGCGTCGGCGTCGTAACCGCCAGCGCCAAGGAAGGTCCTCGAGAGGGACTCGGTGCGAAGCTTAGCCCCTGTCACCTGCTCACCATCAATGCTTAGGCAGGAAAGCGTTGGTGCCGATCCGGTCAGCTGGAATGCTTTGGCTAAGCAGCTTGTGTTGCTTTAGGTACGCAGCGAGTGCCTCGAGCTGCGTGAGATTGAGCTGGCCGTATTGGGGCGCGCCTTCCTTGAAGAGCGGCCCAACCACCTTCAGCTCGGCTGCCATCTCTTTGGCCTTGAGGAGTGTGTTCTGAGAAAGGAGTGCCTGTAGGCCCACGTTTGGGTCAGCAATCGTGTCGTTGTAACCGTGTACGGTGGCGTCCACAAAAGCACGGATCAGCGGTGCGTCGTGAGCCAGCTTGCTGGTGGTGGTGTAGACGACAAGGCTCGGGTATTCAGGGCCGCCGTATTGGTCAAGGCGAAGGAAACGGATGGGAGCTCCGTCGGCTTGAGCTTGCACGGCATCGGTCAGATAGCCCGTAAACGCGGATATGTTGCCGCTCTCTAGATACTGCACGAAGTTAAACCCAGTGGTGATGAGCTTGACCTTGCTCGGGTTTCCTCCTGAATTCTCGACCATTGTGTCAAGAAACGCCGTATTCGAAGGCGACCCTGGACTACCAACCGTTTTGCCCTCCAATTGCTTCGGGGAGGTGATCCCGGACTTACCGGACACGGCGAGGCCAGCGAGTGGACGTTGGAGCAACGCCATGAACGCCTTGTAGTCCTGCCCCTTTCCGATTCCCGAGATTAGATCCACGCCGTCGGTGATTCCGAAATCTGCCTTTCCGGCGTCGACGAGCCGCGCAACGTCAGCCGCCGAAGTGGGCTGAATGACCTTCAGGTCGATGTTGTTGGCCTTGTAGTAACCGGCCGCCAGTGCTCGGTATATCCCAGCGTGCACCGCATAGGGCGTGAAGTCGAGCAAGAGGGTCGCGCTCGTCATCGACGGCAAACGGACGCTGCTTCCAGACGCTGCCGCGCCCGTCGAGCTGCTTGTGCTCGCTGCCGTGGTGCTGGACGAGGTCTTGCTGCTCCCACATCCGGCGATCACTGCGACGACGCCAAGTATTGCCGCGCACATCAAGAAGCGTACGCGCAGGCCGCCTCGGGCTCGAAATCTCATTCCCCGGTATCCCTTCCCAGCTGAGCGAGTTGTTAGTGGTCTGATAT
>QHBP01000086.1:0-1311 GCA_003244175.1 Chloroflexota bacterium | reverse complement strand
TAGGCGACGAGCTGTCAAGCTCAAGCACGCTCGTCGCCGGCCCTGCCGGGTCGCCGGGACACCCGACCGGTAGAGGTTGACCCCCACCGTGGCCCAGGGTAGGCTAGTGGTGTGACGACTAACCAGCGCACCTTCCTGGTTCACCTGGCTTGGGCGCTCACGGTCGATTCCCAGGATCGCCGAATCAACGATGCAGCGCTCGTCCTGGACGGCGACCGCATCGTGGCGATTGGACCGACGGACGAGATACTTGCCCGGCATCCGCCCGGTCCCGAGGATGCTGTCGTCGAGTCCCGCAACCGAGGGCTAACCCCCGGCTTCGTGGACACTCACGTCCACCTGTCCGAGACTCTCTCGCGGGCCGTCTTCCCCGACAACCTCGCGACCCGCGCCTGGGTCTTCCACTGGGCAAAGCCATTCTATGCGCACGTCGACGCCGAGGACGAACGCACCAGCGTGCTCCTCGGGACCGCCGAAATGCTGCGCTGCGGCACAACGTGCTTTCTCGACATGGGTGCGCAGAACGACCCGGGCGTCACGGTCATAGCCGCCGCCGAGGTCGGAATACGCGGCATCACAGGCCGTCACGCCGCCGACAACAAGCCGGCTGAGATCCCTCCAGGATGGTCCCCCGAGATGGTTGACCACCACTTCTTCCCCAACGCTGACGTCGCTCTCGAGGTCCTGGAGCAGTGCGTCCGTGACTGGAACGGATACGCGGATGGACGAATCCGCTGCTGGGTGAACATCGAGGGCAAGGAGCCGTGCACCCTGGAGCTGCACGTCGGCGCCCGTGCCCTGGCAGAACGGCTCGGCGTCGGTACGACGTATCACATCGCTTCAAATATCGAGGAGTCCCAAATAGCCGAGCGCCGACACGGGGTGTGGCCGGTGACTCGTATCGCCGATCACGACGGCTTGGGGAAAAACCTGGTGCTCGCCCACGCGGTCGCCGTCAACGACCACGACGTTTCACTCATCGCCCAGCACGGAACCAGCGTCGCGTTTTGCCCGTCCACATCGCTAAAGCTGGCCAAGGGTGCGACAGCCATCGGCAAGTACCCAGAGATGCTCGAGGCTGGCGTGTCGGTTGGCGTGGGCACCGACGGCGTCTCGGCGGCGGGCAACCTGAACCTGATGCGCCAGATGTACCTGGTCGCCGGCTTATTCAAGGACGCGCGGCTGAACGCGGATCTCGTCGGGGCTCGTAAGGCGCTCCGGATGGCGACGATCGGGGGCGCCAAGGCGCTCGGGTGGGACGACGAGATCGGATCTCTGGAGCCGGGCAAGAAGGCTGACTTTGTCCTCTTC
>QHBP01000423.1 GCA_003244175.1 Chloroflexota bacterium | reverse complement strand
CTTGACCCGGTTGAGTGGACACCCTGAAGCTAGGGGTCAAGGAACCCCGGAAGGATGTTGCCATGCCGAAGAGTCGAGCCCCGTATCCAGAGCGTTTTCAGCTGGTGCTACCCAAGGCTTGCCGAGGCCAGGGCGGGAACATGAAGAGGTACGTCGCCGGATTCCACCCTACGTATCGCCATGTGCTCCCGATGAGGACGCACTCCATCACGCACACTATGGCTCGGTAGGGACTGCAGCTCCGTCTCTGTCCTCCCTATCGCTGTCCAACCATCGCGGTTTCGGGGTGATAGATCTCCTCCTCCTCACGGGTGGCGAGCTTCGGGGAATCCCTGGCGAAGCGCATCAGCCGGGCTGCGTGTCAAAGGCCCGCGTTGTGGGGACAGAGACGGAGCTACAGTCCCTACGCCGTTATTTGCTCCTTCTGTCCGTGACCCGCCGTACGGGGTACGTTAGAGAATACCTCGCAACGCGTTAGCATGATGTCGCGCTGCAAAGGGACTTCACAGAAAGAGCACACAGCGAGGATATTGTATGAGGAAGCTGCTCATTGCCCCGGGCGGGGCTCTATTTATCGCCTACCTGTTCATCGGAGGAACGGTGCGAGGACAGACGACTGCCGCACCCACCCCGACCCTCGTAGCGACACGACCTCCGCCACCGCCTCCCGGTCCCGGTCCTATCTCCACGCAGGGGATCAATCCGCCGCCACCGCCTTGCCCTCCAAAGGGGTGCCCCACGGCCACGCCGGTAGCAACGGCGACGCCGCTGCCCACGGCGACCCCCGTGCCTCTGACTCTCCGGGTCAAGCTGGCCCACGCGAGCGTCAAGCCCCGGCAGAAGCAGGTCATCACCGTGAGCGCCGCGGCGGGCACCAGCATCTACGTCGGTGTGACCTTTCCCAACGGAGACAGCAAGAGCGTCGACACAATGGTCGGTGCGTCCGGACACTATCGATTCAGCTACACCCAGCCGGGCAGCAGGATCACGCACGCCAGCAGGTCGGCGGTGGTGCAGGTTTACGCAAGTCTGGGAGTTCAATTCCGTGAGTCGAAAAAGCGCTACACGATTGGCTTCGCGGCCCTCGACGTCTCCGCGCTGCCTCGTAACGTCAAGCGCGGGCGGTCCATTTCTATATGGGTACACACCGCCCCGCTAACGCGCTTCGGCGTAACCCTGCGTTTCGCGCGTCCGTTCGCGTCGGGGGGCGGCATCAACACCACTGGAGCGGATGGATGGCATCTTATCCGAACGACCATCCCCAAGAGCGCTCCCCCCGGGCGGGTGGATGTCCGTGCAAATGCGCGGGTCGGAGGTAGGAATATAGGCGGGGAGACGAGTTTCCGAGCTCACTAGCTCGAGCGGTGGTCGTGGACCCGCGGTGACTGCGCTAGCCCCTGGCGTACCCGGTCAGCTCGAGATACGCGTCACCGGAAACGCGCTTGCCGTCATAGGTCCCGCTTACCCGAGAACTGCCCTCCCAATACGAGCCTCTCACCTCGAGAGGCCACACGACCTCCTGATCCGCAAGCGTGGGGCGCACGGACAGAGTCGCCTTGACCGATGGGACATGTACCGTGACGCCCGCCGGGTACCGTCCCGCGGTGTGCGGGCTGACCCACGCGCCGCCGGGAGTGATGGTCGCGCCCGGATCGGTGACGAGAGAGCCATTTTGGCGCAGCACGCTGGCGGCGCGAGTTCGGCGCCCGTAGCCGCGAAAGTCGAACGCGCTCAACTGCACGCCGTTGTCCAGCTGAAGGCACATCCATGTCCATCCGCTGATCGATTTCCACGACCAGTCGCCCCATTGATGGTCGAGCCACGAGATGCCTGTTGTGACGTATCGGCGGTGATGCAGAGTGAGGATCCCACTCGTGGCAAGATCGGTCAGAGAGTAGTAATACGTGTAGCCGGTGCCAAATGGCAGATACCCCCGGCCCCCAACGTACATGGGCCGGCGTTTGGAGGAGAGAGTGAGATTGAATGAGCCGGCCGGCAGCGAGGCCTTCAGAGACATATGACCAAGTGACGATCCTCGCAAGCGAGCGTTTCCGACCTGGATCGACAGACCATGCGTGGAATACACAGCCGACTGCGGAAAGTAGGGAGTGATTTCGTGGTAGAAGCGATGTCCGTTCTCGTCCGTGATCGCGATATCGGTGCGGAAGATGCTGAGCGTCGAGTTGAACCCCGGTGGCTTCACGCCGATGAACTTGAAAATCGTCATTTCGTAGCCGAAGGTGCGGCGTCCGCTCCGCAGATGCCCGACGACGTACCACCACTCGTTCTTGACGTTCGAGTGCGCGGCTTGATCGGCGGGGAGGTGCACCAGGGGAGCGGGGGCGGCGGAAGGGGACAGCGAACGAGCGTTGGACGTCGCCGCCGGGACAAGCGTGAGACACAGTGTGAGAAGCGCGGCGAAGATTCCGCGACGAGGGAGTTGAGGGAGACGGGATGTCACCGGTGGTGTACCTTTCTCTGGGGAGCAATCTAGGGGATCGAAGAGAAAGTCTGCGCGCGGCCGTGAATGCCGTTGCGGAAAAAATCGAGGTAAAGGCCGTCTCTTCATTCTATGAGACGGCTCCCCTCGGGTTCGTCGAGCAGCCGATGTTTCTCAACCTGGCTATGGGCGCCGACACAAGGCTCGACCCTGCCTCCCTGCTCGTCGTCCTCAAGGATGTGGAACATCGGGTGGGCCGCCGGCCCACCTTTCGCTGGGGACCCAGAGTCGTCGACATTGACATTCTCCTGTATGGAGATGAAATTCTTCACTCTTCCGATCTCGAGATTCCGCACCCGCACATGACGGAGCGAGCGTTTGTACTGGTGCCGCTGGCTGAAATCGCACTCGATGTGCGCCATCCTGTCCTCGACGTCACGATCCAGCAGCTGCGCGACAATGTTGAGGGAAGGGAAAGCGTGCGGCGGGTGGAAGACGGCGATGCACCTTCATAAAATGCCGACGGCGGCTCGCGTCGTGCGCGTCCCCTCACCCCCGACCCCACCCCCGACCCCT
>QHBP01000415.1 GCA_003244175.1 Chloroflexota bacterium | reverse complement strand
CGTCGTTCTTTTGTGCATGCGCTGGTCATCGCGCTCATTGCGTTATTTGTCGGCGTTGCCGGCTCCGCCGCCGCGTTTTTTTACATGCCCGACTCGGGGTCGGCGCCGTCAATCTACGACTCGTTTAATTTCAGTTCGACTGCAAATGGGTTCTGGCACGTGTATACCGATGGCGCGGACGCGACCATCAAGCACGGCATGCTGACTCTCAGCGGGCACACCCTCGAGTTGGATCGGCGCTTACAGACCGATCCCAAGGAGACAGTTGTTGCCCTCCGCATTCGCGGCCGAAGCTTCCATAAGTTCGGCGCCGGCCTGGGCATCTACCATGCCGGTACGCTCGGTCTTGAATTCGATGACGATGGGATCAAATGTGGGCGCGGGACCGATCATGGCTACGCGGTGGATACGGTGAGAGGCTGGACGGCGCCGCCGGCCAACCAATGGTTCTACCTATTGATCGCTGTCATCAATCCGTATCCCAATCCCAAGGTTCTGGCAAAATTAGGCAATGTGGACTACAGCCAACTCAAGAAAGTGACCCTACGCTGCGCTATCTTCGATGCGCAGGGCCATTTACTTGCCGAGGACACGGCAAAACACCCGCCGCCCAATGCACACTATGCGGGTCTCGACGAAGCCTACATGCGCACCTGGGACAGCCGCAATAACTATCAGATTGCCTGGTTCAATGCCGGTCCGCCCGGTGGTGATCCTCTGAATGCGATAAGCCGTCAGACGTTTTGAGGGCCGGCGTGCCACGCAAGAAAAAAGGGAGGCTACACCGTAGCCTCCCTCATTGCTCCCTGAACGTTAATCCAAGTAGTCTTTGATCTTGCGGGTAATCGAGGGGTGACGCAATTTGCGCAGTGCCTCGATCTCGATCTGCCGAATACGCTCGCGCGTTAAGCCGAAGTGGCCGCCCACCTCCTCGAGTGTTTGCGGACGTCGACCGGATAGCCCAAAGCGTAAGCGAATAATGCCCGCTTCCCGATCAGAGAGCTTATCCAGGACCTCATCAATTGCGTCGCGCAAAACACCCTTGGCCGCAAGTTCTTCAAGGTCGTGTGATTCATCCTCGACGAAGTCGCCCAGCATGCTTTCCTCGTCGTCGCCTACCGGTTTCTCCAGCGAGATCGGCACGCGAATGGCACTCTTGATCTCCTCGACCTTTTCCGGGCTCATCTCCATAGCGACGGCGATCTCTTCGAGCTTGGGATCGCGGCCGAGAACCTGAGACAAACGCATCATTTCCCGGTTGTACCGGCTAATGCGCTCGTTCATGTGAACGGGAACACGAATGGTCCTGGCCTGATCGGCGATAGCGCGCGTTACCGCCTGGCGAATCCACCAGGTTGCGTACGTGGAGAACTTGAAGCCACGGCGCCAGTCGAACTTCTCGACGGCGCGCATGAGGCCGGTGTTGCCCTCCTGAATAAGATCGAGGAGACTCATACCGTGGCCCAGGTACTTTTTCGCGACGCTGACAACCAGGCGAAGATTGGCCTCGATCATCTGACGACGCGACTCCTCGCCGAGCCACAAGTATGGCTGCAGGTTTGGTGCCGTCCAGGTGAGAATCGAGGCGATTTGCTCCGAGCTCAGGTCCAGGCCCTCAAATGCCGCTTCGGGATCGCTTTCGACCCGAACGCGCTCTTCCTCATCGGTCTGCGCGTTCTGGATGAGCCGTTGCAGCTCGATGGCCTTGGCGAGACGTACCTCGTCCGCCTTCTTCAGAAGCGCTACACGGCCGATTTCGCGCAGGTACAGTCGAACCGCATCCTGTGCCTGCTCGTTCTCCAGAGCTGAGAGCGGGTCATGATGTTCCTGGACCTGCTCTTCGGGCTCCATTGCAAGGTGGCCTCGAAGGACATCATCTTGCGATTGCATTTCATCTGCGGGTGCGTACATAGCACCACCTCTACTCCGCCTACTAGAAGAGGCCATAGCGGTGGACCCACTCTGGCCTCTTTGACTTAACCCAAACCTGTCCAACGGCCGAAGGCACATGCCTTCGGCGCCTATTCTGCTGCTTGCAGTGTATCACGCCATGAGCTAGGATGTAAATACCCTGCCGCCGGGAGTTTTGCGCCTGGCGGCCTATCTTTTTAGCGATTGTTCTCGCTTTTCTGAGGTGTGGGTGGAAGTCGGAATCATTGGAGCCCCGGTTGACCTCGGCCAGGGTCGTCGAGGTGTGGACATGGGAGCCAGTGCTATCCGGTATGCCGGACTCGAGCAAACCCTTCGTGCCAATGGGCATGCCGTGCGAGACCTCGGCAACATCGTGGTTGCCCCGGCTGAGAGCATGGAGAGCGAAACGCCGCAGCTCAAGTACCTGGGCCCTATTGTGCACATGGCGGGGGAGCTGGCGGAACGCGTGGGGTCCATCACGAAGGATGGAGTCTTTCCAGTCGTGTTAGGTGGCGACCATAGCATTTCACTGGGATCGGTGGCCGGCGTCACCCGGCAGAAGCGGGTGGGCATTATCTGGCTCGACGCTCACGGCGACTTCAACACGGCGTCGACCTCCCCGTCGGGGAACATCCATGGCATGGTGCTGTCCGCGTTGGCCGGCCAGGGCGACAATCGCCTCGTGAACATTGATGGACATGGGCCTAAGGTCGAGCCGCACAATGTTGTCCTTGTGGGCACACGATCGCTCGACGATGGGGAGCGTGCTCTGTTACATGAATGCGGAGTCCGAGCATTTACAATGCACGAGGTCGATCGCGTGGGCTTGCCTCGGGTCATGGAGATGGCGATCGACCGCATAACATCGGGAGTCGACGGCATTCACGTGAGTCTGGATCTTGATGTCGTGGACCCGATGCAGGCTCCAGGCGTAGGAACTCCGGTGTTTGGCGGACTGAGCTATAGGGAGATGCACCTGACCATGGAAATGCTCGCGGAAACGAAAAGCCTATGCAGCATGGATGTGGTCGAGGTGAACCCCGTGCTGGATAACCACAACGCAACCGCCCGGCTAGCGATGGAGCTTGTGCTATCAGCGTTGGGCAAGCGAATCCTGTGAGGGACATGGTGCGGCAGCGGTTCGGCGCCGTGCTCATCGCGGTCATGGTCGCTGTAACGGCTCTGGGGAGCGCACCGCTTCGCGCTCGTGGCGCTTCCGGCTTCCCTGCTCGATATCTCGTCCTCATCGTCATGGACGGTTTCCGACCGGACTACATGAGCCTTGCTCCAATGCGTCACGTACGCGCGCTGATGCGATCGGGCATGGCGTACAAGCGGGCATGGGTAGGGCAGCTGGAGACTGAGACGCCGACGGGGCATGCCACCATCGTGACGGGCACCTATCCCAAGAAACATGGCGTCGTTGGATTCGGATGGCGCGCGCCGAATGGGTCATACGTGTGGATGCCGACAGATTTGAGGCAGCTCAAGGCCGGGTTGATGGAGTCCCTCATCGAGGCGGGAGGCGCGCCCACCATCTCCGATCTGATGCACAGAAAGTATCCGGGCTCAAAGAGCGCCAGCATGAGTGGGGAAAAGTACTATGCGGCCGACGCCATGGGCACCGGCGCAGACTACATTCTGTACAGCCACGCTCTGAAGAGGGGGATGGAAGTGCTGCCGATTGGGCAGCATGTGCCGCCACCCTCCACTCGATATCAGACCACCGATACCCGGGACGACGCTTACCCGTGGCTCCAGGACAAGCTGGTTGGGAGCGTTGCGGTACGGCTGCTTGCTACCATCCGCCCGCAGACGATGCTCGTCAACCTCCCGGGCAGCGACATCGAAGGGCATCTGACAGGGGGGATAGTCGACAAACAAGATATGCGCAATGAGGCGCGTCACGCCGACGCTGCAATCGGGGCGATCGTCGATGCGTACAAGAGGGCCGGTCTCTATAGCAGAACGCTGTTCGTGGTGACGGCCGATCATGGCATGGTCCCGAACACACATGTCGTTCCCATCAAGCGTATGTATGGGGGAATCAGGGCGACCGGCGCCCCGACGTTGGAGGATGACCTCTTGACGACCGCTGGTTACGTGTTTCTCCGCGATCCAGCGGATGCGGCTGTGGTGGCGTCGCGGCTATCCGGCCGGCATTTCCCGTGGGTGGAAGGAGCGCTTTACCGGTCACCCGCCGGCTCCGGCTATGCGTTTCACGCCTCTCATGACACCGAGACGTCGCTGGGACCGGCCGTGACCCGGGCTTATCTTGATCTTGCGAATACGCTCGCCGCGCCCTCCGGTCCGGAGGTAGTCCTCCCGTATCGGGAGGACACCATGGGGCTGACGGTGCGAGGATCGGGGCCGCATTGGGGAAATCACGGAGGCCTCTCGTGGCGCGTCCAGCACATCCCTCTGGTGATCAGCGGTCCCGGAGTGGCGCACTCCGTGTCGTGGTTTCCCGCGCAGCTTGTCGATATTGCTCCCACCATTGAGCGTCTCCTCGATCTACCCATACCAGCGGCGGTCGACGGGGTCGTGCTTGCCGACGCGCTAAAGCGGGCGCAGCCCGATGACGTTGCCGCGCAGAGGGGGGTCGCCGCGCGTCGCTCGCAGGATGTTCGAGCCTTGATGCAGCACTCGCGAGCGCAGAACGGGATTGCTCTAGGCGAGTGATCGGCGCACTCGAATTGCTAGTCGCCGCAGTCAACCGGCGGATCTAGCCGCGTTTCACCACCTGCAGCGGCTGCCTTCGCAGACCACCAAAATCGATTGTTAGCCTCAAGCGGTGGACGGAGTCCCCAAAGACAACGTCGGTGGCAAGGGTGTACGAAATTCTTCCCTGACTGGCGGCAGGCGCTACTATAGCAGCGAATCGACTTGCAAGGGGTACAAGCGGGTGGATGACTCTGATTTCGAGCTTGTCGCATCCTCGCTACGGGCGGATGTCGGAGACCTCAAGGTTTTCATGGAAGCCCTTGCCGCCAAGCTCGAGGGTGCGCTCCCCTCTCAGGCAATCGTGGAGCGGAAGAGCACGGGACTGTTGTCCAAGCACAAGCGCGTCGCGCACATCGCCGTCGATGTCGCTAGTATGCGCTACGAGATACGATACGACGGAACCCGGGTGGATCCGTCGCGATCCACTAAAGTACGCGGCATCGTCCTAAAAACCGAGCCGATGCCACTCGACCGTTGGATCGACGAGCTGAGCCAATCTCTCGCCGACGAAGCCCAGCAGAGTGAGCAGGCGCGCCTTGCCCTGCAGCGACTGCTGGGCGCGTGAGGAGAACGACAATGCCCTGGTTCCGCCACGCCACCGAGGATCACAAAGAAAGTGAGGAGAGCGAGCGCCGGCGCCTCACGGAGGAGGATCAGATTCAGAAGGAGAGCCTCGCTTCTCTGGCGGCCGGCGGCATTCCCATCCACGCTCAACGGAGGCTGGACGAGCTGCGGAGCAGACCCGACGGATTTTTCACGTCCGACTTGACGGTGAGTGAGTTTGCACTGGTGCGCCAGGTAGAATTTCGACCGCTGACTCAGGTCATGGGCAGCTCCGTCTATCACGTCGGTTGGCAGTCACTACCGGCGAGCAGTTGGCGCATGTGGGCTCAGCAGAGCCAGGAGTTGACAGTTATTTCCAATGCCATGAATCACTCGCGGACGCTCGCTCTGGGGCGTCTCGCCGAAGAGGCAAAGCGAGCGGGGGCGAACGCCGTAGTCGGCGTCCACGTGACGCGTGGAGAGTACGATTGGGCGTCGGACCTGGTCGAGTTCAGCTGCGTCGGCACCGCCGTTCGTTGGAAGGACGCTCCTCCGTCAGAACATCCCTATCTGACCAATCTGTCCGGGCAGGACTTCTGGAAGCTCTACCAGTCGGGCTACTGGCCGGTAGGCGTGGTAGCCGGCAGCACCGTCTTTTATGTGATTGGCGGCTGGCTCGCCAACGCTTCGACGAGAGGCATGTGGGGCGCGCGTATGAACATGGAAGTCCAAGAGTTCAGCGCGGGCGTCAATGCTGCTCGGCGCCGGGCCATGGACCTGGTGTACGACCAGGCAAGAAAGCTTCAAGGTAGCGGCGTGGTCGGCATGGAGATCGAACAGGATCAGACAGAGCATGAGGTGCAGTTGGGAAACGACCAGGAGCGAAAGGACATGATTTGCACGTTCCAGGCAATGGGAACTGCGATCACGGAACTGAAACAGATGCCGGAACGAAGGAAAATCATATCCACACTGTCACTTCAGGGCTGACACTGACGGACTGGGGCCGCAGATTAGCATCGATTTTGAGGAGGCGCGCATGAGCTACGATCCAACCTCACTGGCGGGAGTGCCCACTCACGGACGCGAGCGCATCGAACAAATGCGCAAGGCGGAGGGACGAGGCTTCTTTACAAGCGACCTGTCGGTCAACGAGTTCTTGCTGGTGAAACACGCCGGTTTCGACCCGCTGGGGCTCGTCGTTGGCAGCTCCATCTATCACATCGGGTACCAGCAATCGAGCTGGAACCAGAACCAGGAGATGGATGTCTTGTCGCAGGCGATGTATCACGCCCGCGAGCTGGCCATGACTCGCATGGAGGAGGAGGCAGATCAGCTGAACGCGGACGGCATCGTCGGAGTCCGCCTGGACGTGGGCAGGTACGAGTGGGGAGAAAACCTCGCAGAATTCATTGCCATTGGCACGGCAGTAAGGCATCGGGAAGGAGAACTTCACCGGGCTCCTAACGGACGTCCCTTCACCAGCGACCTGTCGGGTCAGGACTTCTGGACACTGCTCGGGGCCGGCTATCGGCCGGTGGGCATGGTTATGGGCAACTGCGTGTACCACGTGGCGCACCAGGGTCTGAGGAACTGGTTCAAGCAGGTAGGCCAGAATCAGGAGATGCCGAACTACACGCAGGCCCTGTACGACGCGCGAGAACTTGCCATGGAACGGATGCAGGCCGAAGCCGAGCAGGTGAAGGCGGAGGGCATCGTGGGAGTTCGCATCGACGAGAAGAGCCACGGCTGGGGGTCACACGTCATCGAGTTCTTTGCCGTCGGCACCGCGGTTGTGCCAACGCGGACCGATCATCAGATCGAGGCGCCGGCTATGGTGTTGAATTTGAACGACCAGACTTAGTTCTCGAGAGCCTACGCCGCATGCTGCTCGCGCTGCTTGCCGCGGCCTTTCTCTCCGGAATCTGGGCAGGCTCGCTTATCCCGATTCCCGGTACGGTGCTGCTTCCGGCGGCCGCACTCTTCGCTGTGGCTGGATGGCGAGCTGGGCCGGCGAAGCGCAGAGGCTTTCTGTCCGGCGTGGCTCTCTGCCTCGGTCTTCTGCGTGCCCCGCAACCGCTGTCGCAACCTTTACCAGGCGATCTGGCGTACTGGAGGGGACAATCCGTCACCTTGCAGGGCGCCATTTCGGCCGAGCCCGAGATAGGCGACCGGGGTGGCACGTACCGGATGGCGACGCGTTCGGTCGTAGTGAACGGTGTGACGCGCAACGTTGCCGGCGTCCTCCTCGTTCACACTGCTCGCAGCGTTCAGTTGGAGTACGGCGAAACCGTGCAGGTCGCGGGGCGATTGGAGGCGGCGTCGAGTCGCGGCGGAGGCGCCTTCGCAACGGGCGTGCAGGCGCAAATGGTGTTTCCACGCATCCGGGATCTGGGACGGACGGACATGGGATGGCTGGGCTGGATCGTCCCGCTGCGGCAGAAGATCGAACGGGCCATCGATGCCTGGCTCCCCGAGCCGGAGGCCGCGCTGCTGATCGCCATCACTCTGGGCGCTAAATCCACGCAGCTCGGGGACCTCACCCCGGTGCTGATCAGCACGGGGCTCATTCACGTCATCGCGATCTCGGGCATCAAGGTGGCTCTGGTCGCCGGTACCATCTATCAGCTGGCGCGGCGACTCGGCAGGCTCTTTCTTAATCTACTCGTCGGATTGGCGGCCCTCGCCCTCTATGTTCTGCTCACGGGGGCCACCGCCTCAGGCGAGCGATCCGCCTTGATGTGGGCGCTTGTGTTTGTTGCCGCCTATCTCGGCAGGCCGACCGTGGCTCTGGTCTCTCTCGGAGTCGCCGCCGCTCTGATGGTCGCGGTAGAACCGACACTGATGTGGGATACGGGGTTCCTGATGTCGGTCACGGGGACGCTCGCGATCGTCGCCTTTTCTGGTCCACTCATATCGCGGTTACGCTTACTTCCCGCACCCTGGCGCGAAGCATTTTGTGTCTCGCTTGCCGCACAGGCCGGCACCATGCCTGTCGCTCTGGCCGGCTTTCATACAGCATCGGTGATCTCACCTTTCGCCAACGCGCTCGTTCTTCCCCTCCTTCCCGCGCTGATCGTCCTCGGTTTCCTTCTCGCCGCCGTCAGCTCGATCTCTCCATTGGCGGCCGCGGTTGGTGCCGTGGCCTATACTCTGCTGCACGTCATGGTGGTGATTTCGCGCGAGATCTCGATGTTGCCGGGCGTGTTTCGAGGCGTATCTCTCCACCCCGTCACCTCGCTCGGGTACTACGCGGTTGTCGCCGCCCTGGGGCTCTTACCCTTCGACGCGCTGGATGGGCTCCGTCTCGAGAGTGGTTGGGTCATCAACGCGAGCTCTCACTCGCTGTCGGATTTGGGCTGGTGTTCGCCTCCGCCGCGGTCGCTATGCCTCCCGATGTGAAAGCGGCGCGCCTGCACTGGTCCGGAAGCGGGCAAGCCTTCGTGCTTCAAAGCCTGGGCGAAACCGCGGTGATTGGCGGTTCCGGCGAGCAGTACGGGTTGTTGGAGCGGCTGGGCGAATTGCTTCAATACAGGACAAGGACGCTCGATCTCGTTGTGGTGACGGATGACCGAGCCGCCAACCTGTCCGGGTTGGAGGGCCTGGTTCGGCACTACCGTATTCGGGAGGTCCTTGACGTCGGTTTGCAGTACCCTTCTCTGGGATATGCGCAGTGGCGCGATAGTCTTGGCCGCGCTCACATACCGGTATACGCTCTGCGGACCGGCACGAGTATCACGATGGGGACCGCGAATCTCACGGCGATCGGCCCGGACGGTGTCTGCGGGGTGCCCGCGGACTGTGCCGGCATGATGCGTATCACGGTGCCGAAGAAGTCCTATCTCATCACCGGAGATGCAAGTCAAAAAGAGCAACGGGAAGCTCTCTTCCGTCCGGTCAAACTTTCCGCCGACGTACTCCTAGGCGACGGCACCCACGACTTCCTTGCGGATTTTGTCCGTGCCGTGCACCCTCAACTCGTCGAGACATATGGTACGCGCATGGCCGGCGGGACGCGTCACCTGCCGAATGGCTTGAGCGAGTCTCTCTAGGCGCGCCGCTCTTCCCCCTCCACCCGACTGATAAGGTGGGTTCATGACGTTGCGCAAGCAGAGACGCGGCCGCTCCGAGGCGGCACCTCTCGAAGCTCGTACCGAGCTTCTCGGCTGGGGGCCGAAAGGCACGACAACGGCGGAGATCGACGGGCGTCGAGTTGTGGTAGATCGCGGCATCCCCGGCGAGCTGGTTGATGTGAAGGTGGAGCGCTCGAGGGAGCCATGGCGCGGGAATGTGTTTCACGTCGAGACGCCATCGTTTCAGAGGGTGAGCCCACCGTGCCCGCACTTCGAGCAGGGTTGCGGCGGATGCCAGTGGCAACACGTCAGCTATGCTAAACAGCTCAACGTCAAGCGAGCGAGCGTCAATCGCGAGATGGAGGCGTGCGGCGTCGACCTCCGCGTGGAACAGGTGCATGCGATGGTTGACCCATGGAGATATCGGCACACGGCCGCGATTGCGATTGGCTGGGAGGCCGGGTTCCACCCTCGAGGACGCCGTGGCATCATCGAAGTTCGTGACTGTCCTATTTCTCACGCCCTCATCGGCTCTTTCGCCGACGAGCTCAATGACCTCTTGCGAGCGGGAGGTTTGCCCAATTACCACGGTAAAGTGTGGCTGGATTGCACCGTGGTTGGACCGGCCATCTCGGCATCTCTGCAGGTCCTGATCCAGGGGATCCCCGGGTTGACCGAGGAGTTGAACCCGGAGCTGCCCGACGCGGCTCTCGCCATAGCGGGTCTGTCCCATGTCGAAACTGTCGCCTTTCGCCATCGTTCAGGCACGGCGCGAGCCCTGGTAGGGCCTCTCATTAACGAGATCGAGGTGGGAGACTATACGTTCTTGCTTCCGGCGGGGTCATTCTTTCAGACGAATGTCCGCATGCTGCCCGTCCTCTACGCGCGTCTTCGGGAGATTGTCCGCGAGAAGCCGGCGGAGCGCGTGGCCGACATCTACGGCGGTGTGGGGACCCTGGGTCTGCCGATGGCTGGGGACGTGGGTGAGCTGACGCTGGTGGAGCTGGATCCGATGGCTGCGGACGCGGCGCAGCAGACTGCCCGCCGGTGGGGCCTAAGCAACGTGACCGTCGTTGCCAAACACGCCGAGCGCGCCTTGAGAAACTTGCCGCTCGATCTTGCGATCGTTGACCCTCCGCGGTCAGGCCTTCCCGCGTCAGTAATTGAGGCCCTGTCGGGGAATGGCGTCCCATCAATCATCTACCTGTCATGCGCGCCGGCCTCGCTGGCACGCGACGTGGCTGCTTTCGGTGACGCCGGCTATCGTCTGCTCTCCCTCGACATGTTCGACTTTTACCCGCAGACGTACCACGTCGAATGTCTGGCCGTGTTGGGACGGTGAACATCGTCCTTGCCTCCGCCTCACCGCGACGCAGCGAGCTGTTGGCGCGGGCAGGCATCGTGTTTGAGGTTGTGCCGTCCGACGCTCACGAGCGATCTGCATTCTCCGGCGAGAATTCGCGTGCTTACGCTCTTGAGCTCGCTCGGCTCAAGGCGAGCGCTGTCGCGCTCGAAAGGCCCGAAGCGACGGTATTAGCAGCGGACACGGTGGTTTCAGTCGATGGAATAATTCTGGGCAAACCACGAGATCCGAAAGATGCTCTCTGCATGCTCTCTCTTTTGAGCGGCGGAGATCATACTGTCCTCACGGCGGTCGCGTGTCAGAACTCCAGCAGAACCACGGATGCTTGTGTCTCGGCGCGTGTGTTCATGCGATCGTTCTCGACGGATGAGGCGGCTGCGTATGTGGCAACTGCAGAGCCCATGGACAAGGCGGGATCGTACGCGGTCCAAGGCGACGGCGGGGCACTCGTCGAAAGAATCGTCGGGTGTCACCTCACTGTCGTGGGCCTTCCCCTGTGCCGGGTGATGGAAATGCTCGATCGGCCAGGAGAACCGGCAGATCAGAGAGAGTGGTGCCCGTTCTGTGCCGGCCGAACACGCTCGTTCTAGACGGAGGACAAATCTTAGGACCCGTGGTTTCTTACCCCAGATCGCGGACAAGATTTCAGTAGGCGATCCGCTGTGCCCAGTCAATCCACACTTGGTGCACATGTTTCCAAATGTTTTCCACACCTCTTCGGAGTTGCACGGGGTGCCGAATGGACCTCGTGCACAAAACCTGACAGGACGCGAGGAATGGGGTCGAGGAGTGCTTTTATGGTCAAGCCGAGCGCCCGACCTCATCGGGTAGTCTTTGGATACCGACCTAGGAATCTGCATCGGTGTGAAACAAAGTGGCTGAGACAATCGACCGCAATCCATCGAACGTGCGAGCAAGTTTCGCCCCTGAATCAGGGCTTGCGCGGGGAGGGATCCCGCGTGCGGCCTGTGAGCGATGCAAGTCGGAAAACGTGCCAGGGGTGCTTCGAAGCTTCGGCGGCAAGTCCATCTGCACCACCTGTTATCAGGCCACTATCGAGCTCGCCCGCGCGGCGATCAGGGCCATGCCATCAAACGAGAAGGATAGGCAATGTCGGAATTGTCGCGCTCTACATAACCCATCATTGGGTAGCGCCTGGTGCTCCGTAACAGAGCTGGGTGACGACCGCGCCCGCATCTGTGCCAACTTTGTGGCTCAGCACGCCGAGGTGTCGCGCACGGAGGTGAGTGGCGGACGTGCGGCCGTTCTCGACGTTTGGGAGGCCGCCGTCACGGAGCTGCGAGCGACGTTGGGCGACTCCAACTATGCGACCTGGTTCGATGCCGTCGAACCCGTGGCGATCGAGGTTGACTCGCTTGTTCTCGCTGTTCCCGATGAGTACACGCGAGATTGGCTGGAGAGGCGGCTGGACACAGTGGTGCAGAGGGCTCTGGAAGCCACGGGTCACGGAAATCTGATTCCGGCGTATCGCGTGGAACGGAGCGTCACTTTGTTGCGGGATGAGCAGTTCGAGCCTCGGGGGTGTTCCGATGAGGGCGTGAAGGCCTCGTTCAATCCGCACTACAGCTTCGCTGAATTCATCGTTGGTTCGGGGAACCGTCTGGCTCATGCCAGCGCTCTCGCCTGCGTGGACAAGCCGGGTCAGACGTACAATCCGCTCGTTCTGTATGGAGGCGTCGGCGTCGGTAAGACCCACCTATTGCAGGCCATAGGCCAAGAGGCCATCGATCAGCGTCGAGGAACGGTTCTGTACTCGACGTCGGAGGCCTTCACCAATGACCTGATTTGCGCCATTCGTGAAGGGGCGACCGTCTCGTTTCGTGAGCGGTATCGCAACGTCGACTTTCTGCTTCTCGACGACATACAGTTCATCGCCGGCAAAGAGGCGACGCAAGAGGAGTTTTTCCATACCTTCAATGCTTTGCATCAGGCCGGCAAGCAGATTGTGATGACAAGCGACCGGCCTCCATCCGAGTTGCGCGTCCTTGAGGACCGCCTCCGTTCGCGCTTTGCGTGGGGTCTGACGGCGGATATACAGCCTCCCGACCTGGAGACGCGAATCGCCATCGTGCGCGCCAAAGCGGCGCTCCGATACAGGTGCCTGTCGGAGACGGCGCTCGGCGCGCTGGCCATGCATGCCGGCAACAACGTGCGAGAGCTCGAAGGGGCGCTGCATCGCGTGTTAGCGCGAGCCGATCTCTTAGGAATGGAGCCGGGGTTGGAAGTTGTGCGCAGCGTTTTAGGGGACGGAGAAGAGAGGAGTCGCTGCGGTGCTGGAGACATTCTCCAGGCGGTCGCGGCCTACTTCCGCGTGAAGACGTCAGATCTGGCGGGACCTCATCGCGAGCGCAGTATCTCCTATCCTCGACGGATGGCAATGTACCTGTTGCGCGAAGAGGCCAAGCTGTCCCTGGTCGAGATCGGCAATCACCTGGGGGGGCGCAACCACAGCACCGTGATATACGGCTGCGACAAAGTGGCCGTCGAGATGAAGCGCAAAGGACACGTCAAACAGGATGCCCAGGCTATCAGGCAGCTCATGTACGGCGTGAGCTGAGGGACGTCGAACCTAGGGCGTCAGGTCTACCGTTTCGTCCAGGTCGCGTAGAAAGCGACTCAGAACGGCCACGGTTGCATCCACGTCTGCAAGGCAGAGAACCTCGGATGAACTGTGCAAATATCGCGTGGGAATGCTGAGAAGTCCGGTTGCCATGCCCGACCGGGCAATGTACATAACATTCTGGTTCGTCCCGGTTCCGGTCGCATCGGCTTCGACCTGAAAGGGAGCTCCCTCAGAGGACGCCGCGTTAACGAGACGCTCGAAAACGCGCGGATTGGTATTCGGCCCACGGGCGAGAATAGGCCCGGCTCCCACGCGCAGATCACCAATATCGGTTTTGGATCCGTGGGGGATGTCCGCGGTGGAGGTCACGTCGACGGCGATCCCAATGTCCGCATTGCTGTGATAAGCTGTAACTCTTGCACCGCGCAGTCCAATCTCCTCCTGCGTGCTCGACCCGGCCTGGACGCAGGCGCGGAGCCCACCGTTCGCAACCGCCCGCATGACCTCCGCAATGACGTACGATCCCGCGCGGTCGTCGAGCGAGTTTGCGGTGACAAAGTCGCCGTGCATGCGTTCCAGTCCATTGGCCCGGCCGCCCGCATCTCCAACCGCGAGAAGCGATTCAGCCTCTTCGCGGCCGCGGGCGCCAACATCAATCCATAAGTCTTTGATATCTGGAGCCTTCTTTCGGTCGTCCGCCTCCATCAGGTGAACGGCCTTGCGTCCAACCACTCCCAACACGGGCCCCCGCCTGCCCACGATCCGCACCCGATTGCCGGGAAGGGTCGACGGGTCGAATCCGCCTATGGCCGCAAAGTACACGAACCCGTCGTCGTCGATGTAACGCACGATGAAACCGATTTCATCGATATGTGCGTCAAGCAGGACGGAGGGTTTCCCGCTATTGTTGAGCGTCGCCATGCAGTTGCCGAGACTGTCGGTCTCCATCGAGTCGACCACGCCCTCGAGTCTCGATCTCCACAGGGACTGCGCCTCGGCCTCGTACCCGGACGGACCGGTCGTCTCGACGAGGCCCTTGAAAAAATTGAACTGATCTTCATCCATGCCCTATTTCTCCTCGACTCTCAGGGCTCTGTCTGTGTGCCCACCGCGCCCTTCTAAGCCCGCTCATACTAACGTGGATCAAATTGGCGCAGTTGTGGGCCGGCGTACCATGGGTCTTCACGGCGTGCTGTGCAGGAACACTCGCCTGCCCCCCGTAAAGTCTATGAGGCGCGAGACGCTATGCGATGACGAAGTCCCTCTCGATCGATCCCAATGAGACGGAGCGAACGGGGCCAACGTCGGTAGGTTCGGAGACTGTCTGTCGAGGCGATACGTGTGGCTGATACGAGGCGCGGGATGCGTTTGGGGCCGAAGCAGCCATCCGAGGAGCGCCACCCAGGCGACGAGAATGGCCAGCACGGCTCGCGTCCTCACTGAACTTCGTGAAGCTCCGCAAACACCGGACGTAGCTTCGCGGCAGTTGCAGAAAGCATCTCCGGTATGACTTTGGCGTCGCTGAGTACCGGCATGAAGTTGGTGTCTCCGCTCCATCGCGGGACGAGGTGCAGGTGGATGTGGTCGGGGATACCGGCGCCCGAAATGTCCCCTTGATTCAACCCCATGTTGTAGCCGTCCGGATCCATGACTCTGTTAATCGCCCGAATCGCAAGCTGTGCCGTCGCAAATAGCTCGCTGCCGGTTTCCTGTTCGACGGCGTCGAAAGATCCGACGTGCTGATAGGGAACCACCATGAGATGGCCCGAATTGTACGGATACAAATTTAGCATGACAAAGCAGTGAGCGCCGCGATGCACGACCAGGCTGGAGTCGTCATCATTTCCGCTGGCCGTGTTGCAAAAGAGACAACCCGGCTCCGGTTCCGACCGCCCGATGTATGCCATTCGCCAAGGCGCCCATAGGTGCCGCACAGGCTTCCCTCCGCTGTTACAGGTGATTATACGGATGGCCTTCACCTATAATTTGTCTCACTTCTGTTCCGCAGGGAGGCAAACTTTCAGCCCCATGCAATCCGCGCGCCAGGTGCCGCATCTTTCTATCGTGATTCCCGCGCTCAATGAGGCCGAGCGTTTGCCTGCAAGCATCAAGAGCCTCTGTTCCTATCTGAGTCAGCAACAATACGCGTGGGAGATCATCGTCGTTTCCAATGGCAGCACCGATGAAACCGAGCAAGTTGTTAAGCATCTGGAAGCCGCCCACTCCCATGTGCATCTCGTCGTTCTGAAAGATCGAGGAAAGGGGCGGGCCGTCAGGGCCGGAGTCGAGCGCGCTCGTGGCGACCTAATCTTCCAATGCGACGCGGATTTGTCGGTACCGGTCGCATGCCTGGAAGATTTCCTGCGGTTGACCCACGATGCGGATGTTGTGGTGGGCTCCCGCGAGGCGCCCGGCGCCCGACGATATCGTGAGCCATGGCATCGCCATCTGATGGGTCGTGTTTTCAACCGCCTGGTGCAAGCCCTGGCTGTACCGGGCATAGAGGATACTCAGTGTGGATTCAAGGCTTACCGCCGCGAGGCTGCGCACTCCCTTTTCGAGCGGCAGACCCTTACCGGGTGGGGCTTTGACGTCGAGCTGCTTTACTTGGCTCGCAAACATGCATTGCGCATCCGGGAGCTTGGGATTCCATGGTATTTTGACGCCAACACCCGCGTCCGGCCAGGGATTGATACGGTGAGCATGGTGTGGGAGCTGATCCTCATTCGAATTCGAGATGCCCGTGGGGTGTACGACCTGCCTCGCGTGCCGGCAGAGGATGCACTTGGCCGATAACCGCGCCATCGGCGTCTTCGATTCGGGCGTCGGCGGACTTAGCGTCCTTCAAGCTCTACACGCCGAGCTGCCCCGCGAGAGTACGATCTACGTCGGCGATCTGGCTCGTTGCCCCTATGGAATTAGGCCACAGAGAGAGGTGCGCGACTTCGCCATCCAGATTGGAGACTTCCTGGTGGATCAGGACATCAAGCTCCTGGTGGTCGCGTGTAACACGGCCGCGGCAGCCGCCTACGAGGAGCTGCAATCACGATGCGACATTCCTGTTGTCGGCGTCATCGAACCAGCAGTTCGCGCAGCCATTGAGCTCGCTCCCGGAGGGTGCATAGGTGTCATCGCTACCGATGGAACCGTAGGAAGCGGGGCGTATTCTCGAGCTATTTCGATCCTCGACAGGGAGGCGTCGGTCATCGAGCGGTCCGCGTCCTGGCTGGTGCCAATGATCGAGCGAGGTGCCATCGCGCGCGCCCAGGTGGCGCTGGAACTTGCGCCGGTTCTTGAAGAAATGGGATCCCACTCGATCGACGTTCTTATCCTCGGCTGCACGCACTTTCCTCTGGTCCGCGACATTTTTGAGGCTGAGGCGTCACCGGGCATCTATGTGCTCGACTCGGCCGCCACCACGGCCCAGGAGGTGTCGCGCCGGCTCCGNNGCTTTCTGGTTACGGGACCCGCCGAAGCATTTGCGGAGCGAGCTCAGGCGATGTTCCGGGCCTCGCCCCTCATCGAGACGGTAGACGTGGTCTCCGGTCTCTCCTACGCGCGCCTTGGGTAGAGGAACCCCAGGCGCCATGTCGACAACGCGGCAAGACCCGCGTCTCGTCGAGAGTAAAGAAAGCGTGCCTATGTCGGACGGGAAGAGGTCAAGACTTGACGTTCTCTGCGTCGACCGCGGGCTCTTTGAGACGCGGACGCGCGCTCAGGCGGTGATCATGGCCGGCGGGGTCGCGGTGGATGGCCGCGTCGTCACCAAGCCTGGGCAGGCGGTTGGGCACGATGCTGCGATCGAGCCGTGTGAGGACCCCATGCCCTATGTCAGTCGAGGGGGCATGAAGCTTCGCCACGCCCTCGACCACTTTGCCGTCGAGACCGCCGGAGCCGTCTGCGCGGACATTGGAGCGTCCACCGGAGGCTTCACCGATGTCCTCCTGAAGGCGGGCGTGTGTCGCGTCTACGCCATTGACGTCGGATATGGTCAGCTCGCGTGGAACCTCCGTAACGATTCACGCGTGGTGGTCATGGAGCGCACGAACATCAGGTCGGTTCTGTCTTTGCCCGAATCTCTCGACCTGGCGGTTATCGACACCTCGTTCATCTCGCTTCGACAGGTGCTGCCTCCCGTTCGATCTTTGCTAAAGCCTCGGGGAGCGGCAGTAGCGCTCATCAAACCGCAGTTCGAGGCCGGCAGGGATAGGGTTGGAAAGGGGGTCGTGCGCGGCACGGAGGTGTGGCGCGACGTCCTGATCAGTGTCGTCGGTTTCGCAAAGGACGGCGGGTGGAGCGTTCTCGGGCTAGAGCGGTCACCCCTCAAGGGCCCCGCGGGAAACGTCGAATTTCTGATTCACCTGTCGCGCGCTGAGCGACACACGTCCGGAATCGAGGCGCGGATTGCGGCGTTAACAGCAACGCCATAGCCGCTTCCTCTCGAAATGTCTCCTATGGCCCTGCATTTTCCGGGAACGGTCCTACGGTAGACTACGGCGAATCCCAATCCCAACGTGACTCGAGGTTCCCGTGTTGCGCCGCATCGCCGTCTTGTACCACTCACTTCGCGAGCGAGCGGTGGAAGAGGCGAATTGGATCGAGATGCAGATGCGAAGCCGAGGTGTCGAGGTCGCGATCGGCAACGGGTGGGATTTGGAGGTTGTGGAGCGTCTGTGCTGCGACAAGCAGCTCGTCATAGCCTTAGGAGGCGACGGCACGATCATCCACATTGCGCGTCTGGCGGCTCCTCTCGGTGTTCCCGTTGTGGGGGTTAATCTGGGTCGCGTCGGATTCCTGGCTGAGATGACTCCGTCCGCTCTTCACGACAGAGTGGACGACCTGGTCGAGGAGAGGTTCTGGACCGAGGAGCATACGATGCTGGACGTGATTCATCACTCAGGCGATCTAGTCGAGCGTTTTCTGGCGCTGAACGAGGTGGCGGTGACACGTGGGAGGCAGATGCACGCCGTCCATGTCATGGCTACGCTTGACGGAGAGCAGTTTTCCACGTACACGGCGGACGGGCTTCTGGTCTCTACGGCCACCGGATCCACCGCGTACTCACTCGCCGCGGGCGGACCGATCCTCTATCCGGAATCCCGTGACCTGCTCATCACGCCGGTCGCGCCACATCTGCACATCGGCCGTTCCATGCTGGTCGCGGGCGATACGGTCGTGTCACTGTCCCTGGCCAGCGACCGGTCGGGGACGATGAGCGTCGATGGAACCGACGAGCGGCCCCTTATCCAGGGAGACACGGTGGAGGTATGCAGGAGCGCGATCGTTTCAAAGTTTGCGCGCTTCAATCCGCGCAGATACTTCTACTCGGCCATCGCCGCTCGGCTGAAATAGCACATGCTCGCGGAATTATGCATCGAGAACTTCGCCGTCATTGAGAAACTGCTCGTGCGCTTCAATCCGGGCCTCACGGTGCTCACGGGTGAAACGGGAGCGGGGAAATCCATCATCATCGACGCTCTGCAGGCGTCGCTGGGCTCTCGCATAGGCGCCGACGTGGTACGAGGTGACGCCCGCTACGCCGGCGTTGAAGCGGTCTTCGCGTGGGCCGAGAAGATCCCCGAAGCGCTCACGGCGGTGCTGGAAGAACATGGAATCGAGGAGGAGGAGTCGTTGATCCTTCGACGTGAGGTCCAGGCTTCGGGTCGGAGCTCGGCCCGCATCAACGGTCGAGCCGTGCCACTTTCGGTTCTCGGGGCCGCTGGAGCACTTTTGGTCGATATTCACGGACAATCGGATCACTTGTCGATCTTGCGTCGTGACCGTCAGCTCGACGTGCTCGACCGCTATGGGAATCTGTTGGGCATGCGAGCACAGGTGGCGGCGGCGGTAAGAGAGTATGGCGCGGTCCGAGTCGAACTACGCGTGCTCCAGGAGGGGCAGGCGGAGGCGGAAAGGCGCCTGGACCTCCTGCGGTTTCAAGTGAAGGAGATTGAAGACGCCGAGCTGGTCGATGACGAGGAGGAAGCCCTGGAGGCTGAGCGCAACCTGCTTTCGAATGCCGAGCGCCTGACACTACGAGCCACGACAGCTCATGAAGCCCTCGCGGGAGACGCACTGCGTGAAGCGCTGGGACGGGCGGTGTTGAGTCTGCGAGATTTAACCGACATCGATGCGTCACTGCAGGGACTAGCCGATAGGTTATCCGCGGCCGATGTCGAGTTGGACGACATCTCGGGGGAGATACGGCAATACCGCGACACCGTCGAGTACGATCCACGGCGTCTCGCGGCCATCGAGGAGCGCTGCGACCTCCTGTCCCGTCTCAAACGAAAGTACGGGACCACCGTCGCAGAGGTCATCACCTTTGGGACGCTTGCGCGGTCCGAGATGGAGGATGTCGAGAATCTGGACGAGCGGCTCAGAGCGTTGCGCAATGCGGTCGAGGAGTCGAGCGTTGCCGCGGGGATATCCGCCCACGATCTGTCCATTGCGCGGAATCAGGTCGCCGCGACACTGTCACAGGCAGTAGCGGAGGCTCTTCAGGGCCTCGGCCTCAAAGGGACCAACTTCCAGATCGAACTTTCGCGTGTGGAGTCTGCCGACGGCCTCCTCTTGCCTGGCGTTGTCGAACGGTATGCGTTCACTCAAACCGGAGTGGACAACGTTGCGTTCCTCGCATCGTTCAACCTCGGAGAACCTCTCAGGTCGCTGGAGAAGGTCGCATCGGGGGGCGAAACGTCACGGTTCCTTCTAGCGTTGAAAAGCGTATTGGCAGCGGCAGACCGCACGCCCACGTTGATATTCGATGAAGTTGACGTAGGCGTGGGAGGGCGCTCGGGAGCGGTCGTCGGCGAGCGCTTGCGCGACCTGTCGCGCACGCATCAGGTTCTCTCCATCACGCATCTTCCGCAGGTCGCCGCTCTGGCCGACGAGCACCTCGCGGTGGTCAAAGTTGTGTCTGATGGCCGGACGCGCGTGGATGTCCGCATCTTGCGCGAGCAGGAACGCGTTGACGAGCTGGCGCAGATGATGAGTGGCTCCGAAACAGAAGTCGCCCGTAGGAGCGCCGAGGAGCTGCTGAAGACATCTCGCGGTCGACCATAGACGGTTCGACAGTGGCTCCCTATTTCCTTACTGTCTCCCACTGCCCGATCCCCGGCTTGACACGAAGAGTGCGAAAGTTCGAATAGGTGACACGGCCCATCGGACCGCCGGGAATCTTGCGCACGTTGCGCAATTGAGTCACATCCACGTCGACGCCACTGTCGGCGCGACCCTCACTGAAGTACGCGGCCAGCTCGCCACCCGCGATCACGATTGCATCGTCACCAGAGCCGCCCTGCAGAATGACATGAGCGCCCGTTCTCTGTCGCGCATGCAGCCAGAGATCCTCCCGGCGCCCTAGGCGGAAGGTGACCTCCTCGTTCTCGTGCGCATTCTTGCCCACGATCGCGACTGCCCCTCCGAGACGATACCGTGCAGGACCTCTGGCCTTCTTGTTGTCCGACCTCTTGCCTGACTTCGACCCGTCCGCTTGCCTATGGAGTCGGCCTCCCGCTCGCTGCCCTTGGCTCTCCTGAATCTCACGTCGCAGCTCGTTCAGAGAGTTTTCAGAGTCCGCGAGCTGCGCAAAGATTGCCGCATCTCGGGTGCTCTGCACCTCCAAATGCGCGTTCTCCAGTAGCCCCGGAATCTTCACCGACGCATCCCGAAGCTTTTTGTAGCGCCGAAAGTGCCGTTCCGCGTTCTCGGACGCCGACATGAACGGATCGAGGGCGATCGTCATATTCATATCCGGCACCTCGAGTCGTTCGGCCCGGGTGGCGATGCTGGAGCTATAGGCAAGGATCAGCTGTCCCTTCTCCTTCTCCACGGTCGCCCCCTGCGAGGCCAGCAATCCCTCTTCCAGGGATGCGATGCGGCCTTCGATCATCCGTTGCCGGCGAGCGATATCGGCAATCACCGCTTTGCGCGCAACTCCCAGGGAGTCGCGACTCTCTCTGGCGCCGGTACACGCGTCCACCACGGAGCTTATCGAGCTGTGGGGCTCGAGCTGCGACACACCCAGCGCGATGTAGGGCGCGTAGTCGGCGCGTGCTCGACCATCGACGAACGTGCACGGCCGCCAGTCGCGCGTCTGATACAGGGCAAAGAGTCTTGCTCCAGCCTCTACGAGTCTCGCTGACACCACCTTCTCCATGCGCTCGGAGGCCGGCGAGTCGGCTCGAGTCGCAATCTGATGGACAAGGAATGGACTCGCACCCGGAAGAAGACCCATAAGGGCCGCTTGAACCGTCGTGTCCGGCGGGACGTGAGAAAGCAGGTAAGCGAATCTTTCAGTGTCGCGGCAAGGATCGACTCTCTCCCCGGTGGCATAGAGAGCGTCGTCCCTCGGCCTCTTCGGCGGTGGCACATACGGAGCTCCCGGAAGGATGGGTCTAGAGGGGCTTTGGCGCGCGGAAACCGATTTTAGCGAACCGAGGATAGACCCGGTCGACGACACCAAAACGACGTTGCTGTGTCGGCCCATCACTTCCGCCAGAAGTGTCCAGCGATCCGAGCCGGACTCGAAGCTCACAGTAAGGACGCGCTCGCTCGGAGTGGAGGTCACGCTCGCGACTCGGGCGCCCTCCAGATGCTTTCTCAGAAGCATGACAAAGGGGCTGGGTGTTGAGAAGGCTTTGGCGAGCCGCTCGGTCGACAGCTGCACGCGTGCGTACTGTGGATCACTGGATAGCAAGACCCAGTGTTGATGACCCTGTGCATAGATAGCCAGCGCTACTGAATTGATGGAAGGCTGTATGATCTTTTGTGTACGCCCTGCTGTGACGGCCATTCCCACTTCGTCGGTCACGGCTGCCATGGTCATCGCGTCGAACGGCATGGACTTTCCTCACAACTAGCGGAGGAGCATCGTGTCTGGACCGAGACAAGTGTTGCACAAACCATCAGGAGGCATCCTTCCCGTGGGAGGCAGCAACTTCGTCACTGCTGATCGCGTGCTGGGGGTGTTCGAGCCGTCCACGGCCGCCGTCAAGCGTCTTATCAGAGAAGCCAAGACAAGTAACAAGCTCATCGATGTGAGCCGGCACCGGGAAGTGCGAGCGGTACTGATACTCGACACCGGAGACGTGGTGACGAGCTTTCTCACGCCGGAGGACCTGGCGTCACGCTTGGGAGGGAAGCTCGACGATCTGAACGAGTAGCATGCGCGGTAGCGACCCGCCGTGCTGGTCGTGCTACGTGGCTCAGCCGGCGCCGGGACGGATATCTTTTCTCGCGCCTTCCACCGGCACCCCTAGTCCTCGAAAGAAATTGACAGGTTCCAGAGCCCGACTTATACTCGGCGTGAAGCTCACCCCCAGGGTCTCCGAGCTCTCCGCGCACCATGCGTCGGATTCGTTTCACGATCCCCTCGCATCGACAATCAGCGTGCGCCCCGATACGGGAGGAACGTACGTTCGCGATGCCAAGGCAACATTTTTGCCGAAGGTGTTCTGGAGACGCTCGACGATGGGTTTGGCTTTTTGCGGCAGCAACGTGTCTTGCCCGGACCGAACGACATCTATGTGTCGCTATCGCAGATACGCAGGTTCGGCCTCAGGACGGGCGATAATCACGCTCTCCTGGAATCGCTGCACAAAGACGTAGCGTAATGTGGCGCATCTTTGCCTGCTCTCAGGGATGCAGCGCCCGCTGACCAGCGTCGCGCCGGTGCGCTAGACTTGCGTACAACGGGGGGAAGAATGGCAGATGTAAAGGTTATCCTGCGGCAGGACGTGCCGAATCTGGGAAGCGCGGGGGAGATCAAACAAGTTGCCCCTGGCTATTTCCGTAACTATCTGATGCCGCGGGGGCTGGCCGTCGAGGCAACGAAGGGCCAGGTGCGAGCCCTGGAGTCAGACGCCAGCATGCGCACCAAACAGAAGTCGCGTGCCAAAGATCAAACGAGCGTCGTCGCGGAGCGACTGGAGGGGCAAACGATTCGGATCCCGGTGCGCGTTGGCGAGCAGGGCCGTATCTATGGCTCGGTCACGAACAAAGACCTTTCCGACGCACTCGCCCAGCAGGCTGACTTGACGATTGACCGGCACAAGATCGATTTACCGGATCCGTTGAAGTCCGTCGGCACCCACACCGTCCCAGTCAAGCTCGAGCATGGCGTGGGAGCGCAGATTCGCGTTGAGCTTGTCCCGGAAGAGGAAAGCGCTCAAGCGTAGTACACCGTCCCCACCTATTGTGGAGGACCCTCTCTCATGGTTAACCAGCCCGTATATTTCCCGGGCGACGGCCTGCTGCCAAACAGTGTCGAGGCCGAACAGGCAGTTCTGGGAAGCTTGTTGATCGATCCGCGCGCCGTGGAGCGGATTGCCGCGTTTCTGCGCCCCGAAGATTTCTATCTCCCGAACAACGGGCAGATATTTCGGGCGATGTTGGCTCTGTACGAGAGGGACCGTCCGACAGACATAGTCACGCTGGCGGACCACCTCCAGGCGGAGAACCGGCTCGACGATATGGGGGGACCCGCATATCTCGCGTCGCTCGGCCGAATGGTTCCGACATCAATCAACGTCGAGCATTACGCGCGTATTGTCGAGCGACTCGCTGTCTTGCGCCGTCTGGTTGACGCCGGCAATCGAATTTCCTCGATAGGACATCAGGAGCGTCTGGAGGCTGATGACGCGCTCGGCGAGGCCGAGAGGATTCTCTTCGAGGTTTCTCGCCTTCGCGTGACGCGGGACTTCGAGTCGCTCTCGACCATCCTGACCGATGTGTACGACAAAATCGACCACATCCACTCTCATGAGAGTGAGATCACCGGAACAACGACGGGCTTTGCGGATCTGGACCGCCTCACCAGTGGGATGCAGCGGTCCGACCTCATCATCCTCGCCGCCCGCCCTAGCATGGGCAAGACCGCGCTCGCTCTCAATGTTGCTCACACGGTCGCCGTGCAAAAGCGCTTGCCGGTGGGAATATTCAGCATCGAGATGTCGGCGGAGCAGGTTGCTCAGCGGCTCATCTCGATAGAGGCCCAGATCGATTCGCAAAAGCTGCGAAGCGGCCGCATGTCGGATGACGATTGGGACAGACTGGTTCAGGCTGTAGGCGCGCTGGCAGGGTCACCCATCTTCGTCGACGACACGCCGGTGCTGTCGACTCTCGAGATGCGCAGTAAGGCGCGGCGTCTGCACAGCGAACAGGGGCTGGGTCTGCTGATTGTGGACTACTTGCAGTTGATGCAGGGCGCCACGACGGACAGTCGCGTGCAGGAGATTTCGGCCATCTCACGCACTCTAAAGGCGGTGGCACGGGAGCTGGATGTTCCGGTACTTGCCCTTTCACAGCTTTCGCGCGCGCCCGAGCAGCGCCCTAACCACGAGCCCATGCTCTCGGACCTCCGAGAGAGCGGCTCGATCGAACAGGATGCCGACATCGTCCTCTTTATCTACCGGGACAAGGTGTACAACTCCGAGACGGAAAGGCCGCACGTGGCCGACGTCATCCTGGCCAAACATCGAAATGGCCCCACGGGCAAGGTCCACCTCTTCTTTCAAGAGCAATTCATGCGTTTCCTGAACCTGAGTATCAAAGATGGTGGATGAGCACGCGGACGTGTTCGTCAGCGGTTTGACGGACGATTTCTTCCATGACATTCTTCCCGCCATGGACGATACGCACGAGCTGAAAGCGGTGCTATACATCGCGTGGCTCGCCTCCCGATCGGGGTGTCCGGCGACATCCTTCGATCAGCTCCTCGATCCTCCGATCCTGCGGGCGATTGTCGGGATAGGGAGTCCGGAGCAGGCCGCGGACAAACTCCGCCGTGCTCTGGATCGCGCCGTGTCCAATGGCGCCGTCCTGCGCGTGAAGGCCGGAATCGGAGATGGGGCTCGACAATACTTTCTTGTGGCAACTCCATCGAATCGTGAGCTCTTGGAACGCCTGGATGCGGCCGACGTGGGAAGGCTGCTCGGCTTGGACGTGTCGGATCGCGAGGAGATCTCGAGGTACAGGCCCAACGTCTTCGCGGTGTATGAGCGCCTTGTTGGACCCCTTACCCCGCTTGTTGCCGAGCAGATTCGGGACGCCGAGCGATCGTACCCCCGAGAATGGGTCGAACAGGCCATCTTGATGGCCGTCAACTACAATAAGCGCAATTGGCGCTATATGCAGACGATCCTGAACGAATGGGAGAAGACGGGAGGCCCGGATGGAGTCCCTCGCGGACGTGCTTAAGCGAGCACATTTGGCTCGCGGTCCAACGGTCGACGAACAGCCGAAGCCGCTCATGTGCCCACAGTGTGGGGGTGCGGGCTATCTGCGGTATGACGTGACGCCGGATGATCCTCGCTTTGGTGAGCTCATCGTCTGCGACTGCACCCGCAGCGAACTTGAGAAGCGGAGGATCGAACGGCTGGTGGATAGGAGCAAAATCGGGGGCCTCCGGCGGCTAACGTTTGACAGCTTCATTCTCAAGTACCGGGGGAGCGCACCTCCACCCAGGACTCCCGACGCCGCGCACCGCACCGCGCATGTCTATGCGGAGGACCCAAAGGGGTGGCTGGTCCTGTGGGGTGGCTTCGGGACCGGGAAGACACACCTCGCGGCGGCGATCGCCAATCACCGGCTGTCGCTCGGCGAGCCTGCGGTTTTCATTGTTGTGCCGGACCTGCTCGATCATCTCCGATCGACCTTCTCTCCGAACACCGACGTGACGTACGACGAGCTGTTCGAGACGGTCCGCAACACGCCGGTACTCATCCTTGACGATCTCGGCACGCAGACCTCGTCGGCATGGGCGCAGGAAAAGCTATATCAAATACTCAACCACCGGTACAACATGGAGTTGGCCACGGTCATCACCACCAATGTCAGTCCCGACGACATCGAGCCGCGGCTGCGATCACGCATCGGAGATACACAAGGGCTTTCCACGCTGGTCGAGATCCGTGATAAAGACAAGCGTCTGGGCGTGACTCATGCGCCTGCGCCTGCCTCGCGGCGCCCTGCGGCACGCCTGCGCGAAGACAACCGAATCTAGGGCTTCCGGTTGCTCTTGCCGCGCCCCGCGCTCATGGCCCTGGCGCGCTTTACCACGCGTCATGAGCGGCTCATGGCACCCCTCCACGTCAGTCGTTTCAAAATCCAGGTTCCCGGGCTGGCCGGCGTATTCGGCGGGTTCGTCATCGCGCACGTCTCCGACTTTCACGTAGCTGGAGTCGATTGGCTCCCGATCCGCGTCTCCGAAGCGGCAGCGGCCGTACGGCAGGCGCATCCGGCCGTTGTCGTCAACTCAGGCGACTTCCTTCAATGGACGCCGCCCCTCGACACGGTGTTGCAGGTCGTCAGCCCGTTCACGCCGGTGGGATGGACCGACGAGCATCCCCCGGCCGCACTCGGGATCCTGGGCAACCACGATTACTTCGCTGACCAGCGCACCGTAAGAGATCTGACGCGCGGCCTGAGCGGCCTCGGGATGCGAATGATCGTCAACCAGGCGGTCTGCTGGGAACGCGGGCAAGAGTCACTGTCCTTTGTGGGTTTGACTGACCACACGGATGATTTCGAAGACGGTGTACGGCAATTGCTGGAGGCCCGGCGGCCGCGTATAGCCGTGATTCACGAGCCCGACTTGATCGAGAGCCTGCCGCATGGAGCGGCGGATTTCGTCATCGCCGGGCACACGCATGGGGGACAGATCACGGTTCCGGGCTTTGCCCGACGCATCGCGCGAAGGTACGGCGACACCAATTACGGAGACGGCTTTTATTGGGTCAACGGGATGTTCATGTTCGTCAATCGAGGACTGGGCACAACCGGGATCCCTTTGCGATTTCGCGCCAGGCCGGAGGTCGCTCTGCTCACGCTCGTGCGTTGACGCCTTGGGATACCAGGTTCTATACTCAAGCGCCCAAAACAAGCGCCCTCGCTGGGCGCTTAAATTTAGTGTGCCCAAGGAAACCTCATGCGCCGCGTCTGGTGGACATTCATTGCAATCGTCGTCGTCTTCCTGGCGGCGCTCTTCATCGATCTACCGAAGACTACAGATTTTTTTGGCCTCCCGGTCAAGGTCAACAAGGGCATCGACATCGCCGGGGGCATTCGCCTCTACATGTGCGCTCCCGCTAACTCCCACCCGTCTGGAAGCGACATGGACACGGCTCGCGATGTGATTGCACAGAGAGCGGCCGGAGGTTACGGCGTGGTCGAGCCGCAGGTGACCCGCGTGGGCAGCAAATGCATTAGCGTGGAGCTGCCGGGAGTCAAAGACCAGAATCAGCAAAAACTTATCAATGTAATCAGTCAGACCGGATATCTGGCCCTGACCGACAGTGCCGCCACTCCGCTGTCGGACGGCACTCCCGTTCGTTTGAGCTGCAAGGTCAAGGGATGCGCTCCGGGTGTCAGTGTTGGAGTCACGAACCCCGCTGCCATTCCGAAACCGATACTCCAGGTGGTCGTACCCGGAAGCCAGGTCAAGGGTGGCAGCGCCCAGGTGGGGTTCGATACGAATGGCGGCCCTACCGTGAACTACAGCCTGAAGGGGTCGGGCTCCGACGCCTGGTGCACGTACACGACGAGCCACGTGGGACAGTTTTCGGCGATCGTTCTTGATAACAAGGTCGTGACGGACCCGAAGATCCAAAGCGCCATATGCGGCGGACAAACGCAGATCTCGGGATTGACGAGCGTGGACGATTCGAAGCGCATCGCGACGTATCTCAACTACGGCGCCCTGCCCGTTCCTCTCCACGTCGACTCCTCGCAGCAGGTCTCCGCGACTTTGGGTCCCGAGTACATTCGGGAAGCCTTGGTTGCCGGTCTTACCGGCCTGGCGATCGTCGCCCTGTTCATGTTACTGTACTACCGATTGCCCGGATTGCTCGCGGACGTCGCGTTGCTGATGTACGCTTGCGCCGCCTTCGCCATTTACAAGCTGTTTGGCGTTACCTTTACGCTGGCCGGCATCGCCGGCTTCATTCTCTCGATCGGTATGGCGGTCGATGCCAATGTGCTGATCTTTGAGCGCCTGCGGGAGGAGCTCCGTGGTGGCAAGACTCTCGGCGCATCGGTCGAGGCCGGATTCTCGCGCGCTTTTCCTGCGATCCTCAACTCCAATGTTTCGACTATCATCACGTGCGTCATTCTGTTCTGGTTCGGCCACAACTTTGCGGCCACGATCATTACGGGCTTCGCCCTGACCCTCGGCTTGGGCGTCCTCGTTAGCTTCGTGACCGCGTACTTCGTATCGAAGACCTTCTTGCGCCTGCTTGTGCAAAGCGGTGCGGCGAGGAATCCGGCGCTGTACGGTGTCGAGTCGGTGGCAGGAGGTCGAATTGCTTGATATTGTCGCAAAGCGCTACTGGTATTTTCTACTCTCGCTCATCATCATTATTCCTGGGACGATCTCGCTGCTGACGCTGGGGTTGAAGCTTGGGACCGACTTCACGGGTGGTAGCGAGATCACTTTCAGCATCCCGCAGGCGAACCAGTCACGGGCACTATCTGACCTCCTGACTCCGTACCACGTCAACTATGTGCAGCCAGTGATCTCGCGTAGCTGCCCCACCGATTGTCAGTATTTGGCGCGCACCAAGAACATCACGCCGGCAGAGTACGCCACGATCAAAACGCTTTCCCGGCAACGCTTTGGTGGGAAGGGTGCGACGCAACAATCCACCGTTAGCGGGACCATTGCGGCAGCGCTGACCCAACAGGCAATAATTGCGGTCGTCGTGGCGGCGATCGCTATCCTGCTCTACATCAGCTTCGCCTTTCGCCAGTCGCCGCATCCGTTTCGCTTTGGGACCGCGGCCGTCGTGGCAATGCTCCACGACGTTCTGGTCGTGCTGGGAATATTCTCCATCCTCGGAGCGCTCGCCAACGTCGAGGTCGACGCGCCGTTCGTCACCGCCATGCTGACGATAATCGGCTTCTCGGTCCACGACACGATCGTCATCTTCGACCGGATCCGGGAAAATCTGGGACGGCGAACCGGCGAGCCGTTCGAGACGATCGTCAATCACAGTATTCTGCAGTCTTTCGTGCGATCGATCAATACCTCGTTCACGGTGGTGCTGTCGCTGCTGGCGGTCTTTCTCTTCACCGGTCAAGCGATCCGCTTTTTCGTTCTTGCCATGTTGATCGGCATCATTAGTGGCACCTACAGCTCGATCTTCAACGCCAGTCAGATTCTCGTCGTGTGGGAGAACCACGAGGTGCGCAAGCTGCTGCACCGCGGTGGAGGATCATCGGCGGCAAAGGCTGCGGTTCTGTAAAAGGCAACTATATCACCCCCGCCTCCTTGCAGAGCCTTCGCGTCGCCCTGGTCCACGACTACCTCAACCAGCCCGGCGGGGCCGAGAAGGTTGTTGAAGTCTTCGCCGAAATGTTTCCAGACGCACCGATCTACACGTCGGTCTATGACCGAGATCGAATGCCGGACGTCTGGAAGATGAGGGACGTCCGCACCAGCTTCATGCAGCGCATCTCTCCTCGCCTGGCCATCGCGAAGCCATTGATTCCGCTATATCCGTCGGCATTCGAGTCGTTCGACCTGAGCCTGTACGATCTGGTTCTCAGCAGCACGACGGCTTTCGCCAAGGGAGTCGTCACCCGACCCGAGACATGTCATGTTTGCTACTGCAACAATCCCACGCGCTACCTCTGGATGTACCACGAGTACCTGGCGCACGAACGGTTTCCCGCGCCGGTGCGCGCCGTTCTCGGGGCGATGGCAACGCCCATGCGGGTTTGGGACTACGCGGCGGCCCAGCGTGTCGACTTCTTTATAGCAGGATCCCGCAACGCGTCCCGGCGCATCGCCAAGTACTACCGACGCGACAGCACGGTCGTTCAGCCGCCGATCGACACGGACGCCTTCTCGCCTTCATGCCAGATCGGCGACTACTTCCTCGTGGTGTCGCGGCTGCAGTCGTACAAGCGTATCGACCTGCCCATCGAGGCCTGCAACCGATTGAGGCTGCCGCTGTGGATTGTCGGGGATGGCCCCGACCGCGTGCGTTTGGGCGATATGGCCGGTTCCACCGTGCGCATGCTAGGCCGGCTGCCCGACCCCGAGGTGCACGTCCTGATGGCGAAATGCCGAGCACTTCTGTTTCCTGGGGAGGAGGACTTCGGGCTGACTCCTCTCGAGGCACAGGCCGCTGGGCGGCCCGTGATCGCATATGGCGCCGGTGGCGCGCTCGAGACGGTTATCGAGGGTGAAACAGGAATGTTCTTCCGGGAGCCAACGGTGGATTCTCTCGCGCGAGCTCTGGCTGAATTCAACGACACCTTCGATCCTCAGCGTCTGCGCGAACATGCGGAACTGTTTGGAAAGGAGCGCTTCAAGAAGCGCATGTACTCAACTCTGGAGCGCGCGTGGGCCGAGCATGCGCGGCGCCTGCAGCCGGGTGAAGCGTGAGCTCTGAGCTCGCTTCCTATCTCCCCGAACGCTTCGGCCTCGGGATTTCAAACTGTCGCTCCGTGGAGAATGTGTTGACCGGCGTGGAGATGGCGGAGCAACGCGGCGCGGAGATCGCCTTCCTGGCTGAGGACATCAACTGCCGCGACGCGTTTCAGCTCGCGGCAATGTCCGCGGCACGCACGACCCGCATCCGTCTCGCCACCGGAGTGGTCAATCCTTACACACGCAACCCGACATCCCTTGCCATGGCCATCACAACTCTCGATCAGATCAGCCACGGCCGTGCAGTACTGGGTTTGGGCACCGGCTCACCGGCTCTCATTCAGGAACAGATGGGTATCGTCCATCGCCCCTCCATTGGTGCGATGCGAGAGGCCGCTGAGATCATCCGGGCGTTGCTTCGCGGTGATACCGTCGATTACACCGGCAGCCGGTTTGTCTACCGCGGGGCGAGCCTGGGAATCCGGCCCGTGCAAGAGCACGTCCCGATCTTCTTTGCGGCCATGGGACCGCGGACGTTGCGGCTGGCGGGTCAGATCGCCGACGGCGTCTTGCTCAACGTGGGCGCGTCGACAACTTACATTCGTTGGGCGGTTGATCGGGTCCGGGCCGGCGCCGCCGAAGTCGGGCGAGATTCATCGGAAGTGACGATCGCGGCCTGGATGACCGTCTACGTCAGCGATGATCGCGAGATCACGCTGGCTCGCGCTCGAGAGTGGTTGGCGACCGTGCTGTCAATCCCGAGACAGGGTGAGCTCTTGCTGGAACAGGGAGGATTCGACAGCTCAATCCTTCCCGATATCCGTCGCTACGCCATGGGTTATCCCCCCCATGGGGGTGATACCAAACGGGCGGCGGATTTCGTGCCTCCGGAGATGGCCGAACAGATGACACTTCTCGGCGGTCGCGAGCACGTGAGTGCTCGACTGGCCGAATATGCCGATTCCGGAGTGGGCCTACCGGTACTTCCCGCGTCCGCCATCGAATCCCTATGAAGATAGACCAGCGGAGCGGCCATGGCCGTCCCGCCGGTATGTTCTTCGCTGGGGAGTCGCGAACAACACGCCTTTAACAACGGGCCAAGGATACGTTACGCAACGATTTTTGGGCACGCGTCCGCGCTTTGTAATCAAAAGTTAGCATGGAGTTTTCTGAAGTAACCGGACGTCACAAGACTTTCCGCGGTTCCCCGTCGTCCCCTCTCTCCACGATGCCCCGCTCCTCAAGAATGTACATGAGCTGCGTAGCGGTTTCATACGACACGAGTAGCCGGCGTTGCAGGAGAGAGAAGCTCGCCGTCTGGTACTGCCGGACGACAAGGATAGCCCGTTCAACAAGCACTTCATCAGCTTCTACGGGCTCGGACGTCATGATGTTCGACGGAGGAGATCCGTGGCCACGCCGTGAGCTCGAGCCGATGGATTACCTCACTCATGCCCGTCCCTTTGCCTCCATCACTCGCCTCCGCGTCTTCTCCATGTGCGCGATCCTTTTCTCCTGCTCCCGGATCGGCAGAAGCGCGCGGTACAGCCGGGCAGCAACGAAACCAAATATGAGCGGACCGAAGAGCGTTAGTCCAGTCAGCGACATGATGCGCATCGTCACGCGCAATCGCCGCGGCACCCACCCCGCCTGCGGCCAGATGCCGAGGATGTAAAGCGGCTCGTAGAGCACGTGGCGTGCGAGCTGGAGGTAGGACCAATTAGAAGCTCGCGCACGCGACAAGTCGCGCCATGTAGCCAACGCCCAACCGAGGCCGTTCGCTAGCGCCGGCGCGATCACCACCGGTGCCTCGATGGCCGCGGTCCGCGTGTCTTTGACGCGGATGAGGTGCCGCAGCGCGGTCATGCGACGTAACCCTCTTCGTCCGTTCAACTGTCTCCATGCGCGCCCGTATCGACGTCTTTGGTCCTGAAAGTGCTCTTCTGTATGTCGCCTTTCCTCCGCCGAGCTGTACAGGAGAAAGGGCATGGCGGGCAGTAACAGGATCATTTGCGAGGTCCATCCGATCTCGGCCAGACGCTCACGCATCGTGCGAACCGGCTTGACCATGACATCCGGCGGGTTGGGAGCGAGGCGCGTCAACGGGACGAGTGTTGCCACCAGGGGCTGGTACAACCGTTTCAGGCGAGAGTCGGGTGGTGCGGTTGCCAGTCGAAATCCTGTGGTACCGGCGACAGCGAGGCCGTCCAGCGCCGTTAGAATTGCTCGCAGGTCGCGTCGCATGATTGGCTCCAAATATTATGGCCATGTCTTCTGACTTGAATCCACGGGGCTCACGTGATACAGGTTAGCCTCGACGGAATGCCAGCGCGACGCAGTAGGCAAACGCGAGTAGTGTCGCCGTATCCATCGCGAGAGCGACCAAATGCGGCAAGTGCAGCAGGGGCCCGTTCGCGAAGTGGAGAAACGAGCCGATAAGCATAGTCAAGCTCAGGGTGAGATAAGGCTCCTTGTGAGGCCTCACGGTCCGCTTGTCGTTAGCCAACGACGTATTCCCCCGCCGTAGATGGGTTCACAATTCTTGATCAGCCTCTCCTGGCCAATGCTCGGTCAATGCAAATGATGAGTGCGGACATGAGGAGCCCCAGCGCCAGCCAGATAATAAGATTGGATGTTGTAGCCTGCCTTGTCTGCCTCCGAACCGATGAGTATTGCCGTTGGAATACACCCAAGTGCGAGGCCATCTCGTCCTGACAGCGGCACGACATTCTCATTCATCCGCGCGCGCAAAGACCACACCCACGACCCTCTCGGCACCAGCGTCTTTAAGGGCTCGTGCCGCTTCCCGCATGTAGCGCCCGTCGTATACACATCGTCGACCAGAAAGATCGTCTGCCCTGAGACCGACCGGCGCACCTTGAACGCACCCTCGACGTTTCGCCGGCGTGCCTGAGCGTCCAGACTGACCTGCTGCGTCGTATAGCGCGTGCGCTTGATGAGACCGCGTTGGTAGGGACGGCGAGTTGAGCGCGCCATCGCGGCCGCAAGCATCTCGGCCTGGTCGTACCCGCGCTCTCGCCGCCGCCAGCCATGCAGTGTGATCGCCGCCACCAAACCCCCTTCGATATCTCCGATGGGTCCGGCCATGAGCGGTCCCATGACCGCGGCTATCGCATGGCGTCCCTCGTACTTCAACGCGTGGACGGCTTCACGAGCCGTGTCCTGGAACTCCGCAACGACCACCAGATAGTCGAGCGGGTGCTGTGGATGCCGGGGATGATTGCAGAGGTCCACCGACGCCAGCCCGCCGCACCGCCCGCACCGCCTCTCCAGGCGCCACGGCATCGATGCCCAGCACGACGGACAGATCCACCGGCCAATTTGCCGGCACCCGACGCACAAGGGCGGGAAGAGCAGGTCGAGGGACCGAGCCACGAGAGTTTGCCGGGGATAGTCCGGCAACACGAGGCGGTCTATCACCTAGAGATCCGGGATGCTGATCCAGCCCTGCTGCAATGCGTATACCACCGCGTGAGTACGGTCGTTGACCGCAAGCTTCCGCATGATCGAGCCGAGATGGTTCTTGACCGTCTGCTCGCTGATGCTCAGAGTCTTTGCGATGGCGCGGTTGGATGAACCTTGGCCCGCGTTCTCAAGCACCTCCAGCTCTCGCGGCGAGAGGGGCACAAAGAGCGGCTTGACGCGCTCCTCGATGGCCGTGAGCTCTCGGAAGGCGCCCAGAATTCGTAGTGCAAGGGAGGGATTGGCGAGCACGTGTTCGTCGATCACGTATGCGCCGGCTCGCACGCGGGTCACAACGTCCACCATCTCTTCGGGCGGAGTGTCGGTCGACAGGTAAGCCGCAGCGCCAAAGCGAATTGCCTCAAACAGCTCCTCATCCTGGGGCGCATCGCTGAGGACAACAACGCTGACCATTGGAAACTGCTGCCGGACCGAACGTGAAAAGGCGAGGCCGTCCATGTCGGGAAGCGTGGCGGCGGTGACCACGACCTCTGGCGAGGCCGTGCTCGTTTGGAGGAGCGCCTCGGCGCCGTTGGGGGCAAGGGCAACGACCTCGACCTTTTCTCCGAAGGGGAGCAGGCCGTCACGGAGTTGTATGCGCGTCAATCCGTTTCCGGACGCAATCAGTATGCGCACGCGTTCCACAACCGCCTCCAAGAATGCTATGGCGCGAGGCCGAGAAGCTTTGCGGTCCTGTCGAGGCGGGTCTGCGCGTGCACCAGCGGCCCGCTCAGCCGTCCGTGCCAGCTGCCCGCACGCATGCCGTCGAGGAACTCCTCGGCAGTCTCGAAGGGACGCACCTCCACGTAGGCGTGTCCAAACTCGGCGTACGTGTGCGCGTCGCTACCGGCGCCGGCCAGCAACTCATGCTCTTGCGCATAGACCTGCGCGCGTGTGTTGAAGACGGGCAAAGCGTTGCGTGCGTTGAATACTTCCAAAATGTCTATGTGCGGACGCACTCGATCGAGAGCCTCCCGCTTCAGCCGACTTCCACGTACCTCGTCGAAGGGGTGCGGCACGTACGCCAACCCACCTTGCTGATGGATTCGATTCACCGTCTCCAATGGACCCAGCCCGGGTGGAACCCACTCGCGTATAAAGAGACCAATGATCTCGCCGTCGTTGGTCTTGATCTCCTCGGCAGCAATCACGAGGAAAGGCGCGCGCCGTTGCAGCTCCAGCGCGCCGCGTAGCTCGTTGTGGTCCGTCACGGCGATGCCATCCAGACCTGTCCGGGGCACGGCGTCGATGATGCGGTCGTATTCCGAGCGGCAGTCCTGGGAGCAGAGGGTGTGTGTGTGAAGGTCTATTTTCATTTTTTGAACAGGGCCAGTATCACCGCGGAGATCAGCGCCCACAGAATGAGGTCGGCGAGAAGCATGGGATCGCGCCACACCGCTTCCTCCGGCGATCCGCCCACGTCCGCGCGGTGTACGAGTAGGAGATAGCGGAATACGCCGTACAGGACAAAGGGGATGGTCACCATCATGGCGTGGTTGTGCGGAACCGCTGCCGCGAAAAAGGTGTACAGCGAGTAGGCCATGATAGTGGCGCCGGCGACGATGTTGATCAAATCGTCGAGGAGCGGGGCAGTATACTCCTCGAGATTTCTTCTGTGACCACCCGCCGCGTCCTCCAGCAACATCAGCTCGTGTCGTCGCTTCCCAAATCCGAGAAACAGTGAAAGCAGGATGGTGCACAGATACAGCCATGGCGAGATGCTGACTCCAATCGCGGCCGCGCCTCCGGCCGCTCGCAGCACGAAACCGCCGGCGATCACGAACACGTCGATCAAGACCAGGTGCTTCAGCTGCCAGGTATACGCCCCCATAAGCAGGACGTATCCCCCGGCGACTAAGGCGAACCGAGGATCCAACCACACGGATGCGCTCAGGGCGATGATCAGGAGTCCGCCGGCAACGAACACGGCGAACCGCGGGCCGAGACGGCCTGAGGCAATGGGACGCGAGGCCTTGAGGGGATGCTGGCGGTCCGCCTCGCGATCCGCGACGTCGTTGAGAAGGTAGATGGCGGAGGAGAGCAGACTGAACAGGACGAAGGCGGCGAACGCCTGTAACAGTGCGCGCGGCGAGCTCAGCTTCCCACTGAATATCAAAGCAGCGAAGACGAACCCGTTCTTGATCCACTGCCGCGGCCGCGTCGACGCAAGTAAGTCGGCGGCAAGTTGACGTCTAGTCGGAGCGACGTTGGAGCGTTCCAGTGTCTCTCGCACAATGGTGTTCATGCGCTCGAAGCCACTTTCTGTAACACGCGACATGCTACCAGTGCCAACAATCCAGTCACAAGACGACCGCAGCCGGGTTGTTTTGTTACGTGCCCCGGGGACTGCCAAGATAGGGAGGTGGTGTGCTCGCTCAGAACGGGAGGATAGGGACGCATGGCTCAGGCAGCCGTCCAAGGCAAGGGACTCGAGGGCGTGGTTGCGGCGTCGAGCGCCATCAGCTCGATCATGGGAAGCACCCTTACATACCGGGGCATCGACATCGATGAGCTGGCGGAGCGGTCCACCTTCGAAGAGGTGGTCTACCTCTTGTGGTACGGGGAGCTGCCCACGCGCCAGCAGCTCGACCGGCTGTGCGGCGACCTAGCGGGGAGCAGATCACTGGCTCCGGAGGTCATAGACGCGATGCGGCGGTTCCCGCCGGAGGCCAACACCATGGTCGCAGTGCGCACTGTCGTGTCCCTGCTTGCCTTCTACGATCCTCTGTCCGAGGAGATGTCGGCGGAGGCCAACGAGAAGGAAGCTCGTCTCCTCTTGGCGCGCTTCCCCACGATCGTGGCGGCAATCCATCGCATCCGCCGCGGGGAGAACCCGATTGCGCCCGACCCTTCCCTGAATGAGGCTGAGAACTTCCTTTACATGCTCAAGGGCAAGCGGCCCACACAGACGGTCGCCCGCATCATGGATGTCGCGCTCGTCCTTCACGCCGATCACGAGCTCAATGCCTCCACTTTCGCCGCCCGTATTGCGGCGTCGACGCTCTCCGATATGGACTCAGCGGTTGTCGCCGCCCTCTGCACGCTGAAAGGTCCCCTGCATGGAGGCGCGAACCAGGCGGTGATGGAAACCCTGGAAAGAATTGTGTCGCCGGATGACGCGCGCGGCTATGTGCGGGATGCGCTGGAACGCAAGGAGAAGATCATGGGATTCGGCCATCGGGTTTATAGAGAGGGAGATCCTCGCGCGCGATGGTTGAAGCAGATGTCCCAGCAGCTGTCGCAAGAGACGGGAAATCCGCGATGGTTCGAAACGTCCCGACTCATCGAGGAGCAAGTTTTGAAGCAGAGGGGTCTGCTCCCGAACGTCGACTTCTATTCTGCGAGTGTGCATATGTACCTCGACATTCCCAAAGACCTGTTCACGCCGATATTCGCGATGAGCCGAATGGCAGGGTACACGGCTCATATCCTCGAGCAGTACGCGGACAATCGCCTGATACGGCCCCTCGCCGATTACGTAGGCCCGGACCGGCGTGGCTACGTCCCGATCGACGAGAGGTAGGTCCAGATGTTCGGTCACTTTCCGGAGCTGGTCATCATCCTGGTACTCGCGCTTATCGTCTTCGGACCCGAGAAGCTTCCCGAGGCTGCGGCAAGCGCTGGGAAGATGGTACGAGAGCTGCGGGAGGTCATGGACAGCGCCATGCATCCTCAGGATGAGGAGGTGCCCGAAGAGTTCTCTACCTACTACTACGAGTCGCTGCAGCGCTCCGGTGAGGATGCGCCCGAAGCTGAAACCGGCTTCGACCGCATCTACGCGGATTCGGACGAAGCGCACAATGGCTCAGACCCGTCCGAGTCGTCTGGATCGCATCCCGTATCCGACAAGGAACTCTAGGAGCACATGGACACGCCCATCGGGCGGGACCGTCATCAGGATGCTGGTGTTGATTGGCCCGTTCCTGGTGAAAGTGACCGTGAAGACGGTGCCTGTCCTACGGGCCGCTCGAGCACATCGACGCCCCCTTCGGGCCGTGCCACCACGACGGTTCGCGCAGAGGGCCACTCGAGGAACAGGCCATGTTCGACGACGCCGACCTGTGACTTGATCGACTGCGCCAGAGCGGAGTTCGCGAGGTCCATCGCTGCCGGCAAACGGCAGTCCAGAATATAGTTTCCTCCCGCGGTGACGAAGGGTGAGCCGGCACCGCGCAGCTCGCACCGCAAGCCCAGTCGCTCCAGGCGTTGTCTTGTCGTCGTCCAACCGAACGGGATCACTTCCACAGGGATGGGCGCCCTTTCGCCAAGCCTGGCAACGCGCTTCGTGCTGTCGACGATGACGACGAACCGCTTCGCCGCCGTGGCAACAATTTTCTCGCGCAGCAGCTGACCACCGTGACCTTTGATGCAGTTAAGGTCGGGATCCACTTCGTCCGCGCCGTCGATTGCGATGTCCAGCGGCCCACACTCATCGAGGTTGACGAGCGGAATGCCGACGGAAAGCGCCAGGTCGGCCGTTTGTCCCGACGTGGGAACGCCCCTGAAACGAAGGCCCGACCCACGCAGATCTCCTAGGAGGCGAACGACTATCTCGGCCGTTGTGCCGCTTCCAAGGCCGACCACCATATCGTTGAGAATCAAGCCGGCCGCTTCCCGCGCAACCGTTAGCTTTTGGTCGTCCTGGCTCATCGGCTGTTCTCCAGTGGCTACAGTATATCGAGGAGGGAGCACCGGCCATGGGGCATTCGGGCCTTTTGGGATCGCGAGGGACGCAAGGGACCGGTTCAGTGATCGCTATCGACATCGGATCGTCCTCCGTACGAGCGATTGGATACGACGCCCGGGCTCGTGTCGTCCCGGGCCTCGAAATTCACCGTCCATATGCGCTGCGCACCGATGCCATGGGGGCGATGGAGGTCGATGCGGACGCTCTCGTCGATCTGGTCGCTCTCTGCCTGGACGACGTGTCCGCAAGACTCGACCGGGCTGGAGTCACGCCTCTCGCCGTCGCGTGCTGTACGTTCTGGCACAGCCTGATTGGCGTGGACCCGAGCGGGAGGGCCTGCACACCTGTCTACACCTGGGCGGACACGCGGAGCGCCTCGGTCGTGCCGCACTTGCGCAGGCTTTTTGACGAGGAGGCGGTGCATCAGCGCACGGGGGCCCGCTTTCACTCGAGCTACCTTCCGGCCAAGCTCCTCTGGCTGCGCGAGGCATGCCCCGACCTGTTTGTCCGCTCTCTCTACTGGATGTCGCTGGGCGAGTATCTGTATCTACGCCTTTTCGAGGAAAGGCGTGTCAGCATATCGATGGCGTCCGGGACCGGACTATTTGACCAGCACACCTGCGAGTGGGATGTGCCTCTGCTACGTACTCTCCAAATCTCGCCGGACACACTGTCCCCCGTGGCCGAATTCACCCGGACGATGACAGGTCTACGTGGGCAATTTGCTGGCCGCTGGCAGCGGCTGTCGACCGTGCCGTGGTTTCTTGCCCTCGGGGACGGAGCCTGCAACAACATTGGTAGCGGCGCCTACGACGAGAGCAGCATGGCACTGATGATCGGCACGTCAGGGGCAATCCGTGTGGTGCGGGAGGCCGCGGACTTCACGGTTCCCCGGGGGCTGTGGACGTACCACGTGGACCAGCGGCGGATCGTGCAAGGAGGAGCCTTATCCGAAGGCGGCAATGTCTTTGCCTGGCTCGTACATACGATGCGGACCACGCCACCCGCGGATTTTGAGGCGAGACTGGCAGCTGTCCCGCCCGACAGCCATGGGCTGACACTCCTACCCTTCTTTGCAGGCGAACGTAGTCCGGGATGGCGCCCGGGTGCACGTGCCGTCGTGCATGGCCTGACCCTCGCTACCGATCCGGTCGAATTTTCTCGCGCGGCCCTCGAAGCGGTAGCGCTCCGTTTTGGCCTCGTCTTCGAGCTCCTGTGTCACGTCGCGCCCACCGCGCAGAGTATCATCGGGAGTGGAGCAGGGCTTACCGAATCGCCCACGTGGATGCAGATCATGGCAGATGTACTGGGCCGCCCGTTAGCGCCATCGGGCGTGCCGGAGGCATCGAGCAGGGGAGGCGCGCTTTTGGTGCTGGAAGCTCTGGGCATCGTTTCCGATCTCTCGCACCTGGAGAGCCCAATTGGACCGGCCTTTCAACCACGTGCCGAGATCACTCGCATCTACCTGCGCGCGCAAAGGCGGCAGCAGGATCTGGAGACACGTTTGAGCGGGTTCGAGTCTACTCCATAGGGCCATGAGATTCGAGAAGAGCGAAGGAACCTAGCCGGAAACGGAGAGCAACCGCATGACAACCACGACGGAGAACAGGCCGACCACCAGCAATCAGATGCAAGAGCTGATGATCAATACGATCCGCACGCTGTCCATTGACGCCGTGCAGAAAGCGAATTCCGGTCACCCCGGGGCGCCACTGGGAATGGCGCCCATGGCGTATACCCTATTCACCCGGTTCCTGCGGTACAATCCGCGCAACTCGGATTGGCCCAACCGGGACCGTTTCGTACTGTCGGCTGGGCATGCCTCCATGGTTTTGTACTCACTTCTCTACCTGACGGGGTACGATCTCAGTCTCGACGACCTCAAGAGCTTTCGGCAGTGGGAATCGAAAACTCCCGGGCACCCGGAGTACCGGATGACTCCTGGGGTGGAAGTCAGCACCGGCCCTCTGGGTCAGGGCTTCGCCAACGGCGTTGGAATGGCGATCGCAGAGGCGTATCTCGGTCAGCTCTTCAATCGCCCGGGCTTCGACCTGGTGGATCACTACATTTACGGTTTTGTCAGCGACGGTGATCTGCAAGAGGGCGTGGCCTCAGAGGCTGCCTCCCTCGCGGGCCACCTTCAACTGGGCAAGCTCATCTATCTGTACGATTCGAACAAAGTACAGCTGTCCGGCCCCGCTGACGTGACCTTTACGGAGAACGTGTCCGAACGCTTCCGTGCCTACGGATGGCATGTCAATGAGGTGCAGGATGGCAACGACGTCGAGGCCATCGCGAGGGCCATCAAAGAGGCGCAAGACGTCGCCGACAAGCCATCATTGATTCCCGTCGCGACCGTCATCGGCTATGGTAGCCCGCACAAGGCCGGGACCTTCCAGGCTCATGGAGAGCCCTTGGGAACGGACGAGGTCGCGGAGACGAAAAAAAGCCTGGGTTGGCCGACGGACGAGCCGTTTTTCATTCCAGACGGGGTTCTCGACGAATTCCGTAGGGCAGTACCACGAGGACAGCAGCTCGAAGAGCAATGGACTCAGAAATTCGACCGATGGCGCGCCGAATACCCAAATGAGGCCCAGACCTGGGACCGTGCCAGGACCTGGCAGGTGCCCGATGGCTGGGATGCGGAGCTGCCGTCATGGGAGCCGGATCCAGCCGGTGTCGCCACGCGGGAGGCCGGTGGTAAGGCCATGAACGCCATCGCCAAGAACGTGCCCACGTTCATGGGTGGGGATGCCGATCTGGCGCCGAGCACAAAGAATAACCTGATTGGCTTCGGCGACTTCGAGCCCGGCAATTACGGCGGCCGCAACATTCATTTTGGGGTGCGGGAGCACGCCATGGGAAGCATCGTCAACGGGATCATGGCCAATGGACTACTGCGAGCTTTCGGCGCCACCTTCTTCACCTTCTCGGACTACCAGCGCCCCGCAGTGCGCATGGCGTGTATCATGGACGTCCCGACCATCTTCCTCTACACGCACGACAGCGTTCTGCTGGGCGAGGATGGCCCCACACATCAACCAGTCGAGCATCTCATGTCCCTAAGGGTCATGCCGCACTTGATCGTGCTGCGGCCCAGTGATGCGAACGAGACGGTCGATGCGTGGCGTTGGGTCATGACTCATTGGGAGCACCCGGTCGCGCTCGTGTTGAGCCGTCAAAAAACGCCGGTCCTTGATCGATCCGCGGCGCGGGGCGATCTTTCCCGAGGCGCCTATGTACTGCAAGAAGCCGAGGGCGGCAAGCCGGACATCATTCTCATGGGGACGGGTACCGAGGTTGCTCTCTGTGTGCAAGCGCGGGAACAGCTGGCGTATCAGCGCGTGCACGCGCGTGTCGTCAGCTTCCCAAGCTGGGAGCTCTTTGAGAAACAGCCCGAGGAGTACCGCGATTCGGTATTGCCGCCGAGCGTGACAGCCCGTCTCTCGGTGGAAGCGGGTGCGACTTTTGCTTGGTGCACATGGGTGGGGGACAAGGGCGCGAGCGTCGGCATCGATCACTTCGGCGCGTCTGCCCCGGCGAAGGTGATAGCGGAGCACATGGGCCTAACCGGGGACAATGTGGCGAGACAGGCGCTTACCCTTCTCGGGAGGAAGTAGAGATCGAGACGCAGGTACAGGAGAACCCGCTGCGTGCGGGCTCGCAGAGCCGGCGCACGCCGGATCCATGCACCGTCGTCATAATGGGCGCTACCGGAGATCTAGCCCACCGGAAGCTGATTCCGGCGCTCTATAACCTTGGGATCGACCATCTGCTGCCCCATGGCTTTTCGATCGTCGGCTTTGCCCGACAGGACCACGAGCACGAGGACTTCCGACAAGATTTGCGCGACGCCGTCAACACTTATTCCCGGCACGGCCGAACCAACGCCGAGGTCTGGAACAGCTTTGCCGAGGGATTGTTCTTCCTGCAAGCAGATTTCGGGGACGCGAAGTGTTACAAGCAGCTAGCGGATCTGCTGGACCGCATCGATCATGAACGCGGAACCCAGGGGAACTGCATCTATTACCTGGCGACACCTCCGACTGTCATCTCGCAAATTACGCACATGCTCGGAGAAGCCGGGTTGGTCACGCCGTCGGCGACGGGCGAGCACTGGACACGTATCGTCGTCGAGAAACCCTTTGGGTTCGACCTGACCAGCGCGCAGACGCTGAATCGTGACCTGCTTCAGGTTTTTCACGAGGACCAGATTTATCGCATCGATCACTACCTCGGGAAAGAGACCGTCCAGAACATCCTGGTCTTTCGTTTCGCGAATGGTCTTTTTGAACCAATATGGAATCGAAGCTACGTGGATAGCGTCCAGATCACGGTGGCGGAGGACCTTGGGATCGACCGCCGCGGCGGGTACTACGAGGGCGCAGGTGCCCTGCGCGACATGGTCCAGAGTCATATGCTCCAGCTGCTGACGCTTACGGCCATGGAGCCTCCTGTCGCGCTCGACGCAAACGCGGTGCGGGATGAGAAGGTCAAGGTGTTGCGGGCAGTTGTGCCGTTCAGTGAGGAAGCATTCTCGCGGAATATTGTGCGCGGCCAGTACGGCCCGGGTTGGATCGGGGGCAAGGATGTCCCGGGCTACCGGTCCGAGGCTGGCGTCAATCCGGAATCGTCGACCGAGACGTACGTTGCCCTCAAGACATACGTCGACAACTGGCGCTGGGCCGGCGTCCCGTTCTATCTACGACACGGTAAGCGTCTGCCGAAGAAAGAAACGGAGATAGCCGTCTCGTTCAAGCGCGCTCCTCTCGCACTCTTCCAGCACCTGGATGCAAACAGCATGACACCAAATGTCCTTGCGATGCGCATCCAGCCGGACGAGGGCATGTCCCTGAAATTCGTGGCAAAGGTGCCCGGTCAGGGCATCGAGATTCAGCCGGTGCATATGGACTTCCTGTACGGCTCGTCGTTTGCCCGCCAATCGCCTGAGGCGTATGAGCGCCTGTTGCATGATGTGATGCTGGGCGACTCGACGCTCTTCACGCGCCGAGATGAAGTGGAGGCCGAGTGGTCAATCATTACCCCCATCCTCCAGTACTGGCAGGGGCAACAGCCCTCGGCTTTTCCCAATTACGCGGCTGGAACATGGGGCCCAGAGGCCGCTGCCAAACTCATGAGCTGCGACGGCCGCTCGTGGAGGCAGGTGTAGCCGTGGCGGAGCCGGCACGCGCGACTTGGAAGGGCACGGACGTGGACGTGACGACCATTGAGAGGCAGCTTTCTTGCCTCTGGACCGGCCTGGCCGGGAAGAACAACCAGGCGCACGCAGTGCGGACGAGCCTCTACAACCTCCTCGTGTACACCGAGAGCGAGGACAATGCGAGAAGCATCGCGGACAGCCTGAGCAAGCTGTCGCAGCGACAACCTTCGCGTGCCATCATCCTTATCGCCGACCGATACGCGTCCAAGTCCACCGTCGATGTGGAAATGGCAGTACAGTGTCACACGGTCGGAGATAGAAGGCTCGGCCATGAGCAGCTTCTTGTCACCGCTCGGGGGAGAACCGCGGATCACGTCGCAAGTCTGTCGATTCCTCTCATGATGCCGGAGCTCCCGACGTACCTCTGGTGGCCCGGGCAGCCGCCCTTCGGGCACCGGAAATTCCATCGCTTGTTGCATGTCGCTAGTCAGCTGATCGTCGACTCGGCGGAGTTCATCTCCCCGGGAGACGGCCTTGCCAACCTCGTGCGGGTTTGCACGCTCAATCAGGGCGTGAATGACATTCACTGGGCGCGCTTAGCGCAGTGGCGCGAAATTGTCGCACAGTTTTTTGATCCGCCAATCTACCTCCCGTATGCCAGCAATGTTCGCTCGGTTCGCATCGAGTGTGGTGGGGGCGGCAATGACCTACATCGCGTGACGGCCGGGGTGCTCCTTCTTGTCGGCTGGACGGCGCGGCAGCTCGGATGGGACCCGGAAACGACCATGGACAACGTGATCGACCGTGACGTCGAGCTGGCTGTTACGCAAGGTGACCGCGTGATCCCGATCCAGATTCAGTTTCGTGACCACGGTTCAGGCCTGGCCGGACGCCTCTGCGCACTCGAGATGGTGTCGCAACCGCAAGACCTGCCGCCTGCGCGCTTCAAGGTCGAGCGCATGGAGAACTCTGAGAATGGGCGCGCCAGCGTTCACATCCACGAGCGGAACGAGATCACACGAGTGGTTCCGATCGCTTCCAAGGACGAGGCGGAGATCCTTGGCGACGAGCTGGAGATGGCAGGCCAGGACACGGTGTACGGCCACATTGTGGAGATGGCGAGCCGGCTCGCGGGGCGCCAGGCCTGGGTGACAACATGACCACACGACCTGCGCAAACCGAGACTTTGGTGTTTCCGGATGCTCACACGATGGCCAGAGAGGTCGCGCATTGGGTGACGGAACGAGCGCGGGAAGCCGTGCGCGAACGAGGAACCTTCTACTGGGCACTATCGGGCGGGAGTACTCCACGACCCGTCTACTCGCATCTGGCGGAGCCGCCGCTGCGAGACACTGTCGACTGGTCGCGCGTGCACGTATTTTTCGGAGACGAGCGATTCGTGCCGCCCACCTCTTCGGAAAGTAACTATGGTATGGCGCGTGAGAGTTTGCTTTCCCATATCCCGGTGCCCGAACGGTCTGTGTACCGCGTCGAGACGGAAAGCGTCACGCCGGAGAGGGCCGCGGAGCTGTATGAGGAGACTTTGCGACGCGCGTTCAATGTGTCCGCCGGCGTCATCCCGATGTTCGACGTGATCCTTCTCGGGCTCGGTCCGGACGGGCATACAGCGTCGCTCTTTCCCGGCTCAGAGGGTCTGAGCGAGCGGGATAAGCTGATCGTAGCGAACTACGTGGAGTCGATGAAGACCTGGCGGATTTCTTTCACCTATCCGCTCATAAACGCCGCCAGGCGCGTGAGCTTCCTTGTCCAGGGCTCCGACAAGGCCGAGCGCGTTTCGGAGGTGATGTCGGGCAAGAGCGACCTACCGGCGTCCGGAATTCATCCGGCTGACGGAAAGTTGCTATGGTTCCTCGACGAGCGGGCCGCCTCAGGTCTGAACGCGCGCCCCAAGGAAGTGTGACGGTGGAGCAAAGGCGGGAGACCGCATCCACGGTATCCTCCATTCAGATCGCCCCATCCATCCTGGCCAGTAACTTTTTGAAGCTGGGCGACGCGGTCGGGGAGGCAGAGAGAGGCGGCGGAGATCGCCTGCACATCGACGTCATGGACGGCCGCTTCGTTCCCAACATCACGATCGGGCCGCCCGTCGTGCGGGCGATTCGGACCGCAACCTCCATGCCCCTGGAGGCGCACCTGATGGTCGTCGAGCCCGAGCGTTACGTGCAAGCGTTTGCAGACGCGGGCACGGATGTGATCATAGTGCACTGCGAGGTATCGCCCCACCTATACCGGACGATGCAGCAGATTCATGACGCCGGCTGCCGAGCGGGTGTGGCAATCAACCCTGCGACGCACTGGATAGCTGTTGAGGAGGTCCTTGACATCGCCGACCTCATTCTCGTCATGACGGTCAACCCCGGCTTCGGCGGTCAGAAGTTCATCAGCCCCATGCTGCGAAAGATATCGGCGCTTCGTCGGACGATTGATCGACGGGAGGACGCCGCCGAGCTGGAGGTCGACGGTGGAGTCACGTTTGAGACCGCGGAACAGGTAGTACAGGCAGGGGCTCGGGTCCTTGTCGCCGGCACGTCTGTCTATCAGTCCGAAACGGGTGTCTCCGCCTCCATCGAGGCCCTGAGGAGGGCCGCTTCCCGGGGGTTGCGACCGGCAGCCGGCGTGCCACACTAGGGAAACGATCGACAAGAGGAGGGATGACAATGATCAAGCTGCTGATGTTGATTATCGGGTTAGCGCTGGGCAGTGCGGGGATGGGAGGATACCTCCTGTCCGAGCCCGGGACGGATGCGCCACTTTCTCCTCCGGCGGACCCGCAGAGCTTGGGTGGCCGCCTTCAAACTGCCAGGATACGGTGGCAAAAGGCGCAAGCCGAAGGCCGCCAGGCGGGCGAGATGACCCAGAAGCGCTTGCGGGCGCAGTTCGAGGCCTTTCAAGCCGGGACCCCGGAGGCGAGCTGACCGCCGAAGCCAACGACGCCACTTTGGCATACGTGTCAAGTCATAGCCTTTACTGTCTGGTACAATCTGCCCGTGTCAATGGCCGTCAGGGAGCCCGTGTCGTGAAAAGTGAAGAGATCCGGCAGGCATTCCTCGACTACTTCGAGGAGCGCGGACATCTGCGTTTCCCCAGCATGTCCTTGGTACCCTCGGACCCTGCGATCACGACGCTCTTTACCATTGCCGGGATGCAGCAGATGATTCCGTACTTTCTCGGCAGGGAAGATCCTCCCAGCCGGCGCATCGTCAACGTACAAAAGGGCATCCGTACTGTGGATATTGACGAAGTGGGTGACGACTCGCACCTGACTTTCCTCGAGATGCTCGGAAATTTCTCGATCGGTGATTACTTCAAACGCGAGTCCATCGCCTTCACCTGGGAGTTCTTGACGCAGCGTCTAAAGGTCCCCGTCGATCGCTGGTGGGCGACGGTGTACCCTGGTGACGGCGAGGCCAGACAGGCCTGGATTGACACCGGAATGGCTCCCGACCGAATCGGCGAGACATCGGAAAATTGGTGGGACCAGGGTCCTGTCGGCCCATGCGGGCCCGACTCCGAGATCTTTTACGATCGTGGCGTCGAGCACGGCTGCGGCGATCCCAACTGTCGACCGGAGAATGAATGTTGTGAACGTTTCCTCGAGATCTGGAACAACGTGTTCATGACGTTCTTCCAAGAGGAAACGGGCGTCAGGCGAAAGCTCCCCTGGAACAATATCGACACGGGCATGGGATTGGAGCGCCTGACGATGGTTGTTCAAGGTGTGGAGTCTCTGTACGACTCCGATCTGTTTCAGCCAATCATCCGCTCGGCAACTGAGCTCGCGGGGGTCGGATATCGCACCGATGCCGCCACCGACCGATCGCTCCGTATCATCTCGGACCACAGCCGGGCGGTGACATTCATGATCGCGGACGGGGTGATTCCAGCGTCGGAGAGCCGTGGATACGTGCTGCGCCGACTCATTCGCCGTGCCGTGCTACGAGGCCGCATGATGGGCATCGATCGGCCCTTCCTCGCCAAACCCGTGGAAGCAGTCATCGACAATCTCGCGGGCTACTGGACCGAGCTGGACCAACGCCGGAGCCGAATCATCCAGGTGGTGGCGCAGGAGGAGGCTCGATTCCTCCTGACGCTGTCAAGAGGGCTGTCCATTTTCGAGCAGCTGGCGACCGAAGCGGAGCGAGCGGGCCTCGGTATCTCCGGCCGCGACGCCTTTACACTCTACGACACCCACGGATTCCCGCTCGAGATCACCATGGAGCTGGCATCGGAGCGCAAGCTTTCTGTTGACCGCGATGCGTTTGACGACGCTCTGCGCGAGCAGCGCCGACGAGGCAAGGAGGGACGTAGATATGTAGCGGGAGGCACGTCGCCAGAGAGCTACGCAGCGATCGCGGAGGACAACGAGCCCACAGTTTTCAGAGGGTATGACGAGCTGCGAACCGCGACCGAGATCGTTGCTCTGGTTGCCGACGGGCATCCGATTCCGCGAGCCGAGGCGGGAGATGAGATCGAGATCATCCTCGCGGCAACGCCTTTCTATGCCGAATCTGGAGGTCAGGTTGGGGACGCGGGAGCAGTTCGGGCGGACGCCGGAATAGCGGAAGTGCTCGATACCCAGCGTCCGATCGCCTCGCTGATCGTCCACAACGCCCGAGTCCAGGCGGGTGTGCTGTCGGTAGGCGACGCGGTAGAGGCAGAGGTGGACACCGAGCGCAGGCTCCATATCCTCCCTCATCATTCCGGTACTCATCTTCTGCACAAAGCTCTCCAGGAGGTCCTCGGACCAGAAGCTACGCAGGCGGGTTCGCTGGTCGCGCCCGATCGACTGCGTTTCGACTTTCGCTGGCCGCGCCCCGTCACCGAAGAAGAGCTGAGGGACGTCCAGGATCGAGTCAACGCCGCGATTTGGGCGAACTTGCCCGTGCGGAGGGACACGATGCCGTACGAGGACGCAATCGGCCTGGGAGCGATGGCGCTCTTCGGTGAGAAGTACGGTGATCTCGTGCGGGTCGTCAGTATCGGCGATTGGAGCAAGGAGCTGTGCGGTGGAACGCATGTCGCCATGTCAGGCGACATCGGGCTGCTTGTCATAACAAGTGAGACGGGCATCGGGAATGGAATCAGGCGGATCGAGGCACTCGCTGGCGCTGCCGCCTACATGCACCTCGTCGCCATGCGCGACTGCATTCATGACGTCGCAGAGGCGCTCGAGACGAGGCCAGAGTCTGTGCTCGATCGCGTGAAACAGGTGACGGTCGAGCTGCGGGACACTGAGAAGAGAGCGTCCGCGTTGACCCGACGAGTGGCGCGCATGGAAGCCGATCTCCTAGTGCGAGAGGGAATCGCCGTCAATGGGTTCACGGTTGTGGCGCATGTTATCGAGGCGGACAGCAAGGACTATCTCAAGGCGGCCACGGACGCGGTGAAGGCGCAAATCGACCGCGGCATCGTGGTTCTTGCTACGGTAGTAGAGGGCAGACCCGCCTTTACCATGGCCGTAACGTCCAACCTACGAGATCGCGGCTTCAATGCGAACACGATATTGCGTGAAGCTGTTCGGCCAACGGGTGGCGGAGCTGGTGGACGACCGGACTTCGCCGAAGGCGGAGGGGGCGATGCGTCCGATGTGCAGGCCGTCCTGCAGACCGCCCTGGATATCATCAAGCGGCGAGCGGGAGAGTAGTTGGTATTTGATCAGCCGTTAGCCGACGGCAGCACCCTCAGGCTTGTCGGCCTCGACGTTGGGGACCGCCGTATCGGTGTCGCTGTCAGCGATCCGACCGGCTATCTCGCTTCTCCAGTTGAAGTGTACCGGCGGCGCGACGGGGAACGCGATCTGCAGTACATGGTCGATCTCGTGGTCGAGTATGAGGCAACCGGTGTTGTCGTTGGTCTTCCCAAAAATATGAACGGAAGCGAAGGACCGCAAGCAGAAAAGACCCGCGAATTCGCCGGCGCGCTCGGCTCCCGAGGTTTGCCCGTGGCACTCTGGGACGAACGTCTGAGCACTGTCGAGGCGACACGCCGCATGACCGAGCAGCGTCGCAAACCCCGTGGAATCCAGCAGCGCATCGACTCCGAAGCCGCCGCCCTGATTCTGCAGTCGTATCTGGATTACGTGCGATACAAGGAGGGTGGATGAGGACCCACAGATCCGTAGCACCTCGCCGGGCGCGACCGCTCCTCGGACAGCCCGCGTACCGGGCCCCCAGATACCACTCGAGCGTCTGGGGGAGACTCATATTTGTGGTCTTAATTCTTGCTCTATGCGGAAGCGTGGGGTTGGTGACGTACTCCGTGTGGTCTCTTCATAAGGCGCAAGGAAGCGATAGCAGGTCGATTGCGCTGAGAGTGGGGTCCGGCGATACGGTGACATCCATCGCCAACCGCCTGCACCGCCAGGGTATCGTCGATAACGCGCTCCTCTTCCGGCTGGACGCCAGGCTGCACAGTCTCGGTAGCAAGCTGAAGGTTGGAGTGTACTCCCTTCGGCCAAACATGAGTATCGATGAGATGGTGGCGGCTCTCAGCGTGTATCGCTCGCCGACTATCACAATTACGATCCCAGAAGGTTACCGGAAGGAGCAGATAGCGTCTGTGCTGCAACGACATGGAATCGATGGCACGTCTTTTCTTCACGCCGTCGACAATCCGACCCTGTCGTACTCCATCTTGAGTGACAAGCCGCGCGGCGCGAGTCTTGAGGGATACCTGTTCCCGAGTACGTACAAGATTCCTCCCAACTTCACGGGTCGTCAATTCGTGGAGGTCATGGTCAGACAGCTGGCGCAGGAGTTCACCCGCTCGATGCGCCGGATGGCTCTCAAGCACGGCCTCTCCATCTATGACGCGTTGACCCTCGCTTCGATTGTGGAGCGCGAGACTCCCGATCCCAACGAGAGGCGTCTTGTAGCGGGTGTCTACGCGAGTCGGCTGCGGCTGCATATGTTTCTGGACGCCGATCCCACGATTCAATACTCTCTCGGTAGCCGGCGTCCCTGGACGCGAGGAGTTTCAGCGAGCCCGCGGCTGTGGTGGCCGGTCTTGACGTCTCAGCAGCAATATCAGCTGCAGCTGTCCTACAACACCTACATTCACTCCGGTCTGCCTCCCGGACCAATCGCCAACCCCGGATTAGCCAGCATTGTCGCCGCGGTATCGCCGGCCAACACGACCTATCTGTACTTCGTTGCCAGAGGGAACGGGCACCATGCGTTCGCTCGCACGCTGGCTGAGCAAACCGCGAACATCCAAAAGTTTTCGCAGCACTAGACATGGAACGGGGAATCGATGATCTCCACCGGTGACTTAAAACGTGGAATGGCCATCGAGCTCGATGGTGAGCTATGGGCCGTTCTCGAGCACCACCACATCAAGATGGGTCGTGGTAGCGCGCAGGTGCGAATGAAGGTGCGTAATCTCAAGACCGGAAGCACGGTGGAGAAGACGTTCCAGGCGGGCGAAAAGTTCCGCCGCGCGATACTGGATCGCAGGTCCGTTCAGTACCTGTATCACGAGGACGCCACGTACCACTTCATGGATCTCACGACGTATGAGCAAACGCCCATTGACGCCGACGTTCTAGGCGACGTCGTCAATTACCTCAGGGACAACCAGACCGTCGAGCTCCTGACGCACCAGGATGAGCCTATCGGCGCCGACCTCCCTGCTAACGTGGAGCTGCTGGTGACGCAGACGGACCCGGGCTTTCGTGGCGATACTGCCAACGCCGGCACTAAGCCGGCAACGTTGGAAACCGGGCTCGTGGTTCAGGTGCCGCTGTTTGTCAATGAGGGCGAACGCATCAGAGTGGACACGCGCACCGGGCAGTACACAGAACGCGCTTGACATTCATCAACGCCGCACTACGGACGCTTGGCTGACCGTGCGGACCCGACCATTGGGGTTAGGCAGGCTACGATGAGCGAGCGGAGGGGGAACGTGGACGACGCAGAGAGGGATCTGCAAGACATCGTGATCGCACTGCAGGGCAGCGACATCGCCGAGCTGGAGATCCAAGACGGTCCCAATCGGGTGCGGCTACACCGTAGTCAGGATATGCGGGAGATGTCGGTCCCGCTCGCTTTCCAACAGACGCCCGTGGAGAGAACTGCCGGGCCCCATATAGCAGCCATTGTGTCTCCTCTCGTCGGCACGTTCTATCGTGCCGGAAAGCCCGGATCCGCTCCCCTGGTGTCGGAGGGATCACGTGTAGACGATGGAACCGTGGTTGGCATCATCGAAGCCTTGCAGGAGCTTACAGACGTGATGGCGCGGTGCGACGGGTCGGTGGTCGAGGCTCTCGCCACCGACGGGCAGCCGGTTGAGTATGGTCAGACCTTGTTTCGGGTAGAGATCGATGACTGAACGGGTCTCCTCCCGATCGGGAGGCCTCTTGCGCGTCAGCGACGTGAGCCGCTATCTCAAACAGATGATCGAGGCCGATGATCTTCTCGGCGCTCTCTCCGTGCGCGGCGAGATCGGTGAACTGTCGCGGGCCGCCAGCGGTCACATCTACTTCACGCTCAAAGACTCCACGAGCCAGCTGTCCTGTGTGCTTTTCCGACGGGAAGCGGCATACCAGCAGGAGGACGTCCGACAGATGCGTCGCGGCGCCGAGGTCATTGTCCACGGGTTCCTCACGCTGTACGAGCCGCGTGGCACGTATCAGCTGTATGTTGAACGCGTCTTGACGCAGGGTGAGGGCGCGCTGTTCCAGCGGGTCGAACGTGTGCGGGCACAGCTGGAGAAAGAGGGCCTGTTCGCTCCGGAACGCAAGCGACCGCTCCCCTCGTTTGCCAGGAAGCTTGCTTTGATCACATCACCTGGAAGCCAGGCCTACCATGATGTGCTGCACAGGCTTCGAACCCAGTACCCCTTTGTCACGGTCATTGTGGCCGGAGCGTCGGTGCAGGGCGACGGCGCCGCCGGAGCGATGGCGATGGCGATTGATGTCGTCAATCGTCTCACCGATGCCGAGGTGATTCTCTTGGTTCGGGGTGGTGGCGCGCCGGAGGATTTGGCAGCCTTCAATGACGAGCGCCTGGCCAGAGCGATCTTCGCTTCCCGGCTTCCGATCATCACCGGCATTGGCCACGAGACGGATCACTCGATCGCCGACTTCGTCGCCGATGTTAGAGCAGCAACTCCGTCACTGGCGGCCGCCGCCGCTGTGCCGGACGTGGCCTCGCTTGTCCAACGAACTGCCCGCCTGCACGATCAGGTGATGCGATGTATGCGCCATCAGCTTCAAGGCCGGCGGAGACGCTGGCTCGAGCTCAATCGATTGCTGTTACGCTCCAGCCCGAAGGCCAGGTTGCGGACCCAGCGGCAACGTGCGGACGAGCTGGAGCGTGGAGCGTCGCATGCTGCGCACGCCCTGCTCGACGCGAAACGCGCGCGTCTGGACGGTCTACTTGGCCGGCTCGCCGCTCTCGATCCGTTGGCGGTCCTGGAACGCGGGTATGCCGTCCTGATGGACAGGGAAACGGGTAGGGTATTGAATCGGCGCGCCCAAGCGTCCGTCGGGCAGGCACTGACGGCGCGTGTGGCGGATGGAGAGTTTGTGGTGCGGGTGGAGAACGCATGAGCGAGGCACTGACCTTTGAGGACGCGCTGGCTCAGCTCGAAAAAATCGTCGAGCGGCTGCAGCAATCTGATGTCCCTCTCGAGGAAGCCGTTGCACTCTATAAGAGAGGCACCGAGCTTGCCCGACACAGCGAGACTCTTTTGTCCAATGCGGAGCTACAGGTACAGCAGCTCACCAGCGCGGTGCAAGAAACGTTCGCGCAGTACTCGATCGCCGAGACCGAGGAAGACGAGGCGGACTGAACACGAGCGAGAGTGAAGAGCGTGTCGCAAAACATTAATCTTGCGTCAACGTGATTCTCATCCTGATCTAATCCTGATTCCCTACGATAAAGATGCTTCCTTCCTCTCTCCACGAGAGGCCGGCCGGGGGAATCAGGACTCCTTCTTCAGCACGCAAGACGCCCCCCGGCCGGCCTCGCCCGTTTTGTAGCCCTTTTCGAAGGAACGCACAGACAGTGGGAGCCGGCTCGATTGCGAGTATCCCGACTCGGTCGATCGGCCACCAAGAGATGATGGCGACAAGCCGGTTTTCGCCCCGAGTCACACGTACAGACCGCGGTTTTCTGCGCAACGGGCAAGCGACGTCCGATAATAGGGGAGCGTCTCTCGCTGGGAGGACCGTTGTCTCGTTTGCGTCCGTCTTATTGTCGCCTCCGTCCATACACCTATAACGTCTTTCTCCTCGGGCTCATTCCGGTTGCCCTCTTTTTGGACATCCACACGCGGAACCTGTGGCAGCAGGATGTCCTGGGTTTGCTCTCGTTCTGCGTCTTGGCGTTCTGGACCCGGTTCTCGCCGCCGAATGAACGTCGTCAGGTATGGATCATGGTGGGTGTCGCGACCTGTATCGAGATATGGTCGTCCGTCATCTGGGGAATCTACCGGTACCGGTTCCACAACATGCCTCTGTTCGTGCCCTGGGGCCACGGCCTTGTCTACCTGTTCGCTCTTCGCGCCGGGCGAACCCCGATCATGTTGAAGCACGGCCGCGCGATCTCTCGCGCCGCGCTCTACCTCGCGACGGCCTGGGCGGCTTTCGGCCTGACAGCGGAGCCGCTCCTCACGGGCAGACTCGACGTCACCGGCGCTATGTTCTGGCCGCTCTTCGTGTGGTTCATGCGGCGTCCATCGGCTCCCATCTACGCCGCCGCGTTCTTTGTTACTTCCTACCTCGAAATTATTGGCACGCACTTCGGCAACTGGACCTGGCAGATTTACGCGCCGGTCTCGCACATCGCCACCGGCAATCCGCCATCCGTCATTTCGGCGGGCTACTGCATCATGGACTTTCTCGCGATTGCCATCGCGGCAAGGTTCGGGGCTCCCGGCGCCGTGTCACGGGCATGTGCCTCAGCCCGTCGCGCGGCAGTCGGCGTCGGACGATCTTCCCCGGTCAGTACGGAATCCGAACCCGACGCGAGGTCGGCATAGCAGGCGTAAGCGGCCACTGTCGCGTCAGCTGGTACGCTGGCGTGCGCGTCTACCGCGCGCGAAAGGTGCCGACGTCGCATGTCGCTGGAGCCCGGTTCCGAGCCCGAACCTACCCCTGATCCCCTTCTCAAACGAGGGTTTGTCCGCTCAGCCTTAGGCATGGCTACGCTCGACGTGTCGCCGTTTCGCCGGCATCGGGACTTTCGGCTGTTGTTCATCGGGCAGGGGATCACCTTTTTCGGCAGCATGATCACGTCCGTTGCCCTTCCGTATCAGGTGTACCTGCTGACGCGCTCGTCCCTGGCGGTCGGGCTCCTCGGCGTGTTCCAGATCGGGGCGATTCTGTCGTTGGCGTTCCTCGGCGGTGCGCTGGCGGATGCGCGGGACCGCCGCATGATGGTGCAGCTGACTGAGGTAGCTCTGGCACTGATGTCCGCGGTGCTTCTGGTCAATACAGTGCTTCCGCACCCGCAGCTGGTAGTGCTCTACGCGGTTGCGACTCTTGCCACCGGCTTGGATGCGCTCCAGCGACCGTCATTGGATGCTATTCTGCCCAGGTTGGTCGAGCGCGATGAGCTGATGCCGGCGGCCGCCCTGCTCTCGCTCCGGTCAACCGTGGGTATGATAGCCGGCCCCGCCCTCGGTGGCATTCTCATAGCCACCATAGGTCTTGCCAGCACCTATGCGGTTGACATCGTGAGCTTCGTGCTCTCGCTCATCGCCCTGCGAGCGATGCGCGCGGTCCCGCCCCCTCCGGATGCGGAAAGGCCCAGCATCCGCCGGGTTGTGGAGGGTTTGCGATACGCGCGGGGTCGACCCGAGCTGATGGGCACCTATCTCGTTGACATGGTCGCCATGTTTTTCGGCATGCCCGAGGCCCTGTTCCCGGCCATCGCCACGCACTTCGGTGGCGCAGGGGTGCTCGGATTCCTGTATGCCGCGCCCGCCGTCGGATCGTTCGTTGCCACTGGGACCAGCGGGTGGACCAAGCACGTGCATCGGCACGGGCTGGCGGTCATCTACGCGGCGTTCGCATGGGGAGTCGCTATCACACTCTTTGGCTTCATCCGGTCGCTGCCCATTGCGCTCTTCTTTCTTGCGTGCGCAGGGGCCGCGGACATGATCAGCGGCATGTTTCGCTCCACCATATGGAATCAGACGATTCCCGATGCGCTCCGCGGTCGTCTCGCCAGCATAGAGCTAGTCAGCTACTCCAGTGGTCCTACCCTTGGCAACGTGGAATCCGGCGCGGTCGCGTCAGTCTTTAGCGTCCGAACTTCCGTCGTCTCCGGAGGCATTCTCTGCGTCATCGGAGTCGCCGTGCTGGGTCTCGCGCTGCCCAAGTTCCGGAAGTATGACGCGAGGCTGCAGTGATCGGGTGGTGACGGGATTTATCTGGGGATGCGTCTGAGGCGCAGACCTCGCTTGTCGTCCGCGCGCAACTCCGCTTGTTGGCAGCTGGAGCAAACACGGTAGGCAAAGGCCGCCTAGACACGGCTCCAGCCAGAGGAATTGGCTCCGGCGGTAGGACTCGAACCTACGACCAAGCGGTTAACAGCCGCCCGCTCTACCACTGAGCTACGCCGGAATACAACGCCACGCAAACACCCGCGCCTCGCATGGCTACGCCAGTATATGAGGATGTCCGTCAAGTCTTCAACACGCCCCACGCACCGCGGAACGCGAATTACCTTCCGTCCCGAGATGCTGCCAGTCGTGCCGAATCAGGCCTCGAGGAAATCCTTCAGCTTGCGGCTGCGCGAGGGGTGGCGGAGCTTGCGGAGGGCCTTCGCTTCGATCTGGCGGATGCGCTCGCGCGTGACGTTGAACTCCTTGCCTACTTCCTCCAGGGTACGGCCGTGGCCATCGTCGAGGCCGAAACGGCGCCGGAGCACTGACCGCTCGCGATCCGTTAGGGAGCCCAAGACATCCTCCACGGACTCGCGCAACAATTGGAAGGAGGCAGCCTCCGACGGGGCTTCGCCCGTCTCGTCCGGGATGAAGTCGCCGAGGTTGCTGTCCTCTTCCTCGCCAATGGGAGTGTTGAGCGACACAGGCGTCTGCGCGACCTTCATGATCTCGCGGACCTTGTCACCGGCAAGGCCCATCTCATGGCCGATTTCGTCCGATGTCGGTTCGCGCCCATGGTCCTGGAGCAGCTTGCGCGATGTTCGTACGAGCTTGTTGATCGTCTCGACCATGTGAACGGGAATGCGAATCGTTCGCGCCTGGTCGGCAATGGCGCGAGTGATTGCCTGCCGGATCCACCAGGTCGCATATGTTGAGAACTTATAGCCCCGAGTGTGGTCGAACTTCTCAACCGCTCGAATCAGTCCGATGTTGCCCTCTTGCACCAGGTCGAGGAGGCTCATCCCGCGGCCTATGTACTTTTTGGCCACGCTCACCACCAGACGCAGGTTGGCCTCGGTAAGCTTTCGACGAGCCTCCATCCCATAGAAGATGACCTCCTGGTTGAAGGACTCACCGGCCTTTTGCTTTTCAAGCTCAACGTCGCCGACGCGCATGGCCTGAGCAAGTTCCACCTCTTCGCGTCCTCGCAAGAGACGGACGCGCCCTATCTCGCGGAGATACATGCGGACAGGGTCGTCAAGCGAAGCGCCTTCCGCATCGAGGGCGCGCTCGAGCTGCCGCGCAGCTTCCGCTTCGGCCTCCTCGTCGTCGGTCTCCGCGGGGTCGTCTGCGACCTTTACGTCGGCGGCTACTAAATTGGTGATGACCTGGTCGATCTCCTCGACGTCGTCGCCTACGACCTCGAGAATCTCCGCGGCCTGTCTCTCGTCCAGGGGCCCGTCGCCATTGGACTTCGCATTGGCGGAGCCAAGCCCCTTCGTGTCACTATTCGGCTCGGGTGTCGTGATCCGCGTCTCTTGCAATTGCCCCCCCCAAAGACCTCGATCAAGCTAGGGCTTAACGTTACTCGATGCCGAGAATCCCTATCAACACCACAATGTCATCCTTCCGTATAGGGCACAGAATAGCATGTCAAGCGCCTCCCTTTCCGGGCTATATCAGAGGCGGAAGCCTCGGATCTCCTGCCACTCCGGCTCCGTTGCCGTCAACCATTGGAAGAAAGAGGCGCCGATTGCGTGGCTTGCTTTGACGCCGGCCAGGAATCCCCGCGTCTCCGACGCCGAGGGCGCGCGAGGACCCATCTCGAGCCGGCCGTAGTCGTCGAACGCCTGACCGATCGGAGCCACGGGGACCCGTCCGGCCGTCCGCTGAATCGACAGTACGGAGTCGAAGGCATATCGATATCCATAGTCGTACCCGTATTTCATGTGGCCGAAGTCCAGACCGTAATCAGATCGCGTCTGATGCCAGTAATCCATTGGCGCGATGACGTTGAACCATCGACCCACCTCCCCATACGGGAAACCCGGCAGTGACTGCGGCGGATACGTGACGCCGACAAGAAGGTAATGCGTGCCGAGGTAGGTGCGAGTCAGCTGCGAGTAGGCGCGCACGTTTGCGATAGACACATTGCGTTCGAGATCGGCGGCAATGCCGTCGAAGCGTTGTCCCGATAGGCTCCGAAAGGCCGCAACCTCCCGCGTAAGTGCCACGTCCGAGGCGAGATCATCAAGATACGGATAAACCCATGCGATGACCGCGAGATGATGACGATGAGCCGCTTCCAGAAGGTGGCTTACCGACCTGCGCCCGTGAAAGCCCAGAGGGGAGATGGCCGATTCGACATACAGATGCGTGATGCCGTTGTCCACGGCCGCGCTGACTATGGCGGAAGACTCGTTGTTGCTCACGGTTCCGAGAGTCAACCACATGCCCTTCCCGGAGACGCGGGAGAGCACACGCGAGGCATGAATACGCGTCTTGAAGGACGGGGTGTACTCGAAGCGCAGATTCTCACCCGGTGCCCAGCTCTTGCCGGCTCGATACCAGATGTCGCCCGTCGCACTCTGCGCCCATTCCGAAATCGTGACATTCGTGCCGGCTGGAATGTGAGCGACGGGCGGGCCGTTTACCACGGTGGATATGGGTAGGGCGGCGAGCGCGGTAGCTCGCACTCGAAGAGGTTGCGGTGCATGTGAGTGGACGCGATAGTGCTCCTCCGGTGCTCGATAGGAGGACACAGTTACCCAGGGCTTGCGGAAGGTTACCTCCGCTTTCGAGACCCAGCCCGAGATGCTGGCCCAGACGCGCACGTGCGCCCAGAGTCCCGTCAGCGCGAGAACGCGCACCTGACTTTGCTGAACAAGCACGGCAATGACCCGGCCGTCGTGGCCGGGATGGGAGCGCATCAACACATTGTCGTGCAGGATGAGGCCGATGCGCGGGAGGTACATGGTAGCGTGCGCGGGCTGAGCCGGGCTAAGGGTCAGCGCCGCCGTCACCGCAACGCACGCGAGCCGCCGAAAGGCCATCAGGACTCGAGGTGGCCGCGTTCTCTCAGATAGCGGTAAAACCTCAGTCGGGCCATTTCTGGCTTGCTCAGGCGGCGTTGAAGAAGCTGTTGGACCGCGATTCCGGCGCCTACCGCCGCGATGGCGGCCAACGCAATCGCGAAGCCGAATCCCGGGCCACGATCCGGGCTGTCGGAAAGAGCGGAATCTTGCTCCCAACCAAAGCCTGTGGCCATATGTACCCCTCCACGTGTCCAAAATCGGATCAGTATAGCACCCGTTCCTACAATGGTTTTGCAATCGTATTGCAATGACGTGTCCGCGATGTCAACTCCGAACAATGGTCGGAGGGGAGGAGTGTTACGATGGCTTCTAGGCTGGCCACCGCAAAGAGTCCGTACCTGTTGCAACACGCGGGTAATCCTGTCGATTGGTTTCCCTGGGGTGACGAAGCGTTTCAGCGCGCTCGCGAGCAGGACAAGCCACTTCTTATCAGCATCGGCTACTCCGCCTGCCATTGGTGCCACGTGATGGAGCGAGAGTCGTTCGAAAACGAGTCGACCGCCGCCCTGATGAACGACCTGTTCGTCAGCGTGAAAGTGGACCGAGAGGAGCGTCCGGACGTCGATAGCGTCTATATGGAGGCAGTCCAGGCCATCACGGGCCAGGGTGGATGGCCTCTCAACGTCTTTGTCACGCCCGATGGCCGCCCCTTTTTCGGAGGCACGTACTTCCCGCCATCGCCACGACAGGGCATGCCCAGCTGGCACCAGGTGTTGCAAGGTGTCGCGGAGGCATACAGCCGGCGCAGGGCGGACGTCACTCGCACCGCGGCTAGCCTCACCCAAGCCATCCACGAAACTCAAAACCTTCAGCCGACGAAGAATGCACTCTCCGCCGATCTGCTGCGCATCTCATTTCAAGCCGCGGTGCGGCAGTTTGACCCCGTTCACGGCGGTTTCGGGGACGCGCCAAAATTCCCTCAGCCACTGGCGCTCGAGTTTGTCCTCCGCATGCACAGCCGTTTGAATGAGACTCGAGCGCGGGAGCTGGTGGAACACACACTCATGAAAATGGCGGACGGCGGCATTTTCGACCAGCTAGGTGGCGGCTTTCACCGCTACTCGGTGGACGCCNNAAGATGCTCTACGACAACGCCCTCCTCGCTCTCGCCTATGTCCATGCCTTTCAGGCAACGGGCAAACGCGCGTACGCATCGGTTGTGGAAAAAATCCTCGACTATGTTCTGAGGGAGATGCACGCGCCGCAGGGCGGTTTCTACTCGTCCCAGGATGCCGACAGCGAGGGCGAAGA
>QHBP01000060.1:6751-7057 GCA_003244175.1 Chloroflexota bacterium | reverse complement strand
CTGGGCGTAGGCCAGACCGAGGGTCGTTCCCCAGGACACACCCAGGACCGTCCAGCTGTCGATGCCGAAGTGACGGCGCAGCTGTTCAATGTCGGCGATGATGTGGGCGGTGATGTTGGTACTCAGGTCGGCATGAGGCTCGTTGGGCAGTGGCCGGCTGCGCCCAGAACCGCGCTGGTCAAACAGCACGGCGCGGTAAGCGTCCGGATCAAAGAAGTTCCGGTGGCCCGGCGAGCAGCCCGAACCCGGTCCACCATGGAGGAAGAGCGCGGGTTTGCCATGGGGATTGCCGCAGCACTCCCAATA
>QHBP01000060.1:0-6727 GCA_003244175.1 Chloroflexota bacterium | reverse complement strand
CACGTCGAGCATGCCGCTGTCGTACGGATCAATCGCTGGGAATTCGCGTTGCATACCGAGATTGGCCCCTCAGGCCGAGGTGCGCGATTTTAGCCAGGCTTCGCGGTCGACGGTCCAGGTCATCGAGCGACCAATCTCCGAGGGCGCCTCGATTTCGTCCCATTCAACGCGATCTAGTTCGAATCCAAGGCGCGCGGGGACACCGGCACTGGCCACGTTTGCCTCGTCGCAATGGATTTCGACCCTCGTTGTCTCCGGCTGCTCGAACGCCGCCTCGACCAGCAGTCCCGCCGCTTCAGTGGCGATTCCTCGACGAGCGTAGCGGACATCCACCCAGTATCCGATCTCCAACGCACTGGGTCCGACGCGAGGCATGAGGCCGCACTCTCCGACATACCGGCCATCCGACCTCAGCGTGATCGCATACTCCTGCCTTGCCGCCGCCGAACTCGTCAGCCGCCGGCTGCAGGAAGGCGAGGACAGACTCGTCGGTGGGGGCGTTCTGAGCCCAGGCCATCCATTCTCTAATGAAGGACCCTCCCTTTGAACACTCGGGCTCTCCATCAACCCGTGTTCGGTGACCCACTTGCGGTCGACCGAGAACGGCCTGCCTATTCTATTCTCTCCCGAATGGGACGTAGGAAAAGGCGCAGGTGGCGTACGCGCGTTCGAGCAGGATCCACACCATCGGAGCCTGAACTTCAAGCGGGCGAAGGGGACGCGGCGGTAGCTTGGCGTCCTCGTAAGTCGCGCGTAAGATACATAACGAATTCGTAAGATACTTCGCGTATGCTAGAGAAAAGTATGTCGTCCTCGTAAGGAGTCGATCATGCACGGTCATCATCGCACCCTTCTTGTACCGTTGCTCCTGGTCGGACTCGTGCTCGGATCGCTTGACACCACGGCTCGGGTCGTCCAGGCTCAGAGTAATCCCTTGATATGAGGAACCGTTCCCAGTCCGAACAAGGGGAGTCTGGCGAGTGCCCTGAATGGCGTCTCCGCGGTGTCGGCGACGGACATCTGGTCGGTCGGCGAGTACAACCCTGGAGTTCCCCCGACGGTGACGGGAAGGCGGACGCTGACCGAGCACTGGAACGGGAAGGAGTGGAGCATCGTCCCCAGCCCCAACTCATCGTTCCCCAACGTCTCCGCGACACGCCTGTACGGCGTCGACGCCATGTCGACCAACGACGTCTGGGCAGTCGGATACGGCGAGGATTTCAGCAGTCTGAAGAGTGAGACGCTGATCATTCACTGGAACGGCAAGAGCTGGAGTATCGTGCCCAGTCCGAACCCGGGTGGCTCGGAGTACACGAATACGCTCAACGCCATCGACGGGGTCGCGCCGAATGATATTTGGTCGGTGGGCGCGCAGGGCTACCCTGAGAAGTCGCTCACCCTCCACTGGAACGGGTCCTCCTGGCAAACAATTCCCAATGCCTGTCGTACCCCGCTGACAGGCGTGGTTGCGATCACATCGCGGGATTGAGCAGGCTCCGTCCGCTGCCCAGAGGAACCTGACCGGTAAGACGAAGGTCTCCGGCGCAACGATCTCCTGGTTTGGTCCTGTCAACGGTTCGCTCTATACCGACATATCTGGCAACTACTCGGTAGCCGGCCTACCCGCCGGGACGTATAGAGTCGATGCTTCGTATGGAGGTTGCACGCCCGCTACCGCCGCGGTAAGGATCGTGGCTGGTACCAGTGTGACGCAGAACTTCCACCTCACCTGCCCCTGAGTGACCGCACTGGTCGATGGGCGAGGCAGTGCACCTCGTGCCTCCTCCGCGAGCGCGGCACGCGGACGGCCCGAGGGCACCCGTCGGGAGACCCGGTAGGGACCGCACACCCGCAGGCTTGAGATCCAGCTACACGCGCGTCCTTGCCTGTTGCCGCCCGGCGACTCCTTAACAGATGCGTCGATGCAGGCCGTGACATTCCGTTGCCGTTCGGAGAGGAGGAGATCAAGGGAGTCGACATCTTCGATCTCGACGACGAAGGCCGGATCGCCACCTTCACCGTGATGCTCCCGCCTATGGCCCGCATCCGTGCACTCGCGGATGCGATGGCGGTCGCGCGCACGCCCAGACGAGCTACTTGAACGAATCGGGCGCCGGGATCCAACGAATCTGGGAACGGTTACCCGACCGACTTCCCGGCCGTGAAACTGGACGTTTTCGTGGTAATGCCCAACCACAAGCACGGAATCGTCCTCATCGAGGAAGCCTGTCGCTCTGGGCCAGAATCATCGGAGCGTTGACAGATCGACCGCGACAGGTTCGCGCTGCCGTCGAACGGAAAGTTGACAATCCCAATCAGGAAGCCGCGTTGTCGCTCTCCGCGACCCGGTATGACAGGATGACGATCCCGCTCTTGAGTGTCGCGGTGTCGATGAGCTCGAACTTTGTCAGTGGGGCCTTCCGGAACAGAAGGTCCTGCGGTTCGGCGTTGCCGAAGAAGAACGGGTGAATCCACAGCCGGAGCTCGTCGAGCAGGCCATGCTCCATCAGGCTGTAAGCAATCCCTCCAAAGCCGTACTGCACGATGTCCTGGCCGGGCTGTTCCTTGATTCGCTTCACTTCGCCGAGCACGTCCTGGCTTATGACGGTGGTGTTGTTCCACGTCGGCTTCTGCAACGTCGAGGAGACGACGTACTTGGTCATGCGGTTCATCTGATCGGTGTACTCAACGCCGGACTTCCCCTCCCAGACCCCGGCGAAGCTTTCATACGTTTTCCGGCCCATCAGGACGGCGTCACAGGAGAGCAGTAGTTTGGTCTGGATGGCAGTACCGGTGTCGTCACTGCCGTTCAGGGACGGCCACAGGTGGACGTTCTCGACGACGCCGTCGAGCGTGACATAGGTCGAGTTGATGAGCTTCCGCATGTAATTCCTTCAAGTTGGCATAGGCCAGTCCGCCGCCTCTATTGATCACGTTGAGCAATCAGCCTCTCCACGGCAATCGGGAGCTTCGTCTCGAAATCCAGCAGCTTCGCCCATTCGGGCACGATGGTAATGCGCGCCATCTGCTTGTACAGAGCCCGGACCTGGCCTTCGTACGCTTGCCACTGCTCCGATCCGATGTACTTCTTGGACGCTGCGAGAAACTCAGATGGTACCCCCTCAACCACCTCGACCTCTGCGGTACCGCGCATGAGTAACACATGGGGCGGCTGAGTGTCGGTATCAATGGTCAGAGCCACCTTCGGGTTTGTTGCCAACGCCCGCACTTTAGGCGCATTCGTTGCGGTGCAGACGATGACCTGCCCACCGTTCCAGACGTACCCGATGGGGATCACGCGGGGGCAGCCATCGAGTCCGTTGTAGGCCAGTCGGGCTAGGTCAGGAGAATGCAGTAACTCCTGTGCAAGTGGCTCGTTCAGTACCTGGATGACGGCCTCTGGCTGCACGGTGAACCTCCTCCGACTTTGGCGAGGACTTGGCAATTCGTCGGAAGTCAATTCTCTTCCGTCAGCGATCCGGTTGTCCACTCGTTCGCACCGTTTGACGGCTAAACGAGGAGTGTCGAGGCGTACGACTACGACCGGCCGGAGCCTGGGCAGCTCGCCTTTGCTCGGAGGCGACTTGGGGCAGACGGTACGTGATTTGCTACCGGCAGAAACCGGGGAATTATCCTCGTGAGAGGATCACGTCTTATGTTGTATGCAGGCCGGTGGCAATCTCTGTCTGCGCCAACTCCGGCCGGGTGCGTGGCCTTTCGTGCGCATGCGGACGCGTTGGAGGCGATCATCGCGGCCGCAAAGGGTGGATCCGAGTCCTGAATTCGTCACAACAGGGAACAGTCATGTCTACCGAGGCGAAAGACGCAATCGACGAGGTGCTCAAGAAACCGTCGGGTCGAATGGCGCTGCAGGCGATGTACGGCAGCGGGCCCAGCTTCCTGTTCAACGTCGCGCTGCCGTTCGCCGCCTTCCAGGCATTGAGCCATGAACATGTCTCCACTGTTGTCGCTCTGAGTGCGGTCGCCGTCTTCCCGCTGGCGGCAATCCTCTATGGTTGGGCGCGGACGCGACGTGCTGACGCTCTTAGCCTCATCGTTCTGTTCTTCATTGTGGTGGGCATCGCCAGTAGCGTGGTCACCGGCGACGCACGATTCCTGCTTGTCAAAGAATCGCTGTTGACGGGCGTTTTTGGCCTCGTCTTTCTTGCCTCTCTTCTTCGTGGTCGTCCGCTGGCGTTTTACTTCGGCAGGCAGTTTGCCACTCAGGGAGAGAAGGCGCGCATGGCGTACTGGGACAGCCTCTGGCAGTACCCTGGGTTCCGCTATTCGCAACGCGTGATCACCCTTGTGTGGGGCATCGGCTGGATTCTGGATGCCGCAATCCGCGTGCTGCTGGTCTTTGTGCTGTCGGTCACTGCCTTCATGATTGTGTCGCAGATTCTGTTCTTCGCCGTCTTCATCGCCTTGTTCATGTGGACCATGGCGTATGCGAGGCGCAAGAGCCGAGAGACCGACGATACCCTGACCCAAGATGCCGCCGGCATGACGGCTCCCTGACTCGCATGCCGGCTAGGAGGTACACATGCCCACGTATGTCGGCTCTACCGTAGTCAACACCACGGACGTGGAGAAAGGTATCGCGTTCTGGACTGCCGCACTGGGAGATTCTGTGCGCCACCCCGATCCCACCTTCGCGGTGCTGACTGACACGCGCCGTCGGTGATCCAACGTCTCACTCCAGCTCACAGAAGAGCCGAAGAAGGCTCGAAACCGGCTTCACCTCGACCTGTACACCGATGATCGGGGGGGCGAGGTGCTGCGTCTCGAGCAGTTGGGAGCAACCCGGGTGCTCTGGGACTATCCTCCCGATCCCGACGGCAACGAATTCTGCGTCGTGCAAAGTCCGTTTACACAGGATTAACCTAGTGGTCCTTTGCTAAGTTGAGGCCGGCAACGGGTTTGCACGCCTTGGAGGAGACGAGATGATGGGGCACGACGCGGTCACAGAGAACACCTTGAAGGAGATCCTGGACGGATTTAATCGCCACGACCTAGATGGCATCATGCGCTTCTTTGCTGATGACTGCACGTTCGACATGCCACGGGGATCAGAGCCGTGGGGTAGACGACTGGTTGGCAAAGACAAGGTGCGGGAAGGCCTTGCGAGCCGTTTTGCTGGCATCCCGGATGTGCACTATGGAGAGGATCGCCACGTTGTCTGCGGAGATCGAGGGGTATCGGAATGGCGACTAACCGGTACGACTGCCTCTGGGACGCAGGTCGATGTGCACGGGTGCGACCTGTGGGAATTCGCCGGTGGCAAGGTAACTCGGAAGGATTCCTATTGGAAGATTATCGAGTGACTATCGTCGGCAGTATCCGGAAGTTACGCGGGGTGCCTAGCGGTCCCTCATGGGCAATGTGAAGGTCCTTGAGCGTCTGTTGCAACAGCAGGCGTTCGCCATCGGACAGGGAGACACGGTACAGCTCGGCCATGGGGAGGCACTCCAGTGAAAAGATGTGCCACCCTACCCCACTGACCACCTTCGTATCAAGTCAGCTATGAAGAACCACTAGTCCTGAGGTTCGGCCTGTCGAGAACACGTCAGACGGCGTTGGCGCCAAACCGAACGCACGCAGCGATTGTTGGAGCGTATCGTGGCGGCGATTGTCCTTCTCTGAAGTGAAACTGCAAGGATGTGGCGCTTGGCGCAGCACCACCTCTATCGCGCAGCAGCGTGGCGAGCCTCACGTGCGAACGGTGGGTGGTTTCGCCACCTTCACACGAAATTCCCATCTTCGTTCCCTAGAGTGGGAGCGAAGCCGCCATCATGCACATTCTGCTCGTCGAAGATGAAGCACGTCTGGCCGCACTCCTCCACCGCGTTCTGACCGAGGAGCGTCACGCCCTAGACACGGCCGCGGACGGAGACGCCGGCCTGGAGCTGGCTTCCAGTGGCACCTACGACCTGGTAATTCTGGACGTCATGCTCCCGGGTCTCGACGGCATCGAGGTGTGTCAGCTATTGCGCTCATACGAGGTGCGGACGCCGGTCCTTATGCTCACCGCTCGAGGGTCCGTCGAGGACAGAGTGCGAGGGCTCAACGTAGGTGCGGATGATTACGTGGTCAAGCCGTTCGCCATGGAAGAGCTGCTGGCACGCGTGAATGCTCTCCTGCGCCGGCGCGATCAGGACCTGGAGATGAGCCCGGTGCTTCAGGTTGGCGACCTGCTTCTTGATCTCGTTCGTCACGAAGTCCGGCGGGCAGAGCGCGTTATCGACCTCACACCCAAGGAGTTCTCCCTGCTTGAGTACCTCATGCGGCATCCGGGGCAGGTACTCACGCGCACGCAGATTACCGACCACGTCTGGCGCTACGATCTTGAGGCGCTCTCCAATGTCGTCGACACGTATGTTCACTATCTGCGCGACAAGGTCGATAAGGGATTCGGTCGCTCCGTGATCAAAACGGTTCGGGGCATCGGCTACAAGATTGAAGCTTGAAACGAGCCGCGCGGCGGGGCACAAGGTGAACAGAGGTTGAAGACGTTGTTTCGTCGACCTCGCGAACGTTCGGACGACGCCTCAGAACAAGGTCCGTTTCGCGGCATTCGCCAACGACTTGTTCTCTGGTACGGCCTGGTGTTGGCTGCCGCCCTTCTCATTTTCGGCACCGGCATCTACATAAGCGTGAGTCAGATACTGCTTCGCCCAATCGCCGATGACCTCCATCAGCAGGCCCGACTCATGGGTGGCCCTGGACC
>QHBP01000358.1 GCA_003244175.1 Chloroflexota bacterium | reverse complement strand
CGCGAAACTTTAAGGGACACCCCCAACCGATAATCTCGTTGCAGCGGCCTATCAAAGATGATATGCTGCCCCTGGAGGCGATTCATCCATGTCTGACCATGACGACATCGACTTTCTTGACGAGGTCATCCGGGAGCGCAGTGACAAGAATCCGGCCTTCTCCGCTATGGTGGACGCAGCGTACACGCGTCGCGTGCTCCTTCGAAAGATCACCGAGGCCCGTAAGGCCGCGAAGCTGACGCGTACCGCGGTCGCGGCCCGAATGGGCACGTCTGAGGCTGCGATTGCACGCCTCGAAACGGCTGCCGTTGATCCTAAGGCATCAACCATCGAGCGGTTCGCCGCAGCCGTTGGGAAACAGATTTATTGGGAACTGGTAGACGGCAGCAATGAGGTCGAGTTCGTTCGCGAGGCGCCCGACCTCAGGCAGACAGATCCCGCTCAGCACGCGCGAGAGTAGAGCCCGCGGTCCGACAAGATGCTTGCGTCCGCAAAGTCGGGCCGGCGAAAAAGCCACGCCTCTCCGCATGACATCATGGAGACGTGATGGGGACGGGCGTACGCGAGGCGAGACTGTTCTGACGAGCCACGGCTGCAGGCGCTGTACGACGTCTTGGACGTCTTTCACTGCGAGGCACTCCCACATCTCTTCCGTCCGCCGGACGATCCGATTGCGGCGCGGGACATCGTCCACTCGATCAAGGACCCGGCTACCGTATTGCTCATCGCCGAGGTAGTGGACTCCCTGGCCGGATTCCTGGGGGCGAAGGTTGTGGAATTCGGCCCGGACGATACCGTATACCTGCCCCGGCGCTTCGTGTATGTGAACGACATGGCCGTCCTGCCCGACTTTCGCGGCCGGGGCATTGGACGAGTTTTGCTCGAGGCTGTGGAAGGTTGGGCGCGCCGGCAGGGTATAGGTGCGATCGAGCTGACGGTCCTCGAATTCAACGAGGGAGCACGAGTCCTCTACGAGCGCGCTGGATTCGACACTCTGTCCCGTCGGATGCGAAGGTGCTATGACCGAGACACCAGGTTTCCTGCGGCCAGATGTGGCGGCCACGTTCGAGGATCGGGACGTAGCTGCTTCGTACCGACATCGCCCGCAGTATCCACCACAAACATTCGATATGCTGGCAGGGTTGATGACCTATGAACCCCGCGCTGTTCTCGACATCGGCTGTGGGACGGGCTTCATAGCGCGTCCGCTGGCGCCGCTCGTCGATCGCGTCGATGCCGTCGACATCTCGGCGGCAATGATCGAGGCGGGCAAGCGACTTCCTAGCGGTGATCATCCAGGGCTCGCATGGATCGTAGGTCGCGCTGAGGATGTGGTCCTGCACCCGCCCTATTGTCTTGTGACCGCCGGGGACAGCCTGCACTGGATGGAGTGGGCCGTGGTCTTGCCCCGCCTTGCCAGCGTGCTCTCGCCAGCCGGCTCGCTCGCAACTCTCAATGTAAGTGGGACGGTGGTCACGGATGACCAGGTGCTTCACCAGACCATTGTGGATTTGATCCGGCAATACACCACCTTCAACGAGTGGCGACCCGACTTTGACCTCGTGACGGAACTCGAACGGCGCGGTCTATTTCGCGAGCAAGGTCGTGAACAGACCGAAACCGCGCCCTTCCACCAGTCGGTGGACGAGTACGTGGAGTCCTTTCATGCACGCGCGTCACTCTCCTGGCAGCGCATGGAACCAGATGCAGCTGCAGCGTTTGACTCGGCCCACACGAGCCTGGACGAGAGCCACGTGGTCCTGTCCCGCGAGGGCGTCCGCTTGTACCCGATCGTCTGTGGGTACGCATGGCCGAGCGAGCTCGACCTTATGGTGCGGGTGCTGATACTCCCGATAACACGAGGCGGGGGTTCGCAGCCCGCGAGCAAGCCCACAGCGCACACTCGACGCCGCTAGGTTCGGCCCTCTCGCAGCATGCTGACCGTTGTGGAGATGCGTCGCCACCGGGCTTCGTCTGTCTTGGCTTGCTCGATTGGGATTACGAGCCGCAGCTTGTTGCTATAGGACAAGCCCTCGAAGTAGCGCTGGGCGCCGGCATCACGATCGAGCGCATCCACAAGGCTGGGCGGCACGTCCACCTCTCGAGGCTCGGTGTCGAGCTCGAGGTCGACATCCACCTCGTCGCCGGCTTTGAGACCGGCACCCTCACGGTGCTCCGCGCTGATCGAGGCCACGAACACGCCGCCCATTGGCGCCACGGTACCGCGTTAGGCGTAGCCGTTGAGCTCGACGCGGACCGCCGGCCGCTTGCCTCCACCCAAGCCCGCAACAACCTCGTCCGGAACCTGGACGCCAGTGGCCGTCTTGCCGGCGAGCAGGATTGTGGCCCGGAATATCATGTATTCTCCTTTACCCGTATATTCTCCTTGATCGCGACACAGCCGTCCGCGTATTCCTCAGGCTTGTCCTCCAGTATTGCGAAAGAAAGGATGTACCGATGAGGATGATCCAGGCCATCCCGGCTCTGCCGGTTCGAGAGATCACGACCGCTGTCGACTTCTATCGAGACAAGCTGGGCTTCGACTCCTTTTACCACGAAGGAGGGTTCGCTCGTCTGCGCCGCAGCGATGTTGAGATCCAGCTCTGGGAGGCCAGTGACGAGGATTGGAAGACCCGCCCTGCCGAAACGCCGTTCAGGGCCGTGGTAAGCGGGGCGGAGAGTTTCCTTGCGGGAACCGCCAGCTGCCGGATAGCGGTTCAGGGCATCGACGACCTGTACGCGGAGTACAAAGAAAAGGGCGCCCTATACGACAGCGAGACGAAGATTGTGACGGAGTGGTGGGGTGATCGAGACTTTCATGCGCTCGACCAGGATCGCAACCTCATCACGTTCTTCGAACGTCCGGATTCGTAGAATGTCGGTGGTGGCGGTCGTCCGACGACGAGGGACCGTTCTGCCGGGAACCCGCATCCCGCGGTCGCCGCGTTTCTGAGTCCACGGCGAGTGAGGTCCCGGCCAGGCCGGCATTAGGTTGACCGAGATCGGGGCCGGGAATAGCGGTAAGCAAGAAAGGAAACGTCACGATGCAACCGCCGGCATCCCTTCTCCTCATCCACGGCGCCGGGAGTGGCCCGTGGATCTTTGAGACCTGGTGCCGATGGTTCCCGGCTATCGTTGTAGCGGCTGTTGACCTCCAGGCGAACCTGGACATCGAACAAGCCAGCATGGCCAATTACGCGGGTACCGTCGTCGAAGCGACTCGCCGGCTGTCAGGGCCCATCTCTCTCTGCGGCTGGAGCATGGGCGGACTCGTCGCTCTCCTGGCCAGTCATCAAGTCCGGCCACGGAGTCTCGTGCTTATTGAGCCGAGTCCGCCGGCCGAGATTCAAGGAATCCGTCCTGAGGTCGTGCTTTCCCGGGGTAGTTTCGACTCAGAACAGGTTTACGGCCGCTTTCCTCCGGGCCAGCTCGCACGTGCAGAGTCCTCCCTCGCACGCGCCGAGCGCAAACGCGGCATCTCGGCGCCGTTGGCCCCATGCCCAACGCTCGTCGTCTATGGCAGCGAGTTTCCAGAAGAACGAGGTCGAGCTATCGCCCGTCTGTACGGCTCTGAGGAGCTGGACTTTCCCGATCTGGACCACTGGGGGCTCATCATGGATGCGCGAGTGCCACGGGCGATTGCCCGATACCTTGCTCGAGGGTAGGCTCGGTCTCCTATAGGAGCACACCGCACCGGCTTTCGTCGCCAGCAATGGACTTTCGGCGGGGCGTTGATCGTGGGGACAGGGGGGACGTCGATGGCGTTCGCGCTGGATTCCGCATCCTTCTTTCTTTCGGCTTCTTGCCTCGTATCGCTCTCGCGTCTCTCGCCCCTGCACAAAACCGTCTCGCGAACTTCGGGCGCCGTTCAGGACTTGGGTGAGGGTCTCGGCACCGCGTTCAGATCGTCATGGCTCTGGATCACCATCCTGATCTTTGCTTGGCAACGTCACGGAAAGCGGCCCCATCAGTGTTGCGCTTCCCTTCCTGGTAAGAAAGACGCTGCACACGGGTGTGGGGACGCTTGCCGCTCTCTACGCCTGCGCCGGGATTGGATCTGTCCTGGCGGCGGCCTGGCTTGGACACCGGTCAAAACTACGTCACCATGGACTGCTCGCCTACTGCGCGTTTCTCACATCCGGCATTTCCGTCTTCGGCCTGGGGCTGCCGATATCTGTGATTGGCGCCACCGGACCTTTCAGCTTATTGACAAGCGGGGAGGATCGCAGTAGGATAACCTTACTCGCTGGGGTTGACAATCGGCGAATCGGTGAGAGAGCGGAAGGCATTGACGCGCGGCCCGCGCATGGCCACCTGGGCCGCGTTCAGCCACTGGTGAACCCGATCCACTCTCGATCAGGTTTTACGCCTCATTCCCACACGTCCGACACCCGTGCGCGCTCGGCATTCTTTCTCGCCAGGATTCGTGAATTGTCGGCGGCGCCGCCCGTGGGTCGCGCCCCTCGTGTCCCGAGTGCGCGTCAGTTCCCTGCCACAATCCGGCCTCGACGCAGGATTTCTTGAGATGCACAACATCGTTCATTCGTATCTCCGCCCGTGTGCCAAGGCGAGCGCCGTTGAAGATCGTCGCGCCAGTCGCGACGAAGACGCTGCAGCCAGTCAGATAGGCGCGCGGACCGACCAGGACGTGGTCACCGAGATGCGTCGGATGCCGCCGCGAACCCCGGATGACCGCGTTCTCCATGATGATGCACGGGGTTCCGATCTCGACGGCTCCTCCCTCCGCCACGATGATCGCCCCGAAGAGCACCCGGCAGTCTTCCCCGACCGTGACATCGCCGCAGATCGTCGCCGTCGGCGCGAGGGTGGATGCGAGGACGTTTCCCTTGGTGCTCGATCAGCACGGCGTGTATCTCCCCTCTATTCTGACCCACGTCGACGGGCTTCGCATCTTCCCGAATACGTGCGGGACCTCGAAGACGTAAGAAATGTGACCGGGTGCCGGGATACATGTGTAATCCTCACGGCGTTACTGAAGAATCGCTCCGCGTTCTCAAACTGGCGTACTCGCGAGTGCATCGGCGGCGCTTGCCCAGTTGCGGATCATGCACTAGGCTTGCATTGCAGTAAGACAAGACCGGGTTACAAGAACGGGGTTCGCGAGGTGTCCCCGCGGGTGTAGTAAACGTAATAGGTAGGGATCGATGTCCAAGACCTTGAGCCTGCGGGTGACGGAAAGGCAGCTTGCCGCCCTCGAAAGGCTAAAGCGCCGTCTCAGTCAACATTCGATCGGCGGGACGCTCCAACTTCTGCTGGGCGAGAAGTTGCGCGAGGCGGAGTACACGTACATCATCTTCCGAAACACGGCTGCGGGCCGCTTCGCGTTTGTCGAGGGGGACCCGACTGGCCGTCTGGGAGATCATGATGGTCGCTCGCGGGTACGAGTATGACGTTGCCAGGACCGCTGCTCATCTGGTCATGCGAGAGGAGCTCGTGCGTGTCGCAATGAAGTATGCGGGAGACTTCCAGGACGAGATCAGTGGCGAGTTAGCGGAATTCGATGAGATCGACTACGAGGCACTCCAGCGCANNGGATGCCTTTGAGATCGAGCCGAAGGCAACCGAGGCGGTCTAGTCCGTGTTGGGCTTTCTGCTCGACGCTCATATCAGTCCTCGGGTCGCAACCGGAGTCTCAGTTCGCCGTCCAAGCTGCCTCATTCAGAGTCTGCATACCTGGAGGGACGGAGGATATCGAACGGCGTCCGACGCCGATGTCCTGTCGGCCGCCTACGACCACGGGCTGACTCTAGAGTAGCGAGCAACAGAATGACGGCCGATCCTCCGGCACCGCCAGCACGGTGCCGCCCAGTCCAACAACCAGCAGCACGCTCCCTGCGCCCATCGCCCGGCTCGGACGAACCCGGCGAAGCAGGAGCTGGGCGACCGCGGAGGCGGCGAGCATAAGACCCGCGACGCCTCCGGTCAGTGCCAGGTTGCGGAGATGGAGCAGGGTGCTCATGTACGAGGGGACCACCGCCAGAAAGAGAGCGGCCACTGCCCAGGCCACGAAGGCAGCCCACGATCCCATGGCAAATTGCTCACGCATTGGCGGCAGGCACGTCAGGGCGCTGGATCTGCCATCCACCAGAGGGCCGGACCGCCAACGGCTCCGACATTGCCCAGACTCCCAGGAGTGCAACACCAAGGAGTCCGATCTGAATCAGGTACGGCAGCATCAGTGGCCGGGGAGCATACTGCGCCAGGACCCCCGCCACGAGCTGCCCCGCCGCTCCGCCGCCCACGGCGGTGACGGTGGCCGCGAGAGAGCGGCTCGGATGCGGTCCCCTTGCGGTTGCAGCTCGGTGAGGGCCGCCCAGTCCCGCTCGCCATGCCGACTGCCACGCCCTGCACCGCCCTCGCGACGAACAACCAGACCGTGCCCTCCGCGAAAGCAAACAGGAGAGACCCGGCCGAGGCCAACATCATGCCGGCCACGAGGAGCGGGCGACGGCCGACATGATCGGACAGTCTACCGAAGAAAAGCAGGGATGGGATCAAGCCCAGGACATAGGTGGTGAAAATCGACGTCACAACTCCCGACGAAAAAGTGCCACATCCGGCTGTATACGGGGTAAAGCGGAGCGGGCAGGTTCGTGCCGGCGATCACAATGAAGTGCATAGCCCACCAGCCGATAGGAGCCGTCCGGCAATGGTTGTTCCGACGGGCACGGATCATCGCGACCGTTGACTTGCCGAAGGAGACCTTCGCGGACAGCGGCGGCGTCCCTAACCCGAGCGTACTAATCGTTGAGCGTCTGACCCACGAGGAGACCGGCTTGGCCGAAGCTGACGCGCTTGCCCCGAATCCGGTGTTCATGGCGATACCAAAGACGGTAGGCCGGGATAAGCGGGGCAATCCGGTCTACTACAAGACGGCGGAGGGGTTGGAGGTTCTGGACGAGAAGCTTGACCCTCGGCTGGACGATGACCTTCCCCTGGTCGCGGGGTACTTTGGCGATTGGGTAAAGGAGGCCGGAATTGTCCGCCGGTAGCCCGCTCGAACAGTTCGCGGTTAGCTCCGAGTGGCTCAGGAAGTCGTCTGACCTACGTCTTGACGCGAGCTACTACAACCCTCGCGTTGCACGAGCCATCGAGACACTACAACGGTCCGGGTTGCCGACAAAGACGCTTGAGCAGGTCACGGAGCGCATCTACATTCCGCCTCGCTTCAAGCGCATCTACGTTGATGCTGCGCACGGAACGCCGTTCCTGCAAGGCAGTCACGTGGTCCACTTCCAGCCCGCCGACCTCAAATACCTTTCGAACACAGCCCACAAGGACTTGAGCCGCTGGATCATTCACGAGGGGTGGATTCTGGTCACATGCTCCGGCACCATCGGCCGGGTCGCTGTCACCCCGAAGCAGTGGGACGGCTGGGCCGCGTCACAGCACATCCTGCGGATCATCCCGGCCCCCGACAGCCCATGTCCGCCCGGTTACCTTTACGCTTTCCTCAGTTCACCCGTGGGGCAGGCGCAACTAACGGCCCAGATTTACGGGGCCGTCGTTGACGAGCTGACCGAGGGACAGGCCCGGAGCATCCTCATTCCCGTCCCGAAAACGGCCAAGCAGAAAGAGTTGGTCAACGCCATCAACGACCACGCGCTGCGCGCAGTCAAGCGTCGGGCGGAGGCGGCGGAGCTTGCGACCCGAGCGGTCGCCGAGGTCGGTGACTTGCTACCCGAACTCCCGTCCGACATGCCGGACGAACCGGCCGGACTGGATGAGTTCGAGCGGTTCCAGCGGGCTACCCAGAAGCTCTTGCAGGTACCTAAGAGCGAGATCGCCGGACAATGATTACCTTGACTTTGGTGCGTCAAGTAAGTTGTTACCCAAAATAGGCCACCGTCTCCACGCCGATAGTGAAACAAGCTCTTCAAACAACCCCACTATCAGGAGGAAGCGATGACCACGACCCATGGTACGAACACGGACGAGCGCCCGCAAGGCGCGCTGTTGGATGACAGTGACTTTTTGGACTTGCCGAGAGGCCATGTAATGGTGCCAGCCTCATCAGTGAATACATAGATTCGGGTCAAGAGAATTCCAGCCTTTTCAGATGGGCTGCAAGGTGATAGCCGTGCTCCGGTCAGTAGGGTTGCGTGCGCTCCTTGGTCGAAAGATCGTCAAACACTGAGGCACGTGAGGTTCCGTCTCTCACGCAGAGACAAAGCGTTCGGCGTCTACTCCGCTCGCAGACGCGTACGTGCCGCTATCTGGTGCGGCCTGGAGAGGTAGCTTCCAGTGGTAGCCTGGAGTTTTCGTCGGGTCGTGAGAGAGCACGATTGCGAGAGCGGTATCACGCTTGTACGCCCGATCTTCTCGTCGTTTCAGCAGCCGACGCACTACCCCATCCACAAGCGCCTGATTCTCTGTATCCCACGCGTCCCGTGGAACCGTGGAGCGATAGAGTTGCATCGCCAGGAGGAACGTTGTCAGCGGATAGAGGGTCGGAGACGCCACTAGATGCCTCGGCCAGTCGGGGCCGTATGGAGCGAGCAGAGCCGACGTGTTGTGGTCCTCCTGGAAAAGAAGAGGACTGTAGAGACGACCCGAGAGTCTTGGGATCACTGCATCACGGGCGGCGATAATCTCATCACTACTTGATTGCTTCACCACGTCCGCCAGCGACGGCAACGACCACCCGGCACCGCGCCGAGTGCCAAGACGCCGGTAAAGTGCATCACGGATAGACGCCTCGTGCACCTTGCGAAGCCCATTAGCTGGGATTTTGGGATGTGGGTAAGTCGTTTTCTGCGCAGTCTCCGGGTCGTGTTCAATGGTCCCTATGCCCGGAATGGTTGAGCTAACGGCCTCGACATCGGTCACAAGCGGGCTTACGGCGTCTAATACGGTATGCGGGTGAATCTCTATCACTAGTTCGTCTAGTTCGTATTGCCCTACAGCATCATCAACGACGCCGTCGGAGCGCCCATGCGCAAGAGTTGGAAGGATTGCGCTGGCGCGTATTGCCTGTTCGAGTGTTTCGTATACTGCATCCTGCTCGCTTTCGGGTAGTGTGTCCGGGTCGGACCGGCTACCCGAAAGAAGCTCCTGGAGAGACTCCAACCCGTCGAGCATCAGGGGGCGAACGTCGCCTACGTCATGCCGATGCATCCATAACCCGAGCCGGATGGAGTCCTCGCGGGCGTTGAGCTGGCGGAGGGTGCTCAGATCACAGAGCCATTGGATTGCATCAGCAGTCCAGAGGCCGGGCTTTCCTTGCTTGTCTCCCGCATGCGTGACCGGTGGGGGAAACAATCCACGCCGCTGGAGGACGCGCAAGTGTCCCACGGTGGGCGGATCATATCCGCGGGCCTGAGCCTGCTCGATGAGCTGCGAGCGCTCATAGTATTCCATACGTGCCTCCACGTCTAGTATCCCTGTTTCGTTACAGTGTACCACAAGCAACCGCATGGTGTGCCATCCGTTCCGTTGCCCTGCGCCGCAGTGTTGTGTTACAGGCGCGCCTCTAAAACGCTCCCACTCGTTTCTATACTCTGAGTGTTTGGAGGTGTGTCCATGGACCGAAACGCAATCGTTGGTGGACTCGCGGACCTCCCGAGGTGGCTTCGCGACGGCCTGAAGGCTGAGGCCTCACGGCAGGGTCGCGCCTATTCGGCGCTGTGCCGGGAGGTTCTCGAACGGTACCTAGAGGAAGGAGAAGAGCACAATGATCGACGCGCGAATACATGTAGTTTACGCACCCATATCGGAGAGTGATCTAGACGCGTACCGCACGATCTGCCGACATAAGCAGCGTACGACGGAATTCATGGCCGGGGAGGTTCTTCACAAGTGGATTGAAAGCCACGTTGAATCGCCCACGGAGATGGTGAACGCGGCTAGAGAGAGCAGCACCCATGGCCGTTAACAAGCTCTCTAGTCCCTTCGGTCCCTACGACTCGGGCACCTACTACCTATCGGATGGATGGGATTCTGCATGGAAGTTTGCAAAGATTCAATCCGCACATCAGCCGGTTGTTGTGAACATCATGGGCGATTCGATTAGTGTTGGTGTCAATAGAAGCTATGCGCGGTCGTTCGGCAACCAATTAGCTCAATATCTCCAATCCACCTACGGAGCATACGGCGACTACTGGCCAACGTCGTACGGCTATCTCGGGTCGTTCGGACCGTGGAGTTCTGCAGCAAGTAGTGCTGTCTATACAGGCGGCGGACCCTTCGGAGAGTTTCTCTATAGCAGCAGTCTTGCCGCGAGCGCGCTCCAAACGTGGACTGCACCCTATCCCGTGACCGCGATGGATTTTCTCTGGTGGGATAACTTCACCAACTCGGCGACGTGGCAGTACTCCATAGACGGCGCAGCAGGAACAACGATCACGAACGCCGCTACCGCCGTTAACTTCATTAGGCGAACCAGCGTCACGGGACTGTCATATGCTCCCCACACGTTCTCTTGGGGATGGCAATCAGCCAATGCCGCATGTGCGAGCGGTGGACTTTCCGTACTTCTGCCGGGTGCAACCAGCGGGATTTACATTGCTCGCCATGGCGGACCGGGTGCCTCCACACAGTGGTTTAACACGGAGCCTGGGGATTTTACGGGCATCGCGAGCGTGGGGCGCGGTCTCACAGGACTACCGACCGGTGCGCAGCTCTCGATCATTGAACTCAGTGCAAACGACATAAATGGCGGACTCGCGATAGGCGCGTTTCAGCAAGCACTCACGCAGTTGATACGCGGCCTACGACGCGCACAGTTCAATTGTTCCATAGCGTTCGTCATCACGTCCTACCCTGATGGAACCATCGACGATGCGTCTAGCGCGGCCGCTGGATTCGCTAATCAGACAACGGCGTATACGTGGCATCAAGCTATTTACCAGATCGCACAGCATCAGGGGTGCGCCGTGGTCGATGTGCATAAGCGCTGGGGCGCTACGCCATTTGCTAAGGGCTTCCTCCCGAGCGGCAATCTACACCCGTTAGAGGCTGGACAGAACGACATCACGACTGCCATACAGGAGATTCTGTGATGTCCGATTACTTTGACCGCCTCAAGGCATCGCCTTGCGGAAAGGCGGTGGAGCACACCGCGCCCAAGCGCAACTATGGAGGCAGCATCAATTCTCCGGAGGTGCGTCGATGCGTCGAGAGCGCACGCGCCACGTTGCGCGAGCTGAATAAGGATATCGAGCACGGGCGCATCGAACGCGCGCGCATCCTATCCGAGCTGACTAACGGCGATAGTGAGCCGCACAAATGAACGTCAAGGCGGCACCCGTAACGACGTAAAGCGAAACGCGCTCGGCGACTTGCCGAGCGCCAATAAAGAATCGCTCCACTGGCTAGTTTTCAAAGGCATGTCAGTGGAGCGAGTAAGACAAGGATGGTGAACCGATGTCTGTAGAGAATTATACCAAACGGAAGAGTAAGACCGCAAGCAGCGTCCATGTTGAATCTGTACGACGGTTCAGCGAATCTAGAGGGCCAATCGCAAACACCTACGAACCGGGCGAGTTTAAGCGCCGGCAGCGAGCACACGGCTTTGCTAATCGCCGGAGCTGTACCGATACCGATATCGGCGCCTCACTAGCAGCGTGCTCCATGGCTAAGGCGTGTTGGGACACGGCGCTCGTGACAGGGACCACGCCGACGGCGGCTGAGGCGGCGCCGGCATACTTGGCGTGGCTCCACTGGTTTTACGGGCCTCCGATTCCGGAGGACTTTCCGCGCACTTTAGAAACGGTCACCGCCGTGTACGACAAGTTTGTACGCGACTGCGCCCGCACCTGCCTCGAATGTGGAGCTGAGGGTGCGCTAACGTTTGGCGCGCCGGTCCTACGCAAAGCGCGAGCGCGCAACTTTGCCGTGATGTGTCCGCGATGCGACGCTCTCGTGTGCAATGAGACCGACATGTACGAAACCACAATGCGCTTTGAGATATACGTTGATGAGCCGACCGACCCAGTGCAGCAGCAGCGCGCGTCATGACGCGCCAAATGAAACCGGGCGAGTACGCGCGTCGTATAGCGCTCAATATGGAACGCGGCCTATCGAGGAATCAGGCTCGCGGGAAACCGAGCAAGGGCGAGCCAAAGATATCAGCGCTCAAGGCTGCCGGCCTACTTCCAAAGCACCGCGAGTCAACGGAGCGCAAGATTTACAGCAAAGCGCTACCGGCGCTACGCGAGGGCAAGTCCCTACGACAAGCGGCGAAAGAGGCGGGCGTAGCACCTTCGACGCTAAAGCGATTCGGACGTGAGCGCGGGGTAATCCATGCCACTGAGCACCGCACGCTAAAAGGCGGTAAATCCGTACCATCGCGCTTCGGACCGTCGGGTGCGGATGAATGGCACCTCATAGCATCCGATGGTCCAAAGGGACCAGGAGGATATAGAGATGTCCCACTCGATTCACACTACTCCTCGATGATGGGTCGGTATGGCGCCGCCGTCAATTCGATGCAGAACTATGGAGATGTAAGCCGCCTCCGCTCCCTGCGGGGAACGGTTGTGAAGGACACAAGCGGCGCTACGTACACGCTACAAACCGATCCCGCCGCCATTCGGGCATACTTTGACTCACTCTCGCCTGAGGACTATCAGGACTTTATGAAGACGTTTTACAAGGCTAAGGGGCGCTCCCATGCCGCATGAGATAGTGTTACGGGCGCCGTGTCAATGCGGTGAGTCTTACTCATTGATTCGGGGCAAGCGTATCTGCGAAAGCTGCAATGATGCGCTCTTGCCGGCACCGCTCCGTCACGATACGTGCTGTATCTGCACGGCGCTAGGACCGGTCGAGAGCCATCACGTCGCGGGTGCGAGTCGAGGATCAGAGACACTACCACTCTGCAAGAACTGTCATAGACCGCTTACGACGATGCAACATCCATGGCGCCGGATGAAGCGGAGTACTGGATTCTTCTACCTTCAGGGATACCTGAACATCGCGCACGTTGCCGGGAGGCGCTCACCCAATGGACTACTCCTTCCTATGGAGCTGGCGACGCATCCGACATGGCTGTACCTAGCACACGGAGTAGGACAGTGCTGGATTGCATACCGTACATTCGGCCTCGACAATTCTTACGGAGAGTATTGGGATGAGATGTTCGCCGTTAACAATCTGACGATAGCCGATTGCGAACAGGCCATTCTCCCGGAGAGCTTCCGATGAGCCGCGACGTCATACAGCACGTACGAGCTTACACCGAGGAGCGTGAGGAAGACGCGGACGAAGACGCCGGTGGAAACAGGGTTAATGACTGGGGGCACTCGACGGAGTGCTTAGAGGAGCGTCGAATTCTAGAATCGGCTAATGCTCCCGATCCTTTATGGAGATTTGTCTTTGACATTGAGACGACCGCCGACGCGGCGCAGTCTCCCCGGCTTGGCACATACGCCGTGTATGGACTGTCTAAGGACGATCAGCGCGCATTGTATCGTCATGGCGTGGAGTGTTTCGGAGACGGAGCGCATGAGCTTACACGCGACGCCCTAGACGTCATTCACGATGCAGGGATATTTTACTTTCCGGATGCTATAGAGCCCGATGAGATAGCAGGTATACAGCACTATGCCGCGACCCACACGTTTCGGGATATGGATGATTCTTACCCGCCTGTCCGATTGCGCTGTATGGATAGAGATGAATTTGTTAAGGACGTGTTCTACGAGTGGATACATGAGTTTCGCCGCGCTTTGTGTATAGGACACAACCTCCAATTCGACCTATCGCGATTGGCTAGCGAATGGTGGCCGTGTCGAGCAAGCGGCAAGGATGAGATTTATAAAGGAGGCTTTAGCCTCAAGCTTTGCACATGTCGGAGGAGGCATTGTGGATGTCATCCCCCGGTGCGAGTCAAACATCTAGGTGGAGTGAAGTCGCTGTTTAAATTCTCGATGCCTGAGAAAAGGGACTCTAAAGGAGAATGGAAGCCTAACTGGTGGTCGGGAGAGTTTCTTGACACGGCGACATTTGCATCATCCTTGCTTGAGATAGGCTCTCTGTCCCTTGAGAATCTAACGTCCGCGAGAGTGTTTAATACAAAGCATAAGAAGGAGAGTAGAGACGATCACGGCGGCCCTATTTCGTCCGAATATCTCGACTATGCGCTGAATGACGTTCAAGGAACGTGGGAGGTTTATCAAGAGGAGCGGGAGCTATACCGCCAGTACAAGCTGGATAAGCTGCCAAGTAGGATATTCAGTGGCGCCGGCTTGGGGCGCGCGCACCTCGAGAAAATTGGTGTCCCACGATTCATGAAGCAGCACCCGGAATTCCCGCGAGAGAGGATCGGACAGGCGATGCAGGGCTACTACGGCGGGCGTACCGACATTGGTATACGCCAGGTTCCGACCGAAGTCCTTGTTTGTGATTATACGAGCCAGTACCCGACGGTCAACGCGTTGATGAAGCTGCAAGAGCTGCACCTAGCGGAATGCATCGAGGTGCGGGACTGCACGGATCAGGCTCGTGCGTGGCTCGCGTCGCCGGACTTACTGGAGCAATTGCAAGGCCCGAACACGTGGCCGCTACTACGCCGATATGTGCGCGTACTCCGTAGTGAGGATATCCTACCAGCGCGAACGCCCCACGGCGCCGGAATGGCGGCGACCAACATTGGCGTGGATTACGTCTCTAGCGATCTACCTGTATGGCACGCATTGCCGGATGTAGTCGCGAGCGTTCTCCTTACCGGGAAAGTGCCCAAGATTCTAGAGGCGTGGGAGCCCGTTGCAATCGGGCAAGTGCCTACCACAGCGCTCGACTTATTCGGGGATGAACGCTATCACGTTGATCTTGGCGCCGGGTGCGATCTATTCACACGGTTAATGGACTTGAGAACTTCGATAAAGGGGACTATGAAGCAATCCAGTGGGACAGAGAGATACAGGCTCGACGCTCAACAAACAGGTTTGACAATTGTAGCAAACGCGGCGTCTTATGGGTTGCAGGTAGAGATTGATACGACGCCTCGCATAAATACGAGGAATGAGCCGCCATATACGCTCCTCATCGCTCACGATTCGGTAGGAGAGTGTCGAGCTGCTATTAAAGAGACTCCCGGCAACTACTTCTCTCCGTGGGGCGCGTTGATACCGGCTGGCGGGCGACTCTTACTTGCGATTGCGGAACGTCTAGGTAGAGATCGGGGAATACACTACGCACTTTGTGATACAGACAGCATGGCATTCGCGAGACCAGAGACAGATAACATGCGTGAGCTGGCGGCAAGCAAGAGGCCAACGAAACGCCTAGTAGCAGCCGTTGAACAGGAGCGTCAGGACTTTAGGGATAACGTCGAACTAGTGCGCGCGTGGTTTGGCGGACTCTCACCGTATGCCGGGTCTCCTAATATTTTCGAGATGAAGGATGAGAATTATAGAGATGGACGGCTTGAGCCGCTGTATGCTCTCTGTGTCTCTCCAAAGCGGTACGTGCTGTACAACCGCTGCGATAATGGACAATTCAGAATTCGCAAGTTTTCATCGCACGGTACAGGTGGATATAGAACGCCTAAGATTTACACTCCTGATCCGTCTATCCCTTCGCCGTACGGCAACGATGAGACCGACGCCCTTAACGCTGCTGAGTTAGGCGGCGCTCAATGGCTCTACGAACTCTGGTACGACTTCATATGTCGAGTCGAGAATGGACATGATAGCCCGTTTGTTATGGAGGAGGCAACTCGACGGTTTCTACTAACGCCCGATCTGTTCCACGTCAAAATAACGACTCCACACATGCTAGAAACATACAAGCATATACCGGGTATTCGACCATTCAACTTCTTCAGCATCATCCCGGCATTGGATAAGGACACAATTCTCTTAGATGGCTGGGACGAAGGTCACTTCCTCGATACGATAGAGCGGCGGAAGTTCTCGAAAGAAGAATGGTCGGCACTTCGATCCGGCATTCTTGCTGAAGGTGGGCTCCGGCCTAGTTGCGGATTCACTCGGTCGGATATACCGAGAAGCGTCCTGCGCCACGGCGGTTTGGATATTGATGTGATGGCCTCTTTGTACGAATTCAACTATGCCGACGAGTTTCTAGATCACGTTAAGAACGTCCAGCGGGGATACACATCGACCCGTTCGCGTACTCGTAGCTCTTTGGCGGAGCTTCGAGGAGTGACGTACTACGCACCATTCACTGACTCTCTTGATAAGGTTCGAGGAGAGATTCGACGCCGGGATACTAATGAAGTTGTGGACGACTTGCCGTTCAAAAAGATGTTCCAATCCCTACGGCGCTTCTTCGACCATCCTAATACAAAGGCCGAGAATCCTACGCGAATAGGGAGAGTGGAGAGACAACACCTCCGAGTCGTTGGCCATCGCCTAATCGGGAAGGAGTCTAATGAGATCGTTGATGATGCGTCGGCTGATAGTAATGGAGTGATTCCGGCGCCGGACTCTCAGGTATTCGCGGACAATAGGACCGTGTTTTCCCTTAAGGACCATACGGTTAAGGAGCTGGCACAGAGCATAGGACTCTCCGATAGAACCGCAGAGCGTGTGCGAGCGAGTCAGCCGGTAGGAGTAAATACCGAGCGCGCGGTGGAGTTATGGGTGTCAAGGGGTAAGCCGCCGTTTGTGCATTTTAACCACGGGCGTAAAGAGCCCGTCCCTATTGACGCCGTTACGTTGCGCGAGAAGCTTCAGCCATACTCTCGATCCGCTACAAGCCGGTCCTCCTGTGTGGCGCGCAAGACAGTTGCGGATTTTATGAATGGAACTAGGCCGAGGCCGGAGACGCTGGAAAGGCTGGCGCACGGGCTTTCGATATTGGAGCCCACATAAAGTGTAAACGGCAATTATGAGACCCGGCGTGGCCTCTATTCATGGGAATCGGAAGAGCGTAAGATAGAGTCCTAATCCAAAGCGCTCCCGCACGCGCTTGCAACACGCCGGGAGCATGGCACACGAAAGGCCCTCGTATGCGTAAACAGTCTACCGTGTCCCGCTCCCCTGAGATCGAGCAAACGGCGCAGCCTGAAGTCGCGCCAAAACGCCCCATCAGCCGCAAGACGGTCCTCCACTGCGACACCTGCACCGCTCCCTACACGGCAAAGCATCGCGGGTCGCGCTTCTGCTCTCAGGCATGCTATCGGGTGCACGGGCGTGAGAATGTGCAGCGGACAGCCTCAGCGGCTCGCGGTGCGCAGATTGCGCGGCGGACCGCCTCAGGGACTCAGGAACGCACCACCGCCGGGCGATTCATCGCCGGGAGCAGCGCAAGGTCGAGCGGTCGAGCGGCTGAGGCCGTCGAGCCCGAGCCCGTCGAGGGTGCAACGCCGGACATCACATTCACGCCCGCCAGCGGCACCACGCCAGCTCACTACGCCTTCCACTACGACCCGTCAGAACAGGCTGAGAGCGCCTCTGAATGGACCGGCGCCCTACGGTCCGGCTCGCTGGTCACGATGTCCGGCTACGGAATGTCCCTCAACGTCTCGCAGGATCGTCTGATAGTGCACACGGAGAGTGAGCCGCGCCGCGAGCTGCTGCGAGGTATCCACGGGATAGCGTCCATCGTGATGCTAGGCGACTCCGGCACGGTCTCACTGGCGGCGATGCAGTGGTGTCGGGACCAGGACATTACCCTGCTTACCGTTGACCGCTACGGCGCGCTATGCGGCGTGGTCGAGCCTTCCGGAGGTGGTGCGAAGCACTGTCAGTACTCGACGCTCCGGCGGCGACAATGGACAATTGCGCCGATGCCCCTTGCTCGCGAGCTGGTGGCGTGGAAGCTTCGGGCCTGCATGTTGGCTCGACCAGAGACAGAGCTAGCCATGCGGTCCGGGATGCGCGACCTTGACGGCGTGCAGCGGCTCGACACGCTCCACATGCTCGAAGCACGTGCAGCCGGTCTCTACTGGAGCTGCTGGAGCTTCGATCTACGGTGGACTGGGCGCGGCGTGCCGGACGCGTGGCGACGGTACGACAAGCGAGCGTCGATTCTTTCGAGTGACTGCAACGCACGACGCGCGACACATCCCGTCAATGCCATGTTGAATTATGGGTACGCGGTCCTGGCGGGGCGAATTCAGCGGGCGATAGTGAGTCGCGGGCTCGACCCGATGGCTGGCGTGCTCCATGCAGACCGAGACGGGCGCGCCTCACTTGTGTACGACCTCATCGAACCGTTACGCGCGCAGGTGGACTCTCGATTGCTGACGTGGGTCCAGGGGCAGACGTTCAAGCGCTCCGACGTGGTGGTTGATACCGCTGGCGTGGTCAAGCTTCGACCTGAGCTAGGCCGGGTCGTGGTCCAGGAGTCGAGCATCCCGCAACGGGCGATTGACGGCGTGGTGAGCTGGTATGTGGACAAGCTGAGGGACGCGACCTAAAACAGGGGCAAGGAGCGGCGCTAGGCTACCGTGTGGGGCGCTGGGGGGTCGTGGGCTCGGGCTCGA
>QHBP01000302.1 GCA_003244175.1 Chloroflexota bacterium | reverse complement strand
AGCCTGGCGACCACGCCATCGACATTTTGATCAAAGTAGGCACCGAGCACGATGGTCATACCGTTGATGCACGGCTCGACCTCGCCGGTAAAGAACGGCTGCCCGGCGTGCTCCCAACGGCAGTGGTCTCTGACCAGCGCCACCGCCCGGTGCGCCTGGTCACAACGTGGGTCGACCCCGAGGTCACGCAGCAGCAGGAGATTGTACGCCGTGGCGGTCCAGGGTTGGCCCTCGTCGTCGTCGGACTGGCCGCCGTCATCGGAATCACCGTTCCGCGCGGGGAATAACGCGCCTCCCTCCCACTGGCCGTCTTCACCCTGCAATGCCAGCAGCCGGGCGCCCCACCCCTCGCTGGGCACTCGCGCCCGCTCCGCCGCCACGACCTCAGCTGGGGCATCGACAAGATAACGCAATGCCTGCCATCGGATGGAAGGGTCGGAATCGAGCATCCAGTCCAGCACGGTCATTGGCTGAGACCAGCTTAGCTAACCACTGGTGGGTCCGGCAATTCTTGACCTGGATTCGAGTAACCGGATGCGGCTGGTGTGATGGTCGGCATTGCGTCTGCGGAGATAGCGGCGGAACGCGATGCTGACTTCGGCGTGGCTGACGTAGTCCGAGGCGTTCAACACGAATTCGCGCAAGGGTCGGAAGTGACACTCGATGCGGTTGAGATAGCTGGCCGAGGTCGGCGTCGGCACCAGCTCGACATTGTGCGACTCGGCCCACGCGCGGATGTGGGCCATGCATCAACCTCTGTGGCCCTTATCTCTGGCGATCCGACCCCTTCACCGGCAGACCCCATTCCGGTCAATCTTTACCGGACACAACACTAGGTGCCGCATTGGCGCTTTCGAGCGGGTGAACGGCAAGCGGCTCGACCGTCGCCATGATCCACGGCCAAAGAGGAAGGGACGAAATCAGGTCGTGGAGAACGGTCGCGTCGGTGACGTCATATAGGCTGAAGTTCGCGAGCCGTCCAGGAATCCGCCAAATTCGTTTCAGCTCCCCCGCTTCCATCAGCTCACGCCCGCGAGCGGACTCGGAAGCCAGGAGACTCACGCGTCTCTCCTCCGGCATATCCGCGGGTAGTCCGACCTCGATCCGCACGAGAAATTCCAAGGTTACTCGCCGTGTTGCGTCAAGAGCCCCACGCTTCTCACGCAGCTGATCATCTCTCATCACCTCCGCCATCTGGCTCCATGTGTCAATGGTGGTGTGTAGCGGCATTATCGGGCAAATGGCGTGTGGAGACTCGACCATGCTTCCGCGGCTCGCGCGGACACCTTCGCTTTCGTCGCAGGCGCCATACCCTTGGGTTGACCGTCGAGTACACGTGCTGTAGGGTGAGACGAGCAATGGGAGGAGTGCCACGTGACACGCATAGCGGTGGTGAACGACGACACCGTCTTCCTCGACATGATGGCGGCAGTGCTCGCGGAGCAGGGGTGGCAGACCGATGTCTATAAGGAGGCGGATGACGCGGTCGCGTGCTTGAAGCGCAAAATGCCGGATCTGATTATCCTTGATATTCGCATGGAGAATCCCGAGATGGGCTGGACTTTGCTCGAGCTCTTCACGCTCGATCGAGAGCTTCGCGCTGTTCCCGTGATCGTCTGTTCGGCGGCCGTCTTCGATCTGCAGGCTCATGAGACGTGGCTCAACGCTCACGGCATTGCGGTCCTGCCGAAGCCATTCGACATTGCCGATCTGTATCACCAGGTCGAGACCGCCCTCAGCGTGCGCGATCAGCGCGGCGAACCTACCGCGCTCTAACGCGGCTCTTGTGATCCCTTCTCACCAGTGACGCATCCGGGTGCGCGCCTGGATACCTGCCATTCGCTTGCCTGACGGCATGCGTGGACCCCTCGATGACGGCCGGCGCTGCACTGCTCGACCTCACAGTCGTAGTGCCTGGATACAATGGCTTCGAGCAGGCGTCGGTGGTGGAGGCCAGATTGAGCTTTTTGGCGGACCTGCACGGAACGGTGGCTGCCGTCCTCATCTGCACTTTGCTCTTTGTCGATGAGGCCGGCTTGCCCCTCCCCATTGCCCCCAGCGAGGGCCTGCTCCTTCTCACGGGCGTTCTGGTCTCCGCTGGTGCCTTCCCCGCGTGGGTCATCCTCCCAGCGGCCTTCCTGGCCATGGCCTCAGGAATGATAACGGGGTACGGGTGGGCGCGAACCATCGGTCAAAGCGGCCTGCAGGCAATAGCTGAGCGTGTCCGCGCCGGCGAGGCCTATCAGCGAGCGCAGGAACGTCTGCAGTCTGCCAGTCCATTGGAGATTGCCTTCTCGCGCGTCGTGCCGGGCCTGCGTCCCTATGCCACGCTCGTCTCGGGCGCGGCCAGCGTCGAGATCCGCACCTTCCTTCTGGGCGCTGCTCCGGCGCTCCTACTGTGGGAGATCGTATGGATCGCCGTGGGCATGCTTGTCGGTTTGCCCGTCGCACATTTCTTCGGTCAGTTCGAAAAGGTGGCTTTGCGAGGAGTGATACTCATTGCTCTGGGAACGGTCGGGTGGCTGGCCATTCGCGATGTATCCGCGGACCCGCGGAACGGAATCTCGGGGCTCACACCACGACTCCGCGCATCTCTCGCGCTTGTCTTCGACGCCGGAATCGTTGTGAGCCTTGTTGGAGGTTTGTTCGCCCTGGGACGCAAGGTCATGCAGGTGAGCGCGGATGGGTGGATCGAGGTCCTTGTCGCCGCGATGCTGCTCATCGCGGTCCTCCTCCTGGGCCGAGGGAGCCAAACGCCCGGAGAGACGCTTTTCGCCACCGATTATTGGCATCGGTTGCCCGCGACATCGCGATGACCGTACCCTGGGAACATTTTCAGAGCGATCTTTGTGATTTTTTGTTCGCACGGATGGGGTGACCGCTGTCTGCTGGGGAAAGGCGGCAGTATACTTTGTAGGCTCGGTTCGGTGCATGGCCTATGGCATAAGTCCGGGAACAACGCATCTGCTGCCCGGCACCTGGGTGCACTGGACCCGGGCCGGCTCGAGGGTGTTACCGTAGGCTACGCGTTCGTACGGGCCAATGGCCCCACAGGAGGGAGTCCGAGGCATGTCTTCACAGAGCAAATGGATGACCTATGAGGAGGCATCCAAACGCGTCGGATACACCGTTGATGCTCTTCGAGGCTTCGTGAGGGAGGGCAGGATCAAAACCCGCGCGGGCAGGTTGCCGCCGCCCTTCTACCGAGAAATGCTGCTGAGACAGGACGTGGAGAAGATCGGGTCAACCATGTCCGGCGGTGGGAGACACTGGGTGTCCGGGGACGAGTAGACGGATTCCCACCGTCGTGCCACCTGGAAGAAACCGGACGACGTCAAAGACTCCGGCGCGCGACATGAAACGCCTCCGACTTATCCCCCGCCGCAGCGCTCGCCGTCCGCCTGTCATAAGCGTCGATACCACGGTGCAACGTCATTATCTCATCGAGGGCCTGCTCTCCCGCCAACCAGCTCTGGTCACCCGCTCGGACGGACGTCCTCCAGTACTCGATCCAGCTCAGGGCCGCTTGTCGTTGGTGCTCGTTCCGAATCTGCGACATCGGCATCGATCTGCCGGCGATCGCACTGGGAACTTCGGTATGTGGACGCGACGCGGCCGCCTGAACGTGGTCCGCGGTGCGTTGCGCTCCGCCTCCCGAGTCCCACACCTCGACGGCTCTGTTCAACCCATCAGCTCGAGTCTGGTCCCCATCGACTTCGTCGGTCACGGAGATGGCTTCTTTCCAGACATTCCAGACGCTCCATCGTAACGCTCACGCATGTCGTCTCTGTGCACGGTCGCTCTTTGGAGGTAATCGTGCGCCTGCTCGGCGGCCCAACTTTCAGTGCCGTGGACTGCACAGACGTCGTCGTATTGCTTTCGAGCGTCCATGACAGCCCCGATGGACTCACCATACTCGTCGCTCATTTCCTTATTCACGAAGCCTCCTGCTCTTTTACAGATACTGATCTCTGATAGCAGGCTAGTCCTGCGGAATGTACAGCACCTATTTGACGCACCATTGTTTACTTGCGGTGTCGAACATTGCTCGGGCGTCGCGATTGCTACCCTCGCGTCTGCTCGATGCGGCCTGGTACTTCGCCTCCCTGTAGCTCATTCCTTGCTGCGTCGCACCACCACCGTCTGTGTCCCGTGACCCGGGGGACTCTTGGGGGTTATGTCCGTCGGAACCTTCAGTGTCCACCGGTGTATCGGTCTTTGACATAGTGGCTGTATACCTTTCTCTCGTAGACGGCTGAGCGTGGGCGGTGATGCGTTCTTGCCGCTAGAGCCTTCCTTCAATAATTGTCGAGTTATTGTTCGTTCGCTCCGGTCAAGAGGCGGTCCGTCGAGGTGTCATTGGGCTGGCCATTTTGGGCGGCCGCGGAAAAGGTCGCGCCCAGACTGGCGATATTCTCCAGCTCGGAAGGGACCACGAACAGCTTGTTAGCAGTTCCCTCGGCCATCTTCGGTAACGCCTGAATGTAGAGGTACTTCAGGATCTCCGGGGTGGGACGGGCGGCGGTGAGGGCGGCGAAGACAACTCGAATAACGTGTGCTTGTGCCTCCTGAACCGTGACCAGAGCCTGAGCGTCGCCCTCGGCCTGGACGATTGACGATTGCCGCTTGCCCTCGGCTGTGAGGATTGCCGCTTGTTTCTCGCCTTCCGCCTGGAGGACAGCCGATGCCTTCATTCCCTCCGCACGCAGGACCGCGGCTCGCTTTTCCCTTTCCGCTTGCATCTGCTTTTCCATCGCTTGCTGAACGTCGTGCGGCGGAATGATGTCTTTGAGCTCTACGCGGGTTACACGCACGCCCCACCCCTCAGTTACCTCGTCCAGAACAACGCGCATCTTCGCATTTATATCCTCTCGACTCGTCAGAGTTCGGTCGAGAGTCAAGCCGCCGATGACATTGCGCAGGGACGTCATGGCGAGCTGTTCCATAGCCGCGACCAGGTTGACCACGCGGTACGAAGCGTTCTTGGCGTCGATGATCTGGTAATACACGACGGTCGCCACTTGAATGCCAACGTTGTCCGAGGTGATGACGGCCTGTGGCGGGAACGGGACCACCTGTTCGCGAAGGTCGATGGTCGGCAGGATTTTGTCGACGAAGGGCAGGACGAAGACGGGACCGCTGCCTGCCGTTTTCAAGTAGCGCCCCAGCCGTTGAACGATGACGACCCTGGCCTGCGGAACTAGACGAATGGATCTGATGCCGACGATGAGAACAAAGAGGACGGCGAGTGCTACGACGACTGGGATGACGACCATGGTGCGGCACCTCCCTACAGAACGAAAAAACCCGACCCTAACGGATCGGGTTCACCAGTGGCTGATCGCGGGCTAGGTGGCCATACTGGGCCCGCGACTACGCCTTCCGTCATTATTGTCTTCTATCTTGACAATATCACAATATTCGACGACTTGTCAACGAAAATGGGTCTTGGCGCCACCGGGAAGGTGCGAGCTCGCCATCGCCTTAAAGTCTCTCAGCCGAATCTCAGAAAGTGCGGACACACCTCTCACCTTTTTTCAGTATCCTCAAGTGGGAGAGTTTGCCGGAAGGGGAGCTAATTTTGGCGCAGTACCTCGCAAACACCTTCGAAACTGAACAGGTACGCGTGCTGGTGGTGGACGATGAGACGCACATTACGGATTTTCTGCGTCTTGGACTGCGATACGAGGGCTATTCGGTTGCGGTCGCGGGGGACGGGCCGTCGGCGCTCGAAGCCGTGGGGCGCTTCAAGCCTCATCTCGTCATCCTTGACCTCATGCTTCCCGGCTTGGATGGTCTGGACGTGGCCGACCGGCTGCGAGCGGATCCCGACCTATTGATCATCATGCTTACGGCGCGTGATCAGGTGCCGGAGAGGATAGCCGGCCTTCAGGCGGGTGCGGACGATTATGTGGTCAAGCCGTTTGATTTCGACGAGCTGCTGGCACGGATCCACGCAGTTACGAGGCGACGCTTTCCAGTACAAGAGGACATTCTGCGCGCCGGCGGAATCGTGGTCGATCAAGGGAGGCGCAGTGTCACGGTCGACGGTCGGGACGTGTCCCTCTCCGTAAAGGAGTACGAGCTGTTGCGGCTCTTCGTCCTCAATCCCGGGAGGGTGTTGGAGCGGCAGCTGATTCTCGATCGCGTCTGGGGCTACGACTTTTATGGCGACCAGAACAACGTGGAAGTGTACGTTGGGTACCTTCGCAGAAAGCTACGTGATCAGGAACGGAGGATCATTGAGACGGTGCGCGGCATCGGGTACCGCTTGAACGCCTAGGATCGCGCGGTGTGGAACCGGCTGACGACAATACGCGGACGGCTCGTCGTGTGGTATCTCGGCGTCATGGCGCTCTTGTTGCTCGCCCTCGGCGTTTTTCAGTCCGTCACCCTGGCCAACTACCTGCGAGTCACCACCTTCGACAGCATTCGCGATACGGCTCGCTCGGAGCTGGTGGTCCTGGGGCCTTGTATCGTCCGGTCTCCGGGAGACCTGTATGGGAACGCGGAGCGGCTGGCTCGCCTTCTCGGATCCAGGGAGATTGGGGTAAAGATTGTGACACCACAGGGAGCGACCCTGGCCGATCACGGCTTCGGCGAGCCGGGGAACCTGCAGGCAATGCAGTTGTCGACGGCGACTATTCGCGGGCTCATACGTTCGGCCGCGCCGGCGGCGCGGAATGTGACTGCCGGCAGCAAGACGTTCTGCGCAAACGGCATCCCGCGGCACAGACCAAGACACCGACCTCACGGTCACCCTCTCGCGCCACCGTCCGCGACATCAGACAACCTCCTGCTCATTGCGGTGCCCCTCGGTCCCCCGGGTCGCGTCGATGGATACGCGATTCTCGGCCGCTCCCTGCTCGCGGCCCACGACACTGTGCGTCGTGCGCAGATAGTCTTTGGTCTGGGGGCGGTTATGGCCCTGCTGCTGGCGACTCTCGCCGCCATTCCGATCATCAATCGGGCTCTTCGTCCGCTGCACCGGGTCGCTCAGACAGCGGAAGCGATCGCCGGAGGCGACCTCGACCAGCGCGCCCATCTCGAGCGCACGGCCGACGAGGTCGGCCGGCTGGGAAGTGCATTCGATGCCATGGTCGACCGTCTCCAAGAGGCGCTTTCGTCCGCACGCCGTTCCGAGGAGCGCATGCGGAGCTTTCTGGCCGACGCCTCGCATGAGCTACGAACCCCATTGACGGCGCTTCGGGGCACGTCGCAAATCCTGCTTCGGCAAAGGGTCGATCGTGCCGACTACGAGAAGGCTCTCAGGGCTATTCACCTGGAAACGGTGCGTCTTTCGAAGCTCGTCGATGATCTCTTGACGCTGACACGGCTGCACACGTCCCAGTCGTTCCATCCAGAACCCGTGCCTGTTCGCCAGTTCGTCATGGAATTCGTCGAGCGCTACGGGCCGGCGTGGCGTGACAACGTAATAGCCGTCAATGGGCCGGCATGGGGCTCAGCAAGCGCGTACGTTGAACCGGAAGCGCTCACACGCATCCTGATAAATCTCGTGGACAATGCAATCCGATTCAGCTCGGCGGGGCAGCCGGTGACCATGTCGGGCCGATCAGACTCGGCCTCCGTGTCGATAGACGTGCATGACGACGGTCCGGGCCTGTCTTCCGAGGACGCGGAGAGAGTGTTCGAGCGCTTTTATCGGGCGAGCAAGAGCCGATCGCGAGAGAGTGGCGGATCGGGTCTGGGTTTGTCCATCGTCCAGTCGCTTGTCGAGGCCAATGGTGGGAGGATCCGCATCGACACGGCGTTAGGCCGTGGAACCACCGTTGAAGTCGCTTTTCCCCGCGCCGCTTCTAACGTCGACGACAACATCGAGTCGAACAAGGAGCCAGGAGAGAGCCGGTCGCAAGCGACGACGACGGGCGCTTAAGGCGGTGCAGACCTGGCCCAAAAAGAGTTCTCAGCGAAGTCTCAGTTTGGTGTCTGCTGTATCTCAGGGCGCCCTCGTACAGTGGAACGAGTGGTGGAATCAACCAGCGCCGGAGTGGCGTCCTCGATGCGAAAGGGAGAATTGAATGATCCGACGTTTTTTGCCAAAGATAGCGGCAAGTCTGTTGCTTCCCCTGGCCTTTGGGTTCGGTGCCGGGGGCGCGTACGCGCACGGCACGCACCCTAAACATGCCCGTCAGCCGGCGGTGCAGGGGATAGTCGTGAGTACGAGCAAGCAGAACGTGACGGTACAGACGCAAAGCGGAAGCGTCAGCGTCCCCCTAATGACGAGCACGCAATTCGTTCGCTACGCGAAGGGTAGTACTGCCGATGTCACCGCCGGCGCTTTTGCGGAGGTTCGCTCGGCCACGGGCGCGACAGTCGCGAGCACAATCACGTTGCTTCCCTCGATCATGAGCGGACACCCTGGGAAACACACACACAAGTCTCCGCAATCGGGGAAGACCTCGAAACGCGCTGGGACCGGAGTCGGTCGAAGCGGAGCACAGGCCAAGATGCATCGAGGACAGGTGGTCTCCTTGGTGGGCAACACGCTAACCCTGCGTGATGCGCGTGGCCGCACAGCCAGCTATGCTCTCGCCGCGAATACGACGGTTATTAAAGTCATGGTTGGCACCGTCAACGACCTCGCCGCGGGACAGACGGTGCGCGTCTTCAAGGACGCGGCCGGCGCCGCTCGTTTCGTCGAGATTCTCAGCAGCTAAGGCTCGTCACCCGTCACCGCCGGCTGGCGCAGGGTTGAGCCGATTCCGCGCGAGCTGCCAGGCAATCGGCTTTACGTACGCGACGCACTCACGGTGTCGGACTATGCCTCCCGGAGAATGGAATGCAGAACCGGTCATCGATGCCCTTGTCATTGGACGGAGTCGGGGCCATGCCTCCGAGAGCTTCAGCTGTGAAGAGGCCGATAGATCTTTGCAGGATCGAATCCCTGTGCGTGAAGCTGACGAATACTCTGGAGAGTAATGAGACCGGGCACATAGCACTTCTCCGGACCGCGCGCATGCTCAAGCTGGCAAACCGTGATCTTAACACTCTGGTAGGCAGGCTGGTTCGACGCGAGGGACGGACCCACCGCGCAGCCATCGCTCTGGCATCGTTGGATAAGATGGAAGGTCATTTGCGACAGGTCCTCTTGGACGACCTCACGTTGGATGATCGTGAGGTGACTCAGCATCTCAGGCGCGCTCTCTCCAGCTCTTTTCAAGCGCTGGAGTCACTCCAGTCCCCGCATTGACTCGGCATTCTCGCATTTACAACTTCGGCTAGCGGGTATGCTTGCAGAAGCTGACCCTTCGCCTCATAGTTAAGAATCAATACCTAAGTAGTAAGTAAGGATTCACCGGTGCTCCGTCGAATTTTGATCCCACTTCTCGCGGCAAGCGCGCTGCTCGCCGCACCCGCCTCCCTGTCAGCGACACGGGCCCAACCGGCTCTGTTCTTCGCTCTTGGTCAAACGCGGCAGCTCGCCACGTCTTACACACCTGCACAAATTCAACAGGCGTACGACGTGAAGTCGATGCTCGATCGCGGTGTGGATGGAACCGGGCAGACAATCGCCCTTATCGAGCTGGATCGTTTCAATGTTGCCGACCTGCAGGAATTTGACGCCGCCAACCAGCTTCCCGATCCCACCATCCGGGAGTTCTACCCGAATGGCAAGACCTTCGCGCGGACCGCGGGACTCGAGACGACTTTGGATATTGAATGGGCTCACGCTCTAGCGCCCGGTGCGGCAATTCAGGTGTACTACCTGAAAAACGGGCAGCCAAGTGCTTCCGGTTGGAGGGGGTTTGCGACGGCGCTGAGTGCGGCGGCGTCCGGAGGTGCCGGCACGATCAGTATCTCCTTTGGCGCGTGCCGGACCTCGACCGGCTACAAGGCGGTGCAAAAGGCCCTGGCGGCTGCCCTTGGTGCAGGCGTCAGCGTTTTTGTCAGCAGCGGAGACTCGGGCCAGTATCCGGGGCCACGTCATGAGTGCGGTTCAAAACCGGGAGTCACGTACCCGGCTTCCGACCCTTCGGTCGTGTCGGTTGGTGGAACGTCCCTCACTCTCGCCGACGACAACTCGACGTTAGCGGAGACAGCCTGGCAGCTGAGCGGTGGTGGCAAGGGATCCCCGTTGCGGCGCCCGTCCTGGCAGATGGCGCTGACTCTACTGCCCGGCAAGTATCGCTACGTGCCGGACGTGGCCTTTCTGGGCGACCCGTCGACGGGAGTTGCGGTCTACTTCAACGGACGATGGGGTCAAGCGGGCGGTACAAGTCTTGGTTCCCCTGCTTGGGCGGGGATCTGGGCGCTTATTCGGGAGGACGCGCAAAAGGCGGGCAAACAGGTGGGAACGGCCCCTACCGTGTTGTACCGTGTCGCCAACTCCCCCTCGTACGTCCAAGCCTTTGACGACATCACGAGTGGAAGCAATGGGCGCTACAAGGCAAAGCCCGGCTGGGATGCGGTCACCGGCTGGGGAACCCCGCGCGTATCCGGCCTGGCGGCCTCGGCGTTAGCTCTTTCTCCGACGCCATAGACTCGACTCCCGGGTCTCCACGGACGGAGCCTCTCCGCGCGTAGAAGGTGTTACCTTCGCACGAGCTGCTCGCCAGCAGCCCGCGCTCGGGATCGAGAGAGTCAGCCCTTCAAAGTCGACCGAGTGCAGGGGAGGCGATCGGCCGATGTTCAACGTGGTTCGTTGGCCAGCGGACCCTACCCAACCGGTGTTGAGTGCGGATCACCGTAGGCCTAGGCCGGATCGGTGGAGAAGGGAGCTATTGTCCCTGCGGGCTCTTGAAGTGAGCCTTCTTGAGCGCGCCCTGCAGCGATTGAGCGTAGGCATCGCTCGTCAGTGTGGCGCCGGAGATCTCGTCGACGGTGGCGCTTTGGGCTGTCAGCGCCTCTTCACGGAGGATCGGTAGGGCCTGCTCATTGATGATTGCCGAGCGCTCCCGTTCGTTTGGCGCGGTGGCCTTGACGTTCGTCAGCTTTTTGCCTTTGACGGTGATCGTCACCCGCACCGGTCCCCAGCGCATGGCCTCCGACGGGCCCTTGTACTTGTGTGACGTGGCTCCGCTGGTGCGAGCGGACGCTACTGTGGATCCGCTTTCGGCCGACACGGCGGCTAAGGCTGTCAATAGGAAGGCGGGAATGGATCGGTTCATGAGTACTCCTCTGTGTGATCTCTGAAGGACTAGAGGGCGAAGCGCTCGACGTGGATGTATTTAGATGGCACGTGGGCCCGCCGGACAGCGGTCTCGATAGCCCGGGCCATGACCGGAGGTCCGCAGACATATACCTCGCGGTCTGCGATGTCTGGAATCAGCTGACGCAGGTGCTCCGGCGAGAGGAGCCTTTCGCCGCCAGGCGCTGCGTGGTCTCCTACCACATAGCACAGGCTAACGCTTCGGTCCCGTGCAAGATGTTCAAGCTCGTGTCGAAACACGAGGTCTTCGTCTCGCAAGACCCGGTAGACGAGGATGAGGTCTCCAGACATGTCCTCGACCAGCGCACGGATTGGCGTAATGCCGATTCCGCCTGCTATGAGGGCGACTCCCGGGCGGGTGCGAAGTGAGCCCGTAAACACGCCGAATGGGCCCTCTGCTACCACCCGAGTGCCGGGAGCGATGTCGCCAATGTGACTCGTGAAGTCGCCGACGTTCTTCACCGTGATCCGCAGAACGTCGTCCCGTGGCGCCGCCGACAGCGAGAACGGGTGCGACTCCCACCAGCGGCTCGAGGTGAGGAATCGCCAGAGAAAAAACTGGCCGGAACGGGCGTTGAGTCGGTCAAGCCGGTCGCCAGTGATGCTGAGCGAGACGACGCTCCCGCTCTCGACCTTGACGTCGGCCACGCGCAGGCGAAAGCGGCACGCGCCGACAATCGGTTGAGCGAGCCGAAAGAGAACGAGCAGCGCGAGCGTTGCAAGATACAGCGCGGTCCAGTAAGCGGCAGCGGCCGGACTCGCCGAAAATTCGTTCCCTGTTGGAATCTGATGGCTCCAAGCCAGGATGATGCCCACATACGCCATGAAGTGGACGAGATACCAGGCCTCGTACCGCAGCCGGCGCCGGACGATGACGAGCGAGGTGAGCACGACCACGACGAGCAGCCCGGTCCCCACCGTCGCCGTAACCATTCCGGGGTAGCTCGTCAAAAGCTGTGAGGCCTCGCGCGGAATGGAGAGTTTGTCTGTCATCGCGTATCCGAGCGTTATGAGGACGGTATGTGCCACGATCACGCCGAGAGAGAGTTTCCCGTTGCGGCGGTGCCAGATTGTCAACCTGTCAAAGCCGGCGCGTTGTTCAATCCATGACAGCCGAGCCAGCAGGAGGACCTGTAGCAAGAGGAAGTAGGCCCCGAGCAGTCCCGTGATCCGTCCCGTGCTGGTCAGCAGGTCGGCGACTCCGTGAACGCCGGACACGCCACCTCCGGCTAGCCAGAGCCAGACAATTGCCACAGTGTTGCCAAGGACCACCAACCAGATGACGCTGAGTTTCGCAACCTCGAAGGCGTGCTCAGACGTGCCCGCAACGCGTACGCTCCCGCACGGGCCGATTCCGGGTCGAGCTCGAATATTCACTAGTTCGGGACGCCTCGGTAAAGCGTGCACTTGAGACCTCGCGTTCTCGGCGATGTCAGGATGCTCATGGCGAAGACCTCCGCGATGCACTCCATGCGCCCCGGCAGCCTCTCAAAGCGAGTCGATGGCTCAATGCATGTCCTTTCACGTGTTCTTCATGCTACTGGTGGAATAGTGAGAAATACGTTGGGTTCGCATGACAAATTGATGACTTTCTCGTGAACGGGTGTTTACATGAGACATCGACCTCCGCCCTCTCAGGTAAGTCTCAGTATTGTTGACTGCCCTTCTCAGGGCAGCGCCTTACAGTTGAGATAGTCGACAGTGCGGTGACCGTAGGGACGACGAGGGAGAAAACATATGTTTTGGAGGCCTCGACAACGGTCGTTTGTCCCTATCTCATACTTTCACCGTCAGGCCGTGCGGGCTTCAACGATCGCATCTTCTCATAGGCGTCACCGCGCGCTCGGGTCAGAGCTTTCTCGCGGCGCGGTGACGCCGTCCTCCTCTCACGGAGGTCCGTCGTGCTCCAGCCGGCGCCACACGCTTAACGTGATGTGTGTGTTTGCGGTGACCGTCGTGTTGGGATTATCGGTGTTTGCGCCGAGTGCGCTCGCCTTCCTTCACAACGCAAGCACGCACGGCCTGAATGGCAGCCCGACCCGGAGAGCACCATCAACGGTTGGAAGCGTGATTGCTGTCCACGCGGATGGTCCCTTGTCGCGTATCGCCGTGCGCTTGACTGACGGAGGCGTGGGAGCGTTTCTCATGCGTGGCGGAAGCCGATTGACCGCCGATGACGGGAGGAATCTGGCGGCCGGTCGACTCCTTCCCGGCGACCGTCTCATCCGCTACGCGGACGGAAGTCTAAGAGATACGTCGCAGGTGACGAAAAGTGTTACCGGAGTCGTCGCTTCAGCGCCCGAGGTAGACATGCAGACAATGATTCTTCAGGTCTCTGGTGGGCTGTCGATCGTAGTGGACATCGACCCGGGCACACATGCCTCGGGGCCGCTCCAGAGAGGCTTTTCGCTCGGCACCATTGAGGAAGCCGACATGGTCAGGGTGCACGGAGTGCTGGATTCGACGTTGGGCGAGATGACTCAAACAGACGCTATCGAATGGCTCGCGCCGTAACCCGGAGTCCCCGCAGTCTTACCGCTGCCCCTCGCTAAGTCGCTCGACGGTCCGCTCCCGGCCGAGGCGGCATGGTGACGCCGGATCCGCGGCTCCCTCTCCGTCCACCGAGAAGATCAGGATAGGAGCCTGTGGGACGCGGCGATGACAGCCCAAGGCCAGGCCCTCATTGTGCAGGCCCTCCGAATGGGTTGCCCCGGTCCCTACCAGCTGCAGGCTGCCGTTGCCGCCTGCCATTCGGAAGCGCCGACGGCTGCGGATACCGACTGGCGACAGATCGCTGCGCTTTACGGAGAACTCGTCCGCCACGATGCGACGCCGGTAATTGAGGCCAACAGGGCCATCGCGGTCGCGATGGCGGAAGGACCGACCGCTGGTCTCGTCATCCTCGAGGCGGCCGGTCGCGATCCACAATTGTGCAGTTGGTTCCGGCTGCATATGGCACGTGCCGACCTATTGCGCCGGCTTGGACGCAACCAAGACGCCATGGACGCATACCGCATAGCGCTGCAGCTTGGACCCCCGGTGGCGGAGCAGGTATTCATCGAGCGCTGCATGAACGCGCTCCCTACGGGGTGAGGGATCGTCGTGCCCGAGCACCCGTAGGCCTTTTCCCGGTTTGACGGGCGAGGGCGAGCAGCCTACAGGCTGCCCGACTGCCGGATCATTCCCCCGTCTATAAAATAGGTCGAGCCGGTGATATACGCGGCGGAATCCGAGGCTAGAAAGACCGCGAGGTCGGCTACCTCTTCGGGCTTGCCCCACCGATGCAGCGGAATCTCCGACATGAGCTGCTCCTCGACCTTCGGGTTCTCTTCGATTTCCTTGTCGATCGGCGTGAAGATCGCTCCCGGTGCGATGTCGTTCACGGTGATCTTGTGAGGGGCAAGCTCGACGGCTATGGTGCGCATGAGCATGCGGATCCCGCCCTTCGAGGCGCAGTACGCGGCGTTGGTGGGCATGGCCAGGTCCTCGTGAACCGACGAGGTGTTGATGATGCGGCCGCCGTCTCCCTGCTTGACCATCTGGCGCGCCGCTATTTGCGAGCCGATCCAGGTTCCCGTCAAGTTGATGTCGATGGCGCGCTGGTAGATGTCGAGCGGCATGTCGAGAAACGGGTACTTTTTCTCCCATCCGGCGTTGTTCTGCATGATGTCCAGGCGTCCGAACTGGCTCACCGTCTTGTCCACAAGGTTCTGTACCTGGTCCCACTTGGTCACGTCGGCGGCGACGGCCATCGCCTTTCCTCCGTCCCGTTCAATGTCATCTACAACCTGGTTTGCCTCGTCAGCGAGGCCCACGTAGTCGATAGTGACGCATGCCCCCTCGCGTGACATCGCCTGCGCGCACGCGCGCCCAATGCCCGTGGCCGATCCCGTAACAATCGCTACTTTGCCTTCTAGACGCATGTATCCCTCTCCTTGTTGACAATCCGCTCCACAGCGTTGCTTGGGTCCTGAGTTCGTGGCGATCCTTACCACCGACAACGCGAGTTCGGGCTCCCCATTCTCCAACAGTTGGTGGCTCCGTCACCCCATGGTAGGTTTAGACACCCGGCTTGTACAGGTCGAAGGATGACATCATGCACTTTCGGCACGGTTGCTGGGCGGGGAGTGTGTCGGAGGCGAATCGAGCTCATGGACTCCTGGTACTTCTACCGGCATATGCAGGTCTATCTCGACACGGGTCGTCACCTCGGCCGGGTTGAGGAGGTCGGCCACGCGGCCGATTACATTCACGTTCAGCAGGGACATATTTTAATCTATGACTGGTACATACCGACGCGAGCCATCCGCGAGGTAGATGCAAGCGGTGTGCGCCTAGCGGTGTCCCTCGCGGCCCTACGGGAGAATTGCTGGAACATTCCGCCCGAGACGTTTCTCATGCGGCAGGGCGCGACTCCGGGCTATGAGTACACCGGCCCTACCGACGTATCGACGTATTCCCGGGTTGAAGGCTACGGTTCGGCGCATGGGAAGGAGAGAGGATAGTCGTGGATGACGCAGCGGATAAAACGTATGCAGCGCGCGAGAGCGTGTGGGACGAAGGTATGCCGCTCGACGAGACCGGCAAGGTGCATGCGCACGCCGAAACAGACGTCGAGGACGAGGAGACCCCATTTCCGGACGTCGTCGGAAGCACGGACCCACTCGTGTCGGTACGCGACGCGGAGCCGTATACCCCAGCTACGGATCCTCCACTCTTGCCCGGTGGAAAAGAGGGCGTACACGTGGCGACCGGATTCGGTGAATCAGCTCTCGAAGAGACCGCGCGTGAGCACTCTCCGCGTGGCGATCAGGAGGTCCTGGAACGAGCGCTCAGGCTTCTCCATGACGACTCATTGACGTCTACCTTGGACCTCCACATCCGGATCTACGACGGCGTGATTCATCTAACGGGTCGCGTTCCCTCCGTGGACGATGCTGAGTACGCGCAGTCCGTCTTGGGAGAGCTGGCAGGTGTCGTCGACGTCGTGGACGACACCGAGTTCGATCCGGCCGTCCCGGAATAGCCGCCACGAGGGATTCGACCATGCTCGAGCGGCTGGGCCGTTGCATTTTTCGTCGGCGCTGGGCCGTTGTCATTGCGTGGCTGTGCATCTTTGCGGGTGCTTCGATTTTCGCTCCAAGGGTGACTCAGGTGCTGAAGCCGGGTGGCTACAGCATCGGCAAGAGCGAGTCGGTGGTGGCATACAACGATCTTCACCGCGCCTACGGTTACCGCGACCTTACATTTAGTGTTGTGTTCACCGGACCGCCAGGCGCCCGTGCGAAAATCCACAGTGACGCCGTCGCATTCCGGTGCCGCGCCAGCGCGCGCTTCGGCGCCGCGCTGGCGGTGACACCTCCCGTCTGGAGCCCTGACGGCGTGGTCGCCATCGAACGTGTCTACAGTAATCCACGGGACGACTTCGGAGCAGGATTTGCCGGACCGCTGCGTGCGATGCTGCCGCACGGATCGGTACGAGGCGCCCTCACCGGGCCTTCTGCAATTTTTCACGACATGGAAACAATCAGCGGCGAGGACCTGCGTCGCGTCGAGATCGTCACCTTGCCGATCGCCGCCATCGTCCTTCTCTTGATCTTTGGCTCCGTGGTCGCGTCCGGAACCCCGGTTCTCATGGCGCCCGTTACCGTCACCCTGGCGCTTGCCGCCGTCTACTTCGTCGGCCACCGCGTCGACATGTCGATCTTCGTGTTGAACACGGCGTCGATGCTCGGTCTGGGAGTGGCCATCGACTACTCGCTGTTCATGGTCCACCGCTTCCGACAAGAGCTGGAGCTGGGACGAGACGTTGAGACTGCGGTAGCGCATACGGTGGCGACGTCCGGGAGAGCAATCCTCGTTTCCGCGATGGTCGTGACCGTCGGCTTTTACGCTCTGACCTTGTCCGGCGTCCAGATGTTGCGCTCACTGGGAATCGGCGGCAGCATCGTGACCGCGGTCTCTTTACTCGTTGCTCTAACCTTGATGCCGGCGGTGCTGGCGTTTCTCGGTCCTCGGATCAATCTACTGCCTGTGGTGCCGCGTCGACTATCGACACGGCGCCTCTGGAGGAAGCACTCCCTGTGGGTGATGCAGAGACCGATTCCCATCATTGGCGTCGTGGCGACGATCATTCTCGTTCTGGGTCTTCCCGCCTTTCACTTGCGGGTGGGAATCCCCGGCCCGCAGACCCTGCCCGCCTCCGTCGATTCCAGGTACGGCAACGACCTTCTGGATCGCCATCTTGGCTACGCCAACCAGTCGCCGGTGCTCGTCGTGGTCAAGCGGGATGCTGGAACACCTCCGTCGTCATACCAGAGCGCTGCCTTCACGCTTCTCGATAGGGTCTGCTCCTCCAAAGAGGTCGCGGGAATCGCACCCGTCCCGGTTCCGGACTCGCCTGGACAAATTCGATCGTGTCAGGATCTGCTGACCGCGTCGCAAAACGTCTTGTCACGCCAGGGCGCTCAGGCACGTGCATTTGCGCGAGGGCATCACGTCTACCTTCTGCCCGTGTTCTTGCGGACAGATCCGTCGAGCGCGGAGGCGGAGCGCTACGTACGTATGTTGCGCCGCGAACCACCCATCAAGGGTTATACGATTTTGATTGGCGGACAGACTGCTGGTCAGATGGACTTCGACTCGTTCCTGTACTCACGCTTCCCGTGGGTCATATTCTTCGTCATTGTCACCATCTTCGTCGTGTTGTTAGTTGCGTTTCGCTCGCTGCTCCTGCCGCTGAAGGCCGTGGTCATGAACATTTTCTCCGTGCTCGCAGCCTATGGTGTGGTCGTCTTCGCGTTCCAAGACGCCCACATGGCGCGATTGCTCGGCTTCACGCCAGTGGGAAATATCGACTCCATCGTCCCTGTCTTCCTCTTCTGCGTGCTGTTCGGTATAAGCACCGACTACGAGGTTTTCCTTCTGACGCGCGTGCAGGAGCAGTATCTGATTACCGGGGACAATGAGGAGAGCGTGGCGACGGGATTGGAGTTCACGGGCAGGATCATCACCAGCGCCGCCCTCGTCATGATCGTCGTCTTCGGTGCGTTCTCCTTCGCTAGTTTGGCAGTGATTCAGGAAATCGGGCTTGGGCTGGCGGTAGCAGTGCTCGTGGATGCAACGCTGATCCGTGCCCTGCTCGTACCCGCGGTCATGCGTCTGCTCGGTCGCTGGAACTGGTGGCTACCCATACGAGGCTTTCCGCCGATCAGACGGCGTCCGGCAAAGACTGCCACTGCCACGTCGCGGTCACCGGCCGCCGAGTAGCCGTTAGCGATTTGCTAGCCTGTGTGGGCGGAATCGAGCGGTCTTCAGGAAGATTCTGTGCGGACCGCAGGAGGGGCATACATGGAGCCACAGCGCGTCGTGATCATGGGGGCAGCGGGTCGAGATTTTCACAACTTCAATACTGTCTATCGCGGAAACCCGTCCTACGACGTGGTGGGGTTTACCGCGACACAGATCCCCAATATTGAGGGGCGGCTCTATCCGCCGGAGCTGGCAGGGGGGGCGTATCCGGAGGGCATCCGCATATATCCGGAAGAGCAGCTGGCGGAACTGATCACGCAATTGCGCGTAGACACGGTGGTGTTCGCCTACAGCGACGTGTCACACGAATACGTCATGCACAAGGCCTCCGAGGTGCTTGCAGCGGGAGCAAGCTTCGCGCTGCTCGGCCCTGCCGAGACGATGATTGCGTCAAGGCGTCCCGTTGTTGCCATCACCGCGGTGAGAACCGGCAGCGGAAAGAGCCAGACGACGCGGTACGTCACGGGTATCCTGCGGGACTGCGGGAAGTCGTTCGCCGTCGTCCGACATCCCATGCCGTACGGAGATTTGGCGTCGCAAGCTGTGCAGGAGTTTCGGAACCAGGCGGATCTCGATCGCCACGCCTGCACCATCGAGGAACGCGAAGAGTATGAGCCTCATCTCGAGATGGGGTCGACGGTCTATGCGGGCATCGACTACGAAGCAATCTTGGGGCGTGCCGAAAAGGGACACGATGTCATCGTGTGGGACGGAGGTAACAATGACCTTCCATTCTACCGTCCCGATCTTCACATCGTTGTGGTCGATCCTCTGCGTCCTGGTCACGAGTTCCGGTACCACCCCGGTGAGACCAACGTGCGCATGGCGCAGCTCGTTGTCATCAATAAAACGGATAGCGCACGTCGCGAGGATGTCGACGCGGTCCGTGCGCGCGTCGAGAGGCTCAATCCCTCGGCGACGATTGTCGAGGCCCGATCGCCGATTAGCGTCGATAATGGGCACAATCTCCACGGCAAGCGGGTCCTCGTGGTGGAAGATGGGCCGACGTTGACGCACGGCGAAATGTCGTATGGGGCTGGAGTCGTGCTGGCAAGGCAACAGGGAGCGTCGGAGCTTATTGATCCTCGGCCTTTCGCGGTGGGAACGATCGCGAAGACCTACGCCGCATATCCCCACATGGGAGCCCTGCTGCCGGCCATGGGCTACGACGACGTGCAGGTGCGAGAGCTTGAAGAGACCATCAACGCATCGTCGGCAGACGTGCTCGTCGTGGCCACGCCAATCGATCTCACGCAACTTGTCGACGTGCACATGCCGGCCGTGCGCGCCACCTACCGACTCGAAGAGGTAGAAGGTGGCGGCGTCGAGGCCGCCATGCGGGCGCAGGGGATCATCTAACCGCATCGGTACAGCATTTTGTCACTCGCCGGCGGCGTGATACGGTGGTAGGTGCGATTCAAGCGATTCAGGAGGCATCATGCCTGACCGGGTACTGCTCAATGCGGAGAAGCGTGAGCTTCTTGGCAAGAAAGTCGGTCGTCTGAGGCGCGCCGGTATCTTGCCGGCGACCGTGTACGGCCACAACGTCACGCCCCAATCCATCCAGTTTCGAGCCGCCGATCTGCGTCCCGTTCTGCGAGAGGCGGGCACGTCGCAGCTGGTCGATTTGGTCATCGCCGGTGAGACCGCGCGCCCGGTTTTCTTGCGCCAGGTGGCCATCGATGCGAAACGCAACACCGTGCTTCACGTCGAGTTTTTCCAGGCGAATTTGAGGGAGAAGGTGCATACTCAGGTGCCGATCCATTTCGTCGGCGACTCTCAGGCGGTGAAAGACGGTGGCATCTTGCTCACGGTCCTGGACCACGTCAATATTGAGAGCCTGCCGCAGGACGTGCCGTCGGGAGGAGTCGAGGTCGATCTTTCTCTTCTAGCGGAGATGAACAGCCAGCTCAATGCCGGTGAGCTGACCCTTCCTCCTGGATTGACCCTGCTGACGCCCGTCGAAGAGACAGTCGTGAAGGTCAATCCTCCGGTGTCGGAAGAGGCAATCGAGGCTGTTCTGGCTGAGGAGACGGCATTGCCTCAGGAGCTTGGTGGAGAAGAGGCCCAACCGGACGCGGTTCCCGAATCATAACCGTCCAGTTTCAGCCAACCCACCCGCCCGCGAGATGGAGAGCGGCCAGACACGCCATCAGCGTCCCACTCCAAGCCAAAGTCCGTCTAAAGCCCCGTGCGGTCAAACGCAAAGCCGCCCACCCTGCCAAGGGGAAGAGGGCGAGCACGAACCGGTCCATCGAGGAGAAGGGCGCGTAAAAATCGTCCAGCCATTGCGGGGAGATCAGGACCAGGAGCCAAAACGCGGCACAGTATGCTGCTTGAGCACGCCCGAGGTGACGCCAGGCGGCCACCGTCAAGGCGAGGAACAGAATGGTTACCCCGAGCTGAAACACATTTTCGACTGCCCAGCCAAAGTTCACGATGCCATGACGAACCGGCCACGAAGCGGAAGCGACGAATCCCGTCCAGGGGTAAGCCAGGGCGCGATGCCAGGCGCGCTGTGCCGTAAGCAGCCGCTGTATCTGTAAATGGTGCCGTTGGAGGTACCAGAGGTAGGCGGACAGGGAGGCCACGGCGGGGAAAAGCATGAGGAGCCGTCTGCGCCATGTCTGTCCATTCATTGCTAAAAGCGCCGCCGGCACCAGGGTTAAGCCGGTGGCGCGCGTAGCCACCGCGGCGGCCAGCCACGCCCCGGTAACGCGCGCGTTTCCCCGTCGAGCATGGTACACGGTCGCGATGGCCGACAGTAAAAAGAGAGACTCAGTGTACGGGGCGAACGTGAAGAACGCAGTCGGAAACAGTGCCAGCAGCCAGGTGGCACGCCATGCTGCCGGCGGGCAGGCTTCTTGATCCACCAACAGATACAGGTAGAGCAGCGAGGCCCCGAATGCCGCATTGGACAGCACGAGAGCCGCAACGTCGCGTGGCACACCCGTCAGAGAAACGCAGTGCACGAGCAGCGGATACAGTGGGAAGAAGGCCAGAGACGGCTTGCCGTCCAGGCTCCAGTGGTACCCGTGGGCCGCGATTCCGACGTACCATCTGGCGTCCCACCGGTTCCACACCGACAGCAGGGATACGTGCTGCGCGGCGGCAACGGTGCAGCTCACGACGATCAACAAGGCGCGACTGAGCACAAATGACGGTGCTATCGCGACCGCGGCTCGAAGGAGGGGGTTCACCTCGACCTGACTCGGCGGCACGCAATCGTCAGCTTCTTCTGGTATTGGTGATCTCGGTGATCTGGCGATTGCCTTCGCTATGGGACCCCCCCTGGGTCAATGATGAGGGCACGTACTTCGCGGTCGCGCAGGCCATGCGTCACGGTTACCGCTTGTATGCAGACGTCTGGGAGAACAAACCCCCGCTGCTCTACCTAGTGTACGAGGCGGTGGACCGAGTTGCCGGACCGTCACTGCTCGCGGTGCGCCTGTTGGCCCTTGTCGCGAGTCTGTCCCTGGTGGCCCTGACATTCCTTCTGAGTCGGCGCTACGTGAACAACCAGAGTTCTCTTGCCGCGGCGCTTCTGTCCGGCCTGTTGTTGAGCGTCCCTTTCCTGGAAGGGACGACGGCCAACGCGGAAATCTTCCTGGCGCTTTTCGCCGCTTCGGGCGTCTATTTCGTTCTTGTCCGCAATCGGCCCTTGATGGCGGGCCTGTTGCTTGGCCTCGCGATTCTCGTCAAGACAGTCGCGATCTTCGATGCGACCGCGATAGCGGTCTGGCTTATTGGTAGGCGGCGCACGCCATATGCATACTGCGCCGGCGTGCTCCTGCCGCCCGCGGCCTGCGTAGTACTAGCGGCGTTCGCCGGCATCCTGCCGGCAATGCTTCACCACGCTGTGCTTTACGACCTCGGGTATGTGCGTAACGGGAACGGTGGAGGCGTCCCTTTGCTCCTGGTGGCAAAGCTCGCGACCATGGTCGCGTTGACCGCCCTGACCTGGCGTGCACCCTTTCCCTATCTTTGGCTTCTGTACACGGCGGCTGGAGCGCTGGTCAGCGGGCGTATCTTTGGCCATTACATGATTCAAGCACTCGTTCCGTTCGTCCTGGTGCTCGCTCTGCATCTACCCGAGCGGCTCGCTCGCCGCCCACTCCTTCGGCTTCCCGCGCTCTTCGCCTCGATGGCCTGTCTGTGCGCTCTGGTGGGTTGGATCCTAGCGATAGCCGGACACGACTCGATTCTCGCCCGGCGGCTGCAGTACTACGCCGATTTCGGACGGCTCGCTCTCGGCACGCAGAGCTACGGTGATTACAGCGCCGAGATCGACGATCACGTAAATCGCAATCTGGCGGTCGCGTCGCTGCTAAAGACCCTGCCGCCGGGGCGTCTCCTGGTCTGGGGCAATTCGCCCTGGATCTACGTCCTCAGCACCAAGTTACCCGCGACGCCGTATACGTCGTCGCTGAGGAGTCCGAAGGTGCCGGGCGAGACAGCCGCGCTTCGGGGGGCCGTGGCGCGATGCGCGGCGCGGGAGCTCGTGGTGGTCGATGCGCCCGCGCCGCCGCTTGGCTCAGCCAATGCTGCGATCACGTCTCACTATCGATCCTCCGGCCGCATCAAGAACGCGACGATCTACGTCTCGGCCTGCTGATACCTGGAGCGGGCGTTGTCCGCAAAGACGATGGCAAGCGTGATGAGCGGCACCAGGTAGAAATAGTTACTCAAACTGCGCCAGGCGAAGAATAGTGGCAAAGAGGCGAGAGCGGGAGCTGCGGCGGGAGCGAGAAAGCGAGACCGGGCCGAGGCGAGCGTAGCTAGAGTCCAGGCGATCAGCTCCATCACAGTGAAAGCAAACTTGGGAATCATGGGCAGCACGTTGGCTACAAATAGGGCAACGATGCCGATTCCTAGAGGAAACATGGGATCCTGCAGGGGCCCCGCGACTCCCGAAATGTAAGCGTCTGGAGACATCGCGATGAATGGCCCATTCAACACAACGAACACGCCGGCCATAATGGCTACTCTTCGCACCGACTCTCTCCATCCGAGTCGGGACGCAATCAGAACAAGATATAGAGGCACGAAGAACCACGCCAGCTGCTTGGTGCCGATCGCGAGTCCCATGCACGCGGGGCTCAGCCACATCGATGGCCATTCGGCGTATCCGATAAGCAGAAATAACCCGTAGATCGGGTCGGGTTGGCCGCTGGTTGTTAGAACCACGAGCGGCACGTCGCTCAGAAGCAGAAGCGGCACGAGAGGGCGTAGCGTAGTCGGCATGCGCATCCACAAATACGCTCCCATGGCGAAGATCGCCATGAGATACAAGAAGCGCATGTCATGGAAACCGGCCCACACGAATGGGAGAATGAAGAGAAAGGATCCTGCGGGATAGTTGTACTTCGACTCAAATTCGGGGGTTGTGGCCACCCCCTTTTTCGAGCGATAGCGAAAATCGCTCATGAACGCTTGCTGAACTGCGGTGTCGGAGGGATATGCTCTGGCTCCCCGGAACTGTCCATCCATTAGAGGAGTCGTGGTCACCGCCGGTGCGTTGATCGCCGCCAAAGCGTCGACGATATTTGTTTTGAGGTACGGGTTGTGCGCGTGTTGTACTTGCTGGGCCGCGTACAGATCCATTGCCGCGCCGTCGTTGCCATACGGCGTACCCTGGGCCATAGCACGGAGTCCCACCGCACCCTTCCAAATTCCAATCACGGAAAGTATGAGAAGGGCGGCCAGGGCAAATGCACCGAGTATCTGTCGAGTTCGCGGAGGGTAGAGTCGTCGTAGCCGCATCGTTGCAAGCAGTGAGACGGCAACGCTTGCCAGAGTCCCAAGGCAAACCAGGCCGGCAAAAAATGGGCTGGGCGCGGGGCGGAAGTGACCGGGACTAAGAAGCACCACGGTTTGTAGCGCCATACCCATGGCTATCAATCCCAACCGTGCGAGGTCCGGCGAGCCGGCGGCGACTTCCCCGCGCAAGAATGACAGCATGAGGTGAAAGCGTGCGGCGATGACGTCGAGCGGCGAAACAACCTTCGCGCGCTCGCTCCCCTGGATCATATCGCACTCCCCCCACGATCGGTCCCCGACCGCACGAATTATACCAGGCCTTGACAAGCGCTGGAACTGGGTCAGAACGCTTTCAAAGCCGTGTATATGGAGAGAACGACGACCAGTGAGCTCAGGGCATAGTCGACCGATCCGTTGACATAACCTCGGCGCGATGCATCGCTCAGCGCTGTAAGGAGAACCACCATTACCAGAAGGATGAGCCACGTGCGTCGCGGGGAACGGCGGTAGACAAAGGCGGCACCGCCGCGCGGGCGAGTCCTGGAACGCGGTTGGCGGCGACGATAATAGGCGGATTGGAGTCGCATCCGGTTTCGGGTGATATACCGGAAGCGCCAATACATGAAATTTGTGCGAAAGTCCTTGATTCGGCGACTCACGGCGCTGCCTTCTCTGCAACATGTGTCCAGAGTTGCCGTCTCAGCAAGTCGAGAGCGCTCTGCGCGGCGAACCGCTTCACGGTTTCACGATCCCCCGGCCTGCTCACCTTTCGCACTTGCTCGTCCGTTTCGGTGGAAATGGCGATGAAGACCGTACCGGTGAGCTGGTCCTCCACGGATTCATTGCCGGCTACTCCCGTGACTCCCAGTCCGACATCCGCGTCGAAGGCCGCGCGCGCCGCGAGCGCCATCGCGAGCGCCGTCTCTTCGCTGATCAAACCGTGCTCGTCCATCACCGTCTCCGACACCCCGTGCCGCGCCTTCGCCTTCCGACTGTAGGCCACGATACCGCCCAGAAAATAGTCGGAGCTGCCGCTCGAGTCCGTGATCATGCCGGCAAGAGCTCCACCTGTGGCGGACTCCATCGTGGCGAGGGTCAGTTGTCGCGCGAGTAGGGCTTGGCCCACCACCGACGATAACGAATCGTCTCCGCTGCCCAAAACAGCCTGTCCGAGGAGGGCCTTGAGGCGGCCATCCGCTTCCTGGGCGCGCGCTGACGCCTCCTGCTCGCTCGAGGCGCGCGCCGTCACGTGGACCTCAACACCGGCGATCTTGGCGTACGTCGCAATGGTTACATCGGGGCGCCAATCGATGACGCTCCGTACCCGCTCTTCGACGGTGGATTCGCCCAGGCCAAAGGTCATGAGCGATCGCATCACGACGTGCTCGTGCATCCGTTCCTCAAGCCGCGGCTGTACCTGGTCCAGCCACATCGGCTCCATTTCGGAGGGGGGGCCGGGCATCGCCACGACTACGTGCCCGTCTCGCTCGACAAACCATCCCGGGGCCGTCCCCCGAGGATTGCGCAACGCGCTAGCCGAGGGAATGAGCCAGGCCTGCTGCTCGTTGCTTGCGGGCATTCTGCGACCCATTGCCTGGAAGCGAGCCGCGATCGCGTCCAGTAAGACTTGATCGACGCGTACCTGCTCGTCCAGGGCTGCCGCGATTGCCTGGCGAGTCAGATCGTCGGCGGTGGGTCCCAGCCCTCCGGTGCACACCAGCAGATCCACGTCCTTCACGCCATCCCGAAATGCCGCCGACAGACCGTCCATATCGTCCCCGATCTGGCGTACCCCCCGCACGTCGACCCCGATGCGACTCAGCCGCTGAGTCAGGAACGCCGCGTTGCGGTCAATGATGTCCCCACGCAGGAGCTCGCTGCCGATGGACATCACGACCGCTCGCATGACTCAGCGTCCCTGCCATATCGGTTGACGTTTTTCTAGGAATGCGCCCGTCCCTTCCTTGCTGTCGGCGGTGGCCAAGGACAAGCCAAAGTACGCCGGCTCCGCCAGGTTTCCGTCGCGAGGGCTCATCTCCAGCCCTTCATAGACCGCCCGCTTGGCAAGCGCGATCGCGAGCGGAGCTTTCTCGGCGATTTGGCGGGCCATTTGCTTGGCCGTCGGGAGTAGATCCTCCGCCGGCACCACCCGGTTGACCAGACCGATCTCGAGCGCCTCGTGCGCATCTATGTGTTGACCTGTCAGGATCATCTCCAGGGCCTTGGTTCGCCCGACGAGACGGGGCAGACGTTGCGTGCCGCCAAACCCGGGAATGAGGCCGAGATTGACTTCGGGCTGGCCGAATCGTGCGTTCTCGGCTGCGATGATGATATCCCCGCTCATCGCCAGCTCGCAGCCGCCGCCCAGGGCGTATCCGTTGACCGCCGTGATGACCGCCTGGTCGAGACGCTGGAGCTTGAGGAGAAGATGATGCGTCGAGAGCGAGTAATCGTATGCGTCCTTCGCCGTCCCGAGCAGTCGCAGCTCAGCAATGTCGGCTCCGGCGACGAATGCCTTGCTGCCGCTTCCAGTAATGATGATCGCTCGGACGTCACTGTCGCGGCCGATGTCGTCGATCGCGCTCTCCAGCTCGAACAGCGTGGCTCGATTGAGTGCGTTGAGGACGTGAGGCCGGTGGATTGCGATGACGGCGAATCCGTCCTCACGGTCCAGCAGCAGGTTCTCGAACGGGGACACCCTATCCGCCATTGGCGTAGTCATAGAATCCTCGGCCGTTCTTCTTTCCGTAGTAGCCGGCACTGACCATCTTTCGAAGGAGCGGAGGGGCCGCGTACTTCGGATCTCGAAGCTCGTCGTACATCACGTCCGCGATGTAGAGGGTTGTGTCCACTCCGATAAAGTCCAAGAGGGTCAACGGGCCCATGGGGACGCCCGTTCCCAGGGTCATCGCGGTGTCGATGTCCTCCACCGTTGCGGTACCGTCCGCCACCGCCCGCACGGCATCTAGGAGATACGGAACCAGAAGGTAGTTGACGATGAAACCGGGCGTGTCCTTGGCGACGACTACTTTCTTATCGAGCGATTCGCCGAAGTGGCGAAGGCAGTCCATGGTCTCATCGCTCGTCTGGAGCGCGCGTACGAGCTCGACCAGCTTCATGACTGGCACCGGATTGAAGAAGTGGGCGCCCGCCACCTTATGTGGTCTCTTGGTTGCGGCAGCGATGGCTGTAATGCTGACCGAAGATGTGTTGGTAGCCAGAATGGTGTGGGGTCCAGTAACCAGGTCCAGCTCCGCGAAGAGCCGCCGCTTTCTCTCGAGATGCTCGACTATTGCCTCGATCACCAGATCACACGCCTTCAGGTCTCGCAGCTCGGTTGTCCAGGTTATGCGATCAAGGGCCTCGTCACGTACCGTTTCCGGAAACTTGCCGCGTTGGATGCCGCGATCCATGGAGTCCCGGACGCGCTTCCGGCCCGCCGTCACGGCCGTTTCGTCGATTTCCCGGGCGACGACGTTGTAGCCGCAGCGAGCGGACTGCTCGATGATTCCCGAGCCCATGAGCCCTGCTCCGACTACGCCGACTGTCGATACACCCATGCCATCCGTCTCCTTCTCGCAAATAGTCTCCAGCCGGTAAGTCGCTCTTGAATCTGTCCCGGCGGCGACCCTCACAGTATAAATGCGCTACTGCGTCAGGGGGAGCGCGGCCTGCAGGATCTGCCGGGCGAGCGGCGCGGCGACAAACGCCCCCTCACCGCCGTGTTCGACGATAACGACGACGGCTACTCTCGGGTGCGCCGCGGGCGCAAAGCAGACGAACCAGGCGTGTGGAGGAAGTCCACCTCCGGTCTCCGCAGTGCCGGTCTTGGCAGCGACCTGGATGCCCGGAATGTTCGCCTCGAATCCCGAGCCGCCTTGTACCACCTGCACCATGGCGGCGCGCATTTGGGTCGCAGTGTCCGACGATATCGGCTGGTGCAGCGTCCCGTAGTTCGCATCCTTGATAACGGAGCCATCCGGCCCCCTCACCTGTTTCACGAGAACCGGATTGGGGATAGTTCCGCCCGTAGCCTGAGCCTCCGCCAGCATGAGCATTTGCAACGGCGTCACATGCAGGCCTCCCTGGCCGAACGCGGTGCTGGCGAGGTCGACGTTCGAGAACGTCTCCCCTTGAGACATAAGGTGGCTCTGGAACGCCGGGATGTCGAACGGGACTGGACTGTCGATCCCATAGCGGGATGCGTAGTCGCGAAATCGGCTTTGCCCGAGTGCGAGACCAACTTTGGCGAAGACGATGTTATCGCTGTACATCAGGGCGTGCGTAAGATCCACGGAGCCGACGCCGGCGGGCAGGTTGTTGATGCTGGCCGGGAATGTATGAAAGTCCACGGTTAGCGGCCCGGTTGCGTCGATGCCGTAAAAGGGCGTCGTTGGGGACATGATTCCGCTGTCCAGGGCCGCCGACATGGTCAAAATTTTGAAGGTCGAGCCGGGAGGATAATAGCCGTTGACCGCTCGGTTGATGAGAGGCTCTCCGGCCCCCGGCGGGAACAGGGAGGTCCAATACGACGGGTTGTCGATCTGACTTGCGTCGAACTCCGGCTTGCTCACCATCGCCAGAACCTCCCCGTTCCGAGGATCCGTGACGATGGCCGCGGATGGTTGGTTGGGCAGGATGGCGGCCACCTGGCGTTGCAGCCGCTCGTCGATGGTCAGTGTTACGTCGTCGCCAACGACCTGTCGGTGTTCCCACTGATCGAGCTGGTTCTTCCAGCTGGGCCCGACGTTCCGCCCCGTCAAATAGTCGTCGTACGTCTTCTCGAGCTCCGATCTGCCGTATCGTGGAGAGTCGTAGCCGATAACCTGCGAGAGGGACGGATCTGCATAGGTGCGATGGACGATGCCGTTGGCATCGACCACGCGGCCCGCCAGAACGACTCCGTTGCGGTCGAGAATGAGACCGCGCCGGACTTGGTTTGCCTCGATTGTCAGTCTCTGGTTGTCCGAACGAGTGGCCATATTCGAGGCATCAATAACCTGCCAGTACGTGAGGTCGATGAGGATGATGGCAAATGCGACGAGAAAGAAAAGGCCGAGCCGCCGAATGTTCGCGTTCATTGCTTTTGTGCCGCGGTGGAGGAGGATATCTTGAGCAGGAGGGCGATGATGACATAGTTTGCCAGGGCGGAGCTGCCGCCGTAACTCAGAAAGGGCAGCGGCACTCCGGTGAGGGGCATCAGTCGCGTCGTGCCGCCCACGATAACGATGGTCTGAATGCCCAATGTCGCTACGAGACCCGTGGCGAGGAGCTTGGCAAAGCCGTCCTCCGCCCGCATCGCCACGGTCAAGCCGCGAAATACGAGAAAGAGGAGGAGCCCGATCAGGGCCGCGGCGCCGGCCAGCCCAAGCTCTTCTCCAATGGCGGCGAGGATAAAGTCTGTGCTAACCACGGGCACGAGCGCTGGGTGCCCCTGGCCGATTCCTTGCCCACCAATGCCTCCCACCGCCAGCGCGATCAAACCCTGCACAAGCTGATAACCGGATCCGGCGTTGTGCGCCCAGGGGTCAAGCCATACTTCGGTGCGGGCACGGATGTGGGGGAATATGTGGAAGGCGAGATACACACCGACGACATACATACACAGACCCGAGATGGGGTAGACCGGTCGCGATGTCCCCACGTAGATCATGGCCAGGAAGATACCCAGGAATAGTAGCGCGCTTCCGAGGTCGTTTTGCCTGACCAGCAGCAGAAGGGACAGACCCCAGACGGCGACAAGTGGGGCCAGATACTGAAACGGGGGCAACGTGAGCCGCCCGATCTCGAGCCGGGCGCGGGCGAGAAGCTCGCGCTTTTCGTCCAGATATGCCGCGAAGAAGATTGCCATGAGCGGCTTCAGCAGCTCGACCGGCTGGAAGTACACGCCATGGAACCCTATCCACCGGCGGTAGCCGCTGCCGTTGATATCGGTCCCGGCGAGAATCGTGGCGACAATCAAGAACAGCCCCAGGAACGCGCCCGTGTACTTGTAACGGCGTAGGGTGTTGACTTGCCGCGGGGCCACCAGGATGGCGGCGGCAATCACCTCTCCCAAAACGACCCAGAAGACCTGTTTATGTCCCAGGGAATCTCCCAGACGCGTGACGACCAGGAGGCCGACACCGGAGATCAGCGCGACGACGGGCAAGAGAATCTGGTCCGCCAACGGAGCTGCACGTCCGATCCAGAGACTGAGTATCAGAGTGCTCCCGACGTACAGTGCGGGATAGCGAAAATCACCGGCCACGAGATGGCCGTGGCGCACGGTGGACAGCAAAAAGAACCCGCCCAGCACGATGGCGCCCGCGAGAAGCAGGAGGACCAGCTCGAGCCAGCGCGGCCGATACCGAACGCTCACAGGGTCACCAGCTTGCCCTTGACCCGCCCAAATTCGATGGTGTCTCCGGGCTTCACGGCGGTGGTTTTCTTGACCGGATGGCCGTTGACTCGCGTACCGTTGGTGCTTTTCAGGTCCTCGACGACCCAACCCCTGCCGTTCCACACCAGACGCGCATGCTCGGTGGAGACGAAGGTGTCGTCGAGCACGACATCGTTATCCGCGCTACGACCGACGCGCGAGAGGGCAAGGAGAGGAATGCGCTCACCCGCATCGAGGCCGCTTTCGGCGGGATCGACGAGCAACAGGTCCGCGGGGCCTCGCTCCTCGCTCGGGGAGGCTGACTGGCGCAGCTCCCGCCTCAACAGTGCCGCCAGCAGAAACAAGAACAGGTAGAGCGCCACAATGAACAGCACCCGACCCACCAGGAGGATGTCGTCGACGTTCAAGAGGTGGCTACTGCTCCCACGTCACCTCGAGGCCGCCAAGAGAAATCGTGTCTCCAGGTCGGAGGACAGCTTCCCTCACGATCTTGCCGTTGACGGCCGTTCCGTTCGTACTGCCGGTGTCGTGCATCGTCCAGCGCGTCCCCTGCTGTACGAATTCCGCGTGGTGACGGGAGACGCGCTTGTCGTCGAAGACGATATCGTTGTCCGGCAGGCGGCCGACGCGTGTGGGCGAACGCAGCACGGCGTGAGAACGTCCGTTTACGATGACATTCGGGGTTGCCGGGCCATTGCGGATCGGTCCCTCCAACTGGGGAAGCATGGCCGTATGCTGGAATTGTTGTCCCGCCCGGGTATCGACGTCTTGGAGGCGCGGGGTCACCCGCACATCGCCCGCGGAGAGCTTGTCCTCGCTTTGTAGTGTCACGACGGGACGGCTGACAAGCACGAATCGGCGCTGCCGCGCCACCCGGCCTACGTGCTGCTCCATCTGCTTGGCGAGAGAGCGACGCATGGGTTCGACTTCCGCATAGTCCCGTGGACTGAGGTGGACGTCGTACACGTTGGGCACGATCACTCCGTCGACGCCCACCGATTGCTGGCTCTCCATGGCGCGAACAATTCGCTTACCGATTTCCACTGGTTGGAGGTGGCTTCGGGTGGCACGCGTAAAAGTGCGCTCCATCAGTCGTTCGATAAAGGTCTCGAAGCGGTCGACGAAATTCACGCATCATTATAGGGAGGGGCTGTCATTAGGAAAGGCGAGGACGCTCCACATAGTTTGTCGCATAGTCTAGAAGGTAAAAAGAAGAGGGGATGGCGCACATGTGCGCCATCCCCTCTTAGCCTTCTAGAACCCTGTCAGCTTGCGTATGCTTTTCCTACCATCTGCCCGCCACCACCGCTCAGGGTCGCTGCCGCCAGTGGGGTGCAGAAGCCGGGCGAGATCTCGACGAGCTGGCCGCCCGGACTGAGAATGACGACGTAGACAATGTTTCCCACCGCGACGTAGCCCGGGACCGCGTAGCCGGCAGGGATGGGGATGATCAAGCCGTTCACCGTCAAGCTCGCGGGGCCGCCGCTCACGGGAGCTGTAAAGTCCGTGACGGTGCCACACAGGCTCACGCTAAGAGTCGCGCTCGAGATAGTAGAAATGGAGGACGATACCGGACGGCACTCGAGGGCGGGCACCGCTGCCGCGCTTCCAGCCGGTGTGCTGCCGAGCGAGACGGTCAGGGGCGTGGGAACCGCGCCGAACAACGATGGGCATTGAACCGACGACGACCCGGCGGTCTGAGCTAGAGCGAGCGGAAGCCGGGAGATCTGTGGGGCCGCGCCGACGCCCACTGCGAGGGCCAAGACGACGAGGACCGGACGAGATCGTTTGAGGCGGGACGAGCGCATGAGCATCTCCTCGTGTGAATTGTGCGAAAAGACCCTTCCAGCATGCGGCGGGAGTGTCTGCCCTCGATTCCCAGAAGCACTGCTCCGCGCCCCCATGTGGACACGCCACGTAGGCGTGTCTGCACCTCTAATCTACCACCGTGATGTCCCCGTAGCCAGTGCGAAACCTTCACGCGCCGGACTGCATAGACCAGGAAGTATCGTGGGTCGGAGGAGACCATGCTCCCTACCCTCAGGCCGACTCGTTCTCCTGCAGGTAGTCGTCGTCCGATCGCGTGGGCAGAGGTGAGGGCTCCAGGATGGGGCGTTCCTGTTTGAGGATCACCTTGTCCGTGATCGTACAGGATCGGATGTCGTTTCTCGAGGGAATCTCATACATGATCTCGAGCAGAGTCTCCTCGACGATACTGCGCAGGCCGCGTGCGCCCGTTTTCTGGGCCAGAGCCTGCACAGCGGTCTGCTCCAGTGCCTCTGTGGTGAAAAGCAGCTCCACCTTGTCCAGCTCGAAGAACTTCCTGTACTGCTTGATGATCGCGTTCTTGGGCTCCGTGAGAATCCTGATCATCGTGTCCTTGTCGAGCGGCTCCAGACCGACGATGACGGGAAGTCGACCGACGAACTCGGGGATCAGACCGTACTGGAGAAGGTCTTCGGGCGTGATGGCGTTGACCGGCTCATTGTCGGCGTCGACGCTGATGCTGCTGATGCGATAGCCGATGGAGCGGTTTTTCCCAACGCGCTTCTCGATGATCCTGTCGAGTCCCTCGAACGCGCCTCCGCAGATGAAGAGGATATTCGACGTATTGATCTGAATGAAGTCCTGATGTGGGTGTTTTCGCCCGCCTTGCGGCGGAACGTTGGCGACGGTTCCCTCGACGATCTTCAGGAGGGCCTGCTGGACTCCCTCCCCGGACACGTCACGCGTGATGGACGGATTGTCCGATTTGCGCGCGATCTTATCGATCTCGTCGATGTAAACGATCCCCTTCTCCGCGCGCGCGATGTCGAAGTCGGCTGCTTGGATCAGGCGCAGCAGGATGTTCTCAACATCCTCACCCACGTAGCCGGCCTCCGTGAGGGCGGTGGCGTCCGCGATGCAGAAGGGTACGTCCAGCACCTTCGCCAGTGTTTGAGCGAGAAGCGTCTTTCCGCACCCGGTTGGTCCAATCAGCAGGATGTTGCTCTTGCCCAGCTCCACGTCATCGATTTGCATGCCGGCGGCCACGCGTTTGTAGTGGTTGTAGACGGC
>QHBP01000187.1:904-5836 GCA_003244175.1 Chloroflexota bacterium | reverse complement strand
CCATGTTTTCGATCCCCCCCGCCACGATCACCTTAGAGTCTTCCATCCCGATGTCCTGGGCTGCAGAGATGACGGCCTGGAGACCCGACCCGCAGACGCGGTTGATCGTCATGGCGGGAACGCTCACCGGCAACCCTGCCTTGATCCCGACCTGCCTGCTCGGGTTCATGCCTTGTCCGGCCTGCAATACATTGCCCACGATAACCTGATCAACCCTGCCGGCATCGAGACCGCTGCGACTCAAGACCTCTTTGACCACCGTCGCGCCAAGATCGGTCGCGGTCGTGTCTTTCAGCACGCCCCCAAACGTCCCAATAGCCGTCCGCAACGGCGTGGATACGACGATGTCCTCCGCGCTTCCGTTCATGATCTGCCCCTCTCGTACCATGTCCACTTAAAATCAGTGTACGAGAGACACCGGAGTTGTGAGGAGCCGGGCACGCCGCGAAAGTTTGCAGAACCAGGCGCGCTCATCCGTGCATTGGAGTAAGGTCATGAAACAGACGGAGCCGCATACCGACGTGCTCAACCATGTGCGAGACGTGAAGCCGGAGGACACGGGAAATCATGCGGAGAAGCATGTGGTCGTCGGCTCTGAGTGGCCTACCCTATTCACGCGTCTACGGGAGCTCATGCCCGACGCATTTCAGCCGGGAGGACACGTCCTCAATCTGGTCGAGGGGGAGTGGGGTCACCGCGGCCGTCCCAAACGCTTTGAGTCACCCTGCGACGGCACCGACCTTTGCGCGTATCCGATGCTTGACCTCCCAACCGCTCTCAAAGCGGTCCAATTTGAGGCCGCCGAGTTCGAACGTTGGTCGCGTACCGATCTCGACGAGCGGCGCGCCCGCGTCACCTCATGTCTGGAGCGCATACGTGAGTTACGCGGGCTACTCGCCCTCTTGCTCGTCTGGGAAATTGGCAAACCGCACAAACAGGCGTTGACCAGCGTGGATCGCTGCATCTCGGGGGTCGAGTGGTACGTGGAGAATATCGAGCCGATGGTGGAGGGACGGAAGCCGATCGGCTTGATCTCCAATATCGCATCCTGGAACTACCCGCTCTCGGTCCTGGTCCACGCCGTTCTCGTACAGATGCTGGCCGGGAACTCCGTCATCGCGAAAACCCCGACCGACGGCGGACTCTGTGCGTTGACGCTCTCGCTCGGAATGGCGCGAGAGTGCGGCCTTCCCGTGTCGCTCGTCAGCGGCTCGGGTGGCCGTCTCAGTGAGGCCCTGGTTCGCAATCAGGACGTCGCCTGCCTATCCTTCGTCGGGGGCAAGAGCAACGGCCGCGACATCGCCGCCAGCCTCTACGATCGCGACAAGCGATATATGCTCGAGATGGAGGGTATCAACGCATACGGAATTTGGGACTTCTCAGACTGGCCATCCCTCGGGGAGCAGATCAAGAAGGGTTTCGAATACGGGAAACAGCGTTGCACCGCGTACCCGCGCTATGTCGTCCAGCGAGAATTGTTTCCCGAGTTCCTGCGAATGTATCTGCCGGTCCTCGAGGGTCTGCGGGTGGGGCACCCGCTGCTAGCCTCCGATGATGAGACCACTCCTCCCGTTCTCGATTTTGGGCCCCTGATCACACCCAATACCGTCGAGTCGCTGCGAGTGATGTACAGCGACGCGGTGGGAAAGGGCGCGGTCAGTCTCTTTGAGGGCAGTCTCGACGAGAACCTGCTGTTCCCGGACCAGGACATCTCCAGCTACCTTCCGCCGGCGGCTCTGATGAACGTGCCGCGCAATTGCTCCCTCTACCACCTCGAGCCTTTCGGCCCCATCGACTCCATCGTGATAGTCGACCAAATCGAGGAGCTGATCGCCGAGATGAATGTCTCGGGCGGATCGTTGGTGGGCTCCATCGCCACCGACGATTCGCAGATCGCCTCCCGCGTCACATCGGAGCTGCGCACTTTCAAGGTTGGCGTCAACAGGATGCGGTCGCGTGGCGACCGCGAGGAGCCCTTCGGCGGTAGCGGCGAATCCTGGAAGGGTTGCTTTGTGGGTGGAGAGTATCTCGTTCGCGCGGTCACCGAGGGTGAGCCCGGCGAGTCTCTCTACGGCAACTTCCCGGACCACACCCTGTTGCCCGAGACGCGATAGCCCAGGTGTTCTACGGAAACCCACCGGCGCGGTACACCTGCCCCGGCAGCTCCTTGCCCAGACGTTCCGCCAACCATTCTGACACGGTAATAAGAGCGTCGAGGTCAAGCCCCGTGTCGTACCCCATGCCATGCATGAGATATACGAGATCCTCGGTAGCGACGTTACCGGTGGCTCGAGGAGCAAAAGGGCAGCCACCGGCTCCACCAATCGACGAGTCCAGAACCGTCGCGCCGGCCTCCACCGCCGCAAACGCGTTCGCGAACCCCGTATTGCGCGTGTTGTGAAAGTGACACCCAGCGATCGCACCCAGCGACCGCACGCCCTTCACCAGCTCGCGTACTTGGGAGGGCACTCCGGTGCCGATGGTATCGGCCAGGATGATTTCGTCCGGCCGAGCTTCCTGGATCTGCTCCGCCACGCGCAGCACCGTCGCCGGTTCGACAGCGCCCTCGAACGGGTCCCCAAACGACGTGCTGAGGACGACGCCCACCCTCAGTCCATCTTCTCGCGCCCGCGCCACGATGCGGTGGCCAAGTGAGATCGACTCGGCAACCGTGGAATTCTGGTTGCGCCGCGCGAAGGATTCGGTAACGGGAAAGGCGAAGCGAACCTCGTCAACCCAGGCGGCCCGCGCTCGCTCGTAGCCTTTCTCGTTGAGAACGAGCCCCGCGTAGATGGCTCCGGGAACGCGCTGGATCGAGGCCATGACCTCTTCGGCTCCGGCCATCTGCGGGACGAGCTTCGGGTTGACGAAACTCGCCGCCTCCATGCGGCGGACCCCAGCCGCCGCTAAGCGGTTGCAGAGCTCCGCCCGAACTTCGGGAGGCAGCGTCGTCGCTTCGTTTTGCAGGCCATCCCGCGGTCCGACATCTACAATCGAAATCTTCATCGCACCAGCCTACACGAGTTCGCAGACTCAGGCGTCCGCGGGAAACAGGGAGAAGGTTCCTCCTTGCAGCGGCTCGACCGTCCGGAAGTGACGATCATCAAACGTGAGGAGGCGGCGTGTGCGATATCGATAGGCCAGCACCACGACCGAGAGATCGGCCAGCCCGAGGTCGAGATCTGCGTATTTGTTGTGCGTGGCCAGAGCCATCTCATACTCATCGCGCGAGAGTGTGGGCACGTCAAATCGTGCTTCTACAAGATCCTCGAGGAACCGGCGAGCGGCCTGAGGGCCGCCGTGTCTGCGCAGTAAATGGTCAACCTCGGCCGTCACCGGGGCCGGAACCACCAACCTGCCGGCCTCCGCCTCGAGAATCCCTAGAATGGCATCGTGCTGCGGATCACGAGCATCTCCAAGGGCGACCAGGGGGGCCGCGTCGACGATAACCGTCAGGAGCCGAAGCCCTCGAGAAGCTCATGTTCCGGTACGCCGACGACCGACGTCCCGTCCCCGTCCCAAGCTGCGGTAAGAGAGAACCGGCGATCCGGTTGCTCGTGCGCCTCGTAAACACGGAGAGCTTCGCGAATGACTTCTGCCTGACTCTTGTCTTCGCTCGCGGCCAACCTGCGCAATCGCGTCACGTCTTCGTCTGTAAGATACACACTCGTCTTTTTCATGCTGTAGGGTAACATATAGGGCGCGCTAGTGTCCGGGCAGTCGCATGCCCATCTGGCGTGCGGCGCTGCTTTGACAAGTTGGGGAGCTCTGCTACACTGCGTTCTACAATGACAAGAGGCAAAACAAAATGGCTCACGACCTACAACGTATTAGCTTCAAAGACTTTGCCGACAATCTTGCTCATGTTTCGAGCAGGTGAAGGACCGGAGTCAACCCATTCTTGTGGACCGAGATGGCGTTGCGTTTCGTATCGAGAAAGAAGCGTCCGAGGACATCTGGAAGGACTACGACCCAGTCAAAGTGCAACAGGCACTGCGAGCGAGTCGAGGCATGTTTGCAGGCAGCAATTCCGACAAGTTTCTCCGGCAGGTGCACGAACAGCGAGAGCAGGGCCCAAACCGTTTCGACTGATGTGTGAAACGGGTAAGACAGCGAGCGCTTGATTTGATCATTGCGGCAACAGCGCTTGTGCACGACCTCACCCTCGTTACCCGCAATCGCGAGGACTTTGAGGATATACCGGAACTGCAAACACTCTTTTATGAAGGGCGCTAGCGCCGCGGCTCAACTTTGCTCGTGGCCCGAGAGTTCGCACCCAATACCATTCGGTCATGCCAGGCGAATGCGTACGCGGTGATGGGAGGCCTCCTCCTCTCTCCGGCGCTGCCCTCTACGCACGAACCCTGGGAGGACAAAAGATAGGAGCCGACGCAGTGCCGCCTGAGTCAATCTGAAACGTCGGGTGATAGAATGCCGCTAGTGAAATGCGTGCCGCAAATCCCGGGGCGTCAACGCCGCGTCGTTATTCTACTGATGCTGACCGCGGCAATGCTGCCGGTTCTGTGGAGCGCGAGCTTCGGACACGCGGCGCCGGTGGTCGTGAGCAATGCGTACGTCACGTCCGCGGTGGGTCCGGCTCAAGTTCCGGAAACGCGCTTCCCGTCGGGAACTCAGATCGTCTACTTTGACTACACGGTGAACGCGGCCTCCTCGACGGACGCCGGGGAGGTGGACATCCTCATCGGCGGCACGACCTCGCCGTATGTGGCGACGGCCCCTCTCGACTTCCGTACGGCCGGCAACAGGTACGTCCCAGTAACCCCTCCAGGCGGCACATTTCCAGACGGTGCTTACTGCGCCAACCTCAAGAACGATGGCGTGCCGCAAACCATCCCCAACAGCATCCCCGCCGCCTTTACCGTCGGCCAGGTGTCATATTCGTTCACCTGTCCAACTCCCGCTGCCGATGTC
>QHBP01000187.1:0-874 GCA_003244175.1 Chloroflexota bacterium | reverse complement strand
GTCACACCCTCGCCCCCGCCGTTCGTGACAGTCACGACCACCATCACGCCCACCGCTGCGGCCGCCACGGCGACGGCAACTTTCGCCCCTCCGACACTCACGAGTACGACCGTCCCGACCGTGGTGCCACCTACCGCCACGAATATCCCGACGTCCACCAGTACTTCGACGCCAACGAGTGTCCCGACATCGACGCCCCTACCCGCCCCCACCCAGGTCATCGAAGAAGCACTGCGGCACTTCATCATCGCGATCAACAGCTCGGTGCACGTGCGGCGATACGGCACGCTTCGCCTGTACATGCACGGAACGGGAGGCAGGTCCGTGTCGGGTGTCCGAGTGTTGATCGATGGCCGGCGTCTAGGCATGCGCAGGTTGCGAAGCGGATCCACCAACGCCTACGGGTTCGTGACATTCGCATATCTGTGGCCGCCACACGCCGGCCCACTCGTCATGACGGCTCGCAAGGCGGGCTATGCCACGGTTACTGTGGAGATTGTGGTCAGCTAGCGGCACGAGCCCCAAGTCGGCTCCAAAGCGGTACCTCTTCCTGACTACGGCGGAGACATGAAATTCGGTACGTCCGGTGAATAGCCCCGTGCTTTTTTGGACGCCATGGTAGCCATACTCACACCGAAGCGGAGAGAGCACATGGCGATCATGCAGGAAAGGGTGACCCGACGGTCGGTCACGCTCAACTCAATTCGCGAATCCTTTGTGCACATCTGCAACCGCGCCTTGCTCGATGGTCATGATTTGCGCCTGGTTCGATTCGGGCTCGTCGGCATGGTGGGCATCGCCGTGAACACGGCTGTTCTCTTCGTTTTAGTCAAGATCGGCGGCCTGAATCACATCGCGGCGGCGGGCATCGGAT
>QHBP01000310.1:7024-14200 GCA_003244175.1 Chloroflexota bacterium | reverse complement strand
GAAGGGCTTGCTAGCAAGAGCGTAGAGGGGCCACAGGATGGCGAATCCCCACATCATGCCGATGAGGATGTCTGTAAAGCCGAGCCGGCGCCTCAACCAACCCGCAGTGATGGAACCGAGCAGCCCACCCGCACTAAACAGGGCGAAGATGAGTCCGATGGCAGCGGGAGAAGCATGAAGGTGCTTTGCGAGCACGATCAGTGTGAGGGTAGTGGCAGCCGCGAGAAAGTTGAGGCCGGCGATCAGGAAAGCGCTGACGCGGATGAAAGGCTGAGACCACGCCCACCGGATCCCCTCGAGAACCTCGACCCGGAGGTTTCGACCGGCCGGCGACCGCTCCTCCTGAAATTCGGTCTTAATGAATACGAGCGAAAAGACTGAGATTCCATAGGAGACGGCGTCGACCAGGAAGGGCAGAACCTGCCCGAGACTGTACAGGAGACCGCTCAGTGATGGGCCAATCAGACCGGCCGCTTCTCCACTAGCCTGATTGATAGACACCGCCTCGGCTAACTGCTTCATCGGGACGACACGTGGGACCGCGGCACTTTCTGCCAGGCCGAAGAAGACTGCAAGGCTGCTCTCAACCAGCACCATGACAGTGAGCAGCAAAACGGTGAGGTGCCCGAGTGTGAGTGCGAGTGCAACGCTCCCGAGAGCAAGTGTTCGACCTGAATCACAAAGGATCATGGTACGCTTCCGATTCCATCGATCAACGAGCGCGCCGGCGGGGAGAGCGAGCAGAAAACCAGGCACCATCCCAAAGAAGCTCACGGCACCGGCTGACGGCGGCTGAATGCGTAAGGGCCAGTACGAGGAGAGGAAAGGCGAGGCCGGAGACCCCGGAGCCAACGACAGAGACCGTCTGACCGGCACGCAACAGCATGAAGTCACGGTTGCACCAGAGCGAGACGCTTCCTTGCTCTTGTTGAGGTCGGTTGACCATGAGCCCCACGTCCCTCTATCCTCCGGAGAACGTCATTGAATGCCAGCAAGGCAACAGAGCTTCTACCTCTTATGTAAGACGAGTTGCTTTCTTGTAAGATTATCAGAGGCGCTGAGTGGCTGGTCCAGACAAGCCCTTCGCAATTTGGTTGAATGCCACCATGCACGCCCGCGGACTCTCGCAGGCGGCGGTGGCTAGACAGGTTGGCGTCGCGGACGCACAGGTATCTCGTTGGCGAAGGGGTAATGTGACGCCGTCGGTTCGCTACCTCCGACGAATCGCGAGCACATTTGACGTGCCGCAGGCCACCTTAGAGCAAATGGCGGGCTTTGCAAGCAGCGAGGTGGGTGAGGGTGAAGAGCAGTGGAGTGTCGACCCCGAATCGGAGGCAGAGATTCAGGCTCTTCAAGTGCGGCTGCGAGACATCATGGAGCACAAACTCCCGCGAAGCCTTTGGAGAACGTACGGTGAGGCATGCGAGTCGTTTGCTGTGGAGCTCGCGGCCTCCTTTGATCGCGTACTTGATGAAGCGCAAGGCAAGACTGACCGGCGCATCGGATTTCACTGGAACGACGACTGAGGGGAGGATCGATTGGTGGCGCATTTGGAGAACGCTACCGGCCACACGGATCGTTGGCTTGGACGGCGCTGAAGGCGGCATCGCCGAACTTCGCAAGCAAGACATCGTGTAGCGAAAACAGATGAACGGCGAAACGGGTAGAGTCGCTTCGGAACTATCCCAATGAGGAGACGGTAAAAATGCGAACGGCTTCAATCGTACTAACGGCTGCGCTACTGGCGGTATGCTTGGTCGCCCCAGCCGAGGCGGGATCACGAGGCTCTGCCCCAAACCTGAGCCTCCGGCACACGGTCATCCGGTACTTCGCATATCTCAACGGTGGTCAGTACGGTGCCGCATGGCTCCTGGAAGCGCCTTGCGGCGCCACGTTCACGATTGTAAATCCACACAGCGCTCCGCCCGGCTCCGGTTCTTTAGAGGGAGGAGGGCCGCGGCCTCCCTCCAGGTCTCCAGAACCCGATTTTCGGAACGTGCGCATCCGAAGCGTCCACCGCTTCACCACCTCGCTGCTCTCGCGCGCGGGTTTCGTCGGATTTCATGTCAACGGTTGGTTTCGATTTGCGTACCCTTCGAGTCAGAATCGACATCCGGACGGCTACCACGATGTCGTGACTATCGTCCGCCGCTGCGCCGGAAGGTGGGGGATCGATGCGAGCTGGTTGCAGGCAGGGGGAGTATACAACTGGACGTGACCGGCAGAGCCGTGACAAAGTATCTCGTCGTATGGGGCTAACGCTACGGGCGACGTGTCAGAGGGGGAGACGCTCGGGGCGGTTCCCTCGGAGGCCGACATGTGGCGATCCATTCGGTTTCCCGATGTGGCCTCGGTCGATCCGGCCGGAAGACGGGTGATCGCGCCGTTCGAGGGGAGGGGCGCGTATCGGCTGGCTTGAACACGGAATCTGATAGCATGGCCCGTTGGGAGCGGTATAAAGGAGGGCAAGATGGCGGCGGATTTTTCGTTCGACATCGTGTCGGACTTTGACCGCCAGGAGCTGGTCAACGCGGTCGACCAGACCCACCGAGAGATGCAACAGCGGTATGATCTGAAAAGCGCGAACGGAAAGCTGGACCTGGAGAAGGACGGCCTGGTGGTCACGGCGCCTTCCGACATGACGCTCAAGGCGATCGTGGACGTGCTCGAATCCAAGATGGTGCGCCGGAGCCTCGACCTGAAGATACTCGAGCTGGGTAAGATCGAGAATGCTACCGGCGGCAATGTGCGTCAACAGATCACTCTCCGTCGTGGCATCGCGCAGGACCTCGCCAAGGAGATCACCAAGTTGGTTCGGGACACGGTCCCCAAGGCGAAGGCCCAGATTCAGGGTGACGCGGTGCGTGTCAGCGCCAAGAGCAAGGACGACCTGCAACTGGTGATCTCGTCGGTGCGACAGCGCGGGTACGATATTCCACTTCAGTTCGAGAACTATCGATAACACTGTAAAGGGCGGCCGGGCGCGCAAGCCGGTCGCCCGTTGTTCGGGGTAGGAGCAAATGGTACAGCTTCACACTCGGCACGGGCTTGAGCATGAGGGCATAGAAAGGCCCGAGGCCATTTATTGGAATCTGCCGGCTGCCGCATTGTATGAGGAAGCGGTTCGCCGGGGAGAGGGTCGGATTGCCGAAGAGGGTCCGATCGTCTTCCACACCGGGCGCCACAGCGGGCGTTCACCCAAGGACAAGTTCGTGGTGCGCAACCCCGAGAGCGAGGCCGACATCTGGTGGGGAAACGTCAACCACCCCTTAGAGCCCGAGCAGTTCACCCGCCTGCACCGCCGGATGCTTCAATACCTGAACGGCAAGCAGCTTTTCGTACAGAATCCCTATGCAGTGGCGGACCCGGAGTACCGGCTACCCGTGAGAATCATCACGGAGCAGGCGTATCACAGCCTTTTTGTCCGCAATATGTTCATCAACGCGCTGGTGGCCGATGAATTGGATCGCGAGCCCCGGTTCACCGTCATCGACGTGCCGAGCTTCCAGGCCAGTCCCGAGGAAGACGGTACCCGCTCGAATGTCGTGGTGGTGCTCAACTTCGAGAAGCGTCTGTTGTTGATCGGCGGGACCAGCTACGCGGGAGAGATCAAGAAGGGCATCTTCACGGTGCTGAACTATCTCATGCCCAAGCGGGGCATCCTCTCCATGCACTGCTCCGCCAACTACGGACCACGGGGTGACGTTGCGCTGTTCTTCGGACTGTCGGGGACGGGAAAGACGACGCTTTCCACCGATCCGGAACGAACTCTCATCGGGGATGACGAGCATGGCTGGGGCGACCGCGGTGTCTTCAACTTCGAGGGCGGGTCATATGCCAAGACGATCAACATCTCCGCGGAAGCGGAGCCCCTGATTTACAGCGCGGTCCATCGCTTTGGGAGCGTGCTCGAAAACGTTGCTATCGATCCGGACACCCGCCGGCTGGATCTCGACGACGAGTCTCTAACGGAGAACACTCGCGCCGCGTTCCCCCTGAGCTTCATCCCGCGCGTGGACCCCACCGGCATGGGCGGCCATCCTGAGAACGTGGTCTTCCTCACCGCGGACGCCTTCGGGGTTCTCCCCCCGATTTCCCGGCTGACGAAAGAGCAAGCCCAGTATTACTTCCTGTCCGGGTACACGGCGAAAGTCGCGGGTACGGAAAAGGGAGTGACGGAGCCGCAGCCCAACTTCAGCACCTGTTTCGGCGCGCCCTTCCTCGCCTGGCCGCCGACGACGTACGCGACCATGTTGGGGGACAAGCTCGATCGCCATGGCAGCAAGGTGTGGCTGATCAACACCGGCTGGACCGGTGGCCCCTACGGCACCGGCAGCCGCATAGAAATCGACGACACTCGATCGATGGTCCGCGCCGTGCTGCGTGGCGATCTGACCGAAGTTCCCACGCAACGCGACCATCACTTTGGCCTCCATGTCGTTGAGCACGTTCCCGGGGTCTCGGACAATGTTCTAAATCCCAAGTCGACGTGGCAAAGTGGAGACGCCTACGACCAGCAGGCGCACAAGCTGGCAGCGCTGTTCGAGGAGAACTTCGCCAGGAATTTCGCCGATGAGGTGTCGGACGATATCCGGGCAGCCGGCCCGTCTGTGAAGCGCTGACCTCATCGAGTCCGTATACCGAACCCGAACGCATCTCCCAATCTGGACTTCGGACCCACGTTGTCCCTTTCGGGCGGTTCCTGGCATGCAAGGCGCCGTCTACCAAAATGTCGCCCGCTGTCTCCGCAACAACGGCAGGATGCGAACCACCCCGACTGTAGGCCGCGTGGTCTCTCTCCGGCTGGCCCCGAGCAGGTAGGTGCCGTTCACCACGGTGTCGCCCACGGTCTCCTCAACAACGGCCGGATGCTAGTCAACCCGGCTGTAGGCCGCGTGGTCCCTCTCCGGCTGGCCCCCGAGCAGACAGGTTCCATTCACCATGGTGTCGCCTGCAGAGAGGCCATGGATACTACCGGGGCAAGAGATGCCGCTACCGAGCAGCCGGAGAGGGATCGACGGCGCCTACACAGGTGTAAGGGCGGGCATGCCACCGGGGGGGCCGGAGAGACGCGGGTGGAGGGGAATCGGGAGGGGCCCGAAGTTGAGGTACGTTACGATGCGCGTCGCCTGCAGCGCGCTCGACAATCCGGCGATCTGGGACTCGGTGCCGCAGATGGCGCTCGCTATCAACGGATCGCTAAGCACGCGATCGTCCACGACGATCGCCACGAATCGGGATACGTGCCGGCGTGTGTAACGACACCACAGGCGCGATCCGAGCGGCGTCAACGCGTACACAACGGTCGGGTGACCTTGCGAGTCGAACCCAATGCGGGCGGTGCCACGAGCCACCACGCTACCCGGGAGCACAACCCGCAGAACGGGATGCGGCGTGGCATGCATTCTCGTCTTCCCCGCGGTCGCGCCAGGCGCGCACCCGGGACGGCCGCACGCGAGTCGGACGTGGGTGCCAGGTGCCAGAGAAACGGTCCCGCTAGCGGCGACCGCGATATACCCCTGCTGGGTAGCGGCGTGCGCAATCTTCTTCGCACGGGGTGTGCCGGGCACCGAGACACGGAGACAGCGCACACTCGAGGGTGTGACCCGCGCCCGCGCGATGCCAAATCCCACGGTCAACCTGACTTGAATGAGGCGCGCATCGGCGTTCAGCTGTGCGGCGGTCAGGGGCGTGCGGGCGCATACAATGGCGGTGACGAGCGGTGCTTGCGCCGCCGACGCGTGGGCCGTGCCACTACGACCGGCTGACGCTGTGATCTGCGCGATGGCCGCAAGTATGCCCAACGCGCGCAACCTCTTCATCCATTGCTCCGTTCCCAAGTAAACGTCACCTCGAAGTGCGAGCTGCATTTTGGCCCCGGTTCATGCCACCGCCGGTTCTTCACTGTAGCGCGCCATCCGGTGCGAATCCGACTCCGATTACTCCTTGCGAGCACGGAGCGATTTGCCCGATCCTGGTCTGTGCGCCACGAATATGCCCCTGTATTTGTAACCGCGACGCGTGGGCAATGCGTTACATCATCGAGACCGTACGAGGCTGCCGTCGCGGCGACTCGCGACGACCCAGAGATCCTGGCCTTGAGAGGACCGATGCACACCCTTCGATTGCTGATACGCCTGCTGATCGCTTTACTGCTTGCGGCGCTTGCCGTGCCGAAGGCGCAGACTCTCGCGCTGGGAGCGGGCGTGATTGTGCCGCCCGGCTTTCGTGTGGACCTCTACGCCGGCGGGCTCACCTCCCCGACCGCCATGTCTTTCGGTCCCGACAAGCGCCTGTACGTGTCGCAGGCGGACGGGCACATCCTGGCCATCGGGAATCACCGCATCGTCCGCGTGGCCTCCGGCTTCGCCACGCCTCTCGGCCTGACATGGTATGGGAGAAGGCTGTTCGTCTCCTCCACCGGCACCGTCTCCACCCTCACCCCGTCCCGCGGGTTCTCTCGTTTCGCGCGCCGGGACATCATCACCGGTCTGCCGACCGGCCGGCATCAAAACGATGGGCTGGTATTTCACGGCGGTTGGATATACCTGGGAGTGGGATCGACGCGCGACGCCTGCCGAGAGCGCAATCCTCGCAGTGCGACCATCATGCGCTTCCGACCCGATGGCACGCGGGGCCAGATATACGCGCACGGGCTGCGCAATCCGTACGGCCTCGCCATCCAACCGGGAACCGGACGGCTGTACGCCACCGACAACGGGCGCGATGATCACGACGATCAGGTCCCGGACGAGCTCAATCGCATCGTGCCGGGAGGTCGCTACGCATTCCCCAGCTGCTGGGGCAACGGCGGAGGCACCGGCTGCCGGGGAACCATCGCTCCGGTAGCCCTCTTCGAGCCCCATTCATCCGCCGACGGCCTCTGCTTCTATTCGGGCCGTACCTTTCCCGCTCGTTACCGGGGCGACGCCTTTGTCGCCGAATGGGGCGCGACGGTGGGCGCGGCGGCGACCGGACACCGCGTGAAGGATGTCCATTTCAGCAGCAATCGGGTGACCACCTCCGACTTCGCCACCGGTCTCCAACATCCCCTCGCCGTCGTAAATGCTCGCGACGGATCCCTCCTGATCGCCGACTACGGGACGGGGATTATCTGGCACGTGCATGCGGCGCGATAGTCGGACTGAGCCCCGACTCGTCGCGGATGTAGGCGGC